>JBBSJJ010000392.1:0-1005 GCA_038257335.1 Chitinophagales bacterium | reverse complement strand
TGTAAATGCTACCGTTCGGTATGCTCAAATATTTTTGCAAGAAGGTTTTGTCCAATTTTACTGTGCCATACATGCGAATGCTGTCTACATGGTATAATACGCCCTTTTCTGCCTGCAGTATAGCCTTCATATTGCCCGCCTCTATTTGTATACTGTCCAGGAAAACGGCGGCAAACGGGTAACCCTGGTTTTCATAAAATCGAATGAGGCGCTCCTGCAATCCCTGAACCTGCACAATGTTCAAAGGTTTGCTACTAAAATTCTTTTGGGCAAAACCAGCCGCATCCAGGGCCTGCTTGTCTATATTATGTGTAGAAAGTTGAACCCAGTTAAATTGCTGCCCGGTGTACAATGCTATGTAGATGCTGTCGTTTTGCCGCCAGAAACTATCCACCGATGCTACTGGGTAGCCCTTAGAAGCAAGTTGAGAGGGGAGTTTGTTAATGTAGGTCATCGCATCAACCTCTGTGGCAAACCCGGTTTGTATTCCCAAAGAAGGAATGCCAAAGCTGCTATCTTTGCCCACAAAATGAACGAAGAGCGCAAAGGGCTTTTTATCATCTGCCGGCTTTTGCGACCAAACATTACTGTAACCGCAACACAGCAATAAGCAAATTGTAAGCCTGGTCAATTTAATAGCGCCCTTCTTCTTCATTTGCAAAACGATGGTTTCTAAAACGTAAATCTACAATCTTTGGCGGGCATTTATATTCATATACCTTTTTGCAGGCAGGCCTGCACCTATTGCAATTTTCATTTCTCTACTTTGCCTGGTCAGAAAAGTCCTTTGCTAGATGCATTGAAGCAGGAAATTAGTTTGACTCCGCCGATGGCGGAGGATGATTTTATAGAGACAATCTACCTGGGCGGAGGTACACCCAGCCTGCTACTACCGGAAGAAATTGACGGCATCCTAAAAACCATCCAACAAAAATTTACAATAAGCCCTGCTGTAGAAATAACCCTGGAAGCCAACCCTGACGACGTTTCTCCTGCTATTTTAGA
>JBBSJJ010000391.1:0-1007 GCA_038257335.1 Chitinophagales bacterium | reverse complement strand
TTAGTTTTTTGAGTAATGAGATTTAACGGATCATTGCCGGCTGCTATCGTTGGACGAACGTCCAGCTCAATGATTTGCTCTTTGGTAAGTGATTTCATAAAAGCAGGGAGCTGCTTTTGCTCCCTTTCTTCTGCCTTTACCAAGGTATCTATTTCAAAGCCAAGCGGTTTTAATTTTTCATAAAATGTGTTGATGGTACAGCCCGCCATTTTTGCCGCCATGGTTATACTGGCCCGGCCCGCCATCAGTTTTCTAAGGATTGGATTACGCAGTTTTTCAAACATTGGATGGATGCTGACAATCGCTTCCAACGCATCTGGATGATGTTTGATGAGGGCTGCTATTTTTGTATGGGCATGAATGATCATGGTTGAAAATATATATAATATTCTTTCAACTGCCCTTGAAGCGCTTCCGTGAGCGTGGCGCCGCCGGCAACATCCGAAGATTTCTTCAAATCTCTCACCTGCCCCATCAGGGGCTGCAACCATAGGTGCAGCGCATCATGTTCGGGGCCTTTCATTTTACATTCATTCACCATTTTACTCAACCCTCTTTGCAGGTCTAATGCAAGGTTGTGATAAGCTTCCAGGTTGCGATCGCTGCTGCTGTTAAAGTTGTCAAGCGTTGTTCTTAATAACAGCACATTGTTTTGCGTGCTGCTGTCGCTCTTCCATTTCACTCCAGCGTTTAATGCAAGTTTAGTAACCGAAGAATCCTGGTGTTGATGGTCTTCTGCATGCACTGCAACAGTGAGAGGCTTGCTGTCGGAAGAACTATTGCCGCAAGACCAAATACTGCTGCTGATAATAAGGAGCCCAATTATTTTTTTCATACGCTGAATTTTACAGTGAATCATGCAGTTCACTTCTTAAAGAAATTACTTTTTGTACTAAGTGAACTGGTTTCATTTTTCCTGAGCCGGTGTTTGGTAAACCTTTTTAAAAAAATGAAACCAGGCTAGTGTCACTTATGATAGAAGAAATTTTTAGTTCAATGTCTTTTCT
>JBBSJJ010000390.1:0-1011 GCA_038257335.1 Chitinophagales bacterium | reverse complement strand
ATAGGAACGCTCGGTACCCCAATGGCTGGTGGCTGCAGAGGCTGCAGCACTCCAGTTGTTGTTTATACCAGACACAAAATCCTGGGCCATGGTCAGATCGCTGTTCCAATTGCGGGTGCGTACAAAGGCTGTCTGGCAATCGTTCCATAAATTGAAAGATGCGGGGTTAGACCCAGGGATTAACCGGGTAGAAAAACCCTGTACGCCATAAAAATTGGTGGTAACGTTGGTGGCTGTGCAGTCGTAACTGAGCGGGAATGCTTTTATTATTACTCCACTTTCTGCACTCACAAAAATGCGTTTACCCTGCATGGAGGCTGTGTAGATGTCGAACACATAAGCCAGTTGGTAGAAGCCGGGGTCTGTAAGATCGCCTTCGGCAACTGTACTTACCCAAACCAATTCGCCAATGGGTTTAAGAGTTGCGGCCGGGCTGTGCTGTTGCGCCCTATAATCTGCTTCTAGCTGCTGGCTTTGCCAGGCATAACGTTCTGCAGGAAAATACTGCAACGCTTGCTGCAGCGCAGTTTCCCGACTTTTTTGAATGCCAGGGCTTTGGGTCAACCCAAGAGTCATGTTCCCGTTGGCTGTAAGTAACTTGCCTGCTTTTGCATGCAAGGTAAACTCCGCCGATATTACCCGGAAGCCTTTGTAAAATTGATGGTAGCGGTAGTGCGTAAAGCCGATATTATCTTTTTCAGTTTTGATGAGCCGCATTTCATCATTGTTGCCCAGGTTCATCGCCTGCTTGTAGGTTGTAAAAAAAGAACTGGGCTCAATGGTTAACGCTGGCTTTATGTAGATCCAATTTCTTTCGCTGTTAGGGCTGGCAATTTTTAGTATTTCGCTGTTCCAAAACAAGGGTTGCTTTTGCGCATACATACTTTGCAGGTTGGCCATCCCGGTACAAAACAGCAACATCGCTATCTTTTTCATTGTATGAAATCTTTTTGAAAATGATGAGAATAACATTTAGTTTCTATCCTTTAGAAGTTGCTCCAGCTTTTCTAT
>JBBSJJ010000389.1:0-1036 GCA_038257335.1 Chitinophagales bacterium | reverse complement strand
TTATAATATCATAACTCAAACTCAATCCCAACCCCGTTCCTTGTCCTGTGGGCTTGGTAGTAAAGAAGGGTTGAAAAATTTTATCTAAAACCTTTTGTGGAATGCCGTTGCCGTTGTCGCTCACGGAAATTAAAAGCCCCCCCGCCCCGCTGGCTAGCGGGGAGCTAATGCGCTTCGTGCAGATCGTTACTGTTGGCTCGAACCAAGCTCCCCCCTCTGAGCCTGTCCCGCCAAGGCGGGAGGGTTGGGGGGCTATTTTTTTCTTCTTCTCATCCACTGCATAAAAAGCATTGTTGATTAAATTCAAAACAACCCTTCCGATGTCTTGCGGAATGATATTGATCTTTTGAAGACTCTTATCAAATTCAGTTTTCATTGTTGCATTAAAAGATTTGTCTTTTGCCCGCAAGCCATGATAAGAGAGGCGGAGGTATTCATCACACAAAGCATTGATATCGGTTGGTTCTTTTACACCACCGCTGTTGCGGCTGTGTTGCAGCATTCCTTTTACAATGCCATCTGCCCGTTTACCATGATGATTTATTTTTTCTAAATTCTCAATCACATCATTCATGATTTCTATGGCATCATCAGTATCGCCTTTTGCGATGGCGTCTTTCATTTCATCCAGCAACTCTTTACTTACTTCGCTGAAGTTGTTGACAAAGTTTAATGGGTTTTGTATTTCATGTGCAATGCCGGCGGTGAGTTCGCCAAGGCTGGCCATTTTTTCTGATTGGATGAGCTGGGTCTGGGTGGATTTTAATTCTGTTAATGCAACTTCGGCTCTTTTCTTTTCTGTTTGCAGTTTTATGAGGTCTTCATCGGCTTGTAAGGCATGTGCCTCTGCAATTTTTAAATCATTAAAACGTGTGTAAGTAAGATTGAAAACTGCCGCAAATCGCTCCAGCAGTTGCGTAGTTGCTGCGGGCTGCTCTTCCGGCGAAGCCATGCCTATTAATCCCTGCCCAAAATAGGCGATGGTTTGTACCCGGCGTTTTTGTGAAAGTCCACCTTGAAAAGGGATCTGCATTTC
>JBBSJJ010000388.1:0-1036 GCA_038257335.1 Chitinophagales bacterium | reverse complement strand
TCTGGGTGCATCGGGTGTTGCTTTTTCGTTAGATACCGAAAGTGGGTTTAAAGATGTGGTGGTTATTAACGCATCTTTTGGTTTGGGAGAGATGATTGTGCAGGGTTCGGTATCGCCTGATGAATACATTGTTTTTAAACCCACCATGCAAAAAGGTTTCAGCAGCATTATTGAAAAGAAGCTGGGTATAAAAGATAAGATGATGGTGTATGGTGATGACCCTGATGAAAGGGTTAAGATAATACAGGTAGAAAAACCCATGCAGCACAGGTATTGCTTAACAGACAAACGTATTATGCAACTGGCAAACTGGGTTACAAAAATTGAAACCTACTACAGTACATTAAAAGGGCATTGGTGCCCCATGGATGTGGAGTGGGCAATAGATGGATTATCGAAAGAATTATTTATTGTGCAGGCAAGGCCCGAGACCATTCATTCGCAAAAAGATTTTTCAAAAATTACAGAATATGTGATGGAGGAAGATGCCGGACGAAAAACATTGTTTAAAGGAATTGCTGTTGGCGATAGGATTGGCGCAGGCGAAGTTTCCATTTTATTTTCGTTGGACAAACGTGTTACTGAAGGCCATGAGTTTAAAGCAGGCGATGTGCTGGTAACTGATATGACGGACCCCGACTGGGAGCCTATCATGAAAAAGGCATCGGCTATTATTACCAACAAAGGCGGAAGAACCTGCCATGCGGCTATTGTTGCCCGGGAGTTGGGAGTGCCTGCCATTGTGGGTTGTGTTAATGCAACTGAAATATTAAATAACGGCCAGTCTGTAACGGCATCCTGTGCCGAGGGTGATGAAGGGATTGTATATGACGGCATCGTTGCGTTTAAAAAAATTGAAACGGATCTTAGCGATCTGCCCTCTGTAAAAACGCCTATCATGCTTAATGTGGCATCGCCAAACCTGGCCTTTAAGTTTTCGCATTTACCTAATGCAGGCGTGGGTTTAGCCAGGGAAGAATTTATCATAAATAATTTTATACAGGTACATCCCCTTGCCTTGATGCAACACAAAGAG
>JBBSJJ010000387.1:0-1041 GCA_038257335.1 Chitinophagales bacterium | reverse complement strand
GGCTGCCATGCAGCTTGTGTACAAAGCCCTTTTTTTAAAAGGGCTGCGCCAACAGCTGCAAAATGAAACACTGCAACTGCAAGGCATAGACGCACAAAAAATGATCAAACAAGCTGGCTATAAAAAATGGAACGTTTATGCTAAAAGTCCGTTTGGTACCGTGGCAAATGTGGTGGCTTATCTTGGGCGCTACACCCACAAAATAGCCATCACCAGCCACCGTATTGTAAGCATCAGCGAGCACAGCGTATTGTTTAAATACCGGGATTATGCAGATGCTAACCGGCCAAAAGAAATGAGGCTGAGCCATGCAGAATTTTTGCGCCGCTTTGAGTTGCATATCCTTCCTAAACGTTTTGTAAAAATCAGGCATTACGGCTTGTTGCAAAACCATGGTAAAAGAAAAAGGCTCAATGCTATCCGCAAACAATTAAAACTGTCACCCTTGCCACCCAGGGTGCAGGTACCGGTTAGCATTCGCATGCTGGAGAAATATGGCAAAGACATTACGCTTTGCCCAAAATGCAAGAGCGGAAAACTCATGCTTATTCATATTGATTATGGCGGCCACGAAACCAAACCGGTAAAAGTGCGGCTAACCATAACCGATAGCAACGGGCAAACCCATGTACCACCATAATAAAAAACAGGGCCTGAGCAAAAGTGAAAAGGTTCTTTTTACGGACAAAAAAAATAGGCTGTTCATACGGGTAAGGGAAGCTATACTGTATGGCGAACACAAACCCTCATCGCCTACAAAAAAACAAAAGCTTTTAAAAAAGGTTGCAGGTAAAAAGCCAGCGTTAAAGCTACTTTAGCACCTATACAATCTTGCCGGCGTCGGTCAACAAACAATAACCAAAAGCCCCGCAAATACTTTAGTTGCGGGGCTTTTTTATGTGGGGCTTTCGGCTATTGTTCTTAATGTTAGCTGCCGTTTTGCGTCTGCTCTATTAAATATTTTATTAAGAGTCCAACTGTGTATAAAATTCCTGAACTTATTAAAGAAATAAAAAGTTTCATATAAATTTCATTCCTTAG
>JBBSJJ010000386.1:0-1045 GCA_038257335.1 Chitinophagales bacterium | reverse complement strand
ATAAATGGTCGTAGCAGGATTTCTAAAAGGGACAAAAATGCCCTTTCGGACAATTTTACGAGGTTCATTATAAAATAGATACTCATGATCCAGCTCTCAGATGTTTCCTTCATTCTTGCTTTGATCTTTTGTAATCCGTAACCATTTTTCCCCTGCCCAAACTTGCCTTCAATTTCATTGCGACCAGCCATTTCTTTTTTAAGGGTTCGCTTTTCTGATATGCTCATTTTTGGTGGTCGTCCTAATTGTTTACCAACAAAGCGAATTGATTTTTCTTTTAGATATTTCCTGTTCCCCTTATTGCCAAAGATGCCATCAACGGACACTTTTTCAGGATAGCATCCATAAATCTCTTTGTATTTTTCAACGCACGGCTGCAGATGCACTCCTTCATTAAAACTATCCCATGAAATTTGTTGTACATGGGTGAAGCCATCTTTAAGCATCACCAGTTGTTTACTGCCAAACTCTGTCTGCACCCGATCTTTACCTCTGGGCATCGGACGCACATGTGGCTGATAGAGACTTACAATACGATGTTCAACCGTGTGCTTGCTCTCTGTATACATTTCAAGTTGTTGCCGGTAAACTTCATGTATCACCTGCAACAACTTCCAATCTCTCTTATCTAATATTTTTCTTAAAGAGCTATGCTCATCGAGTAATTTGTTGATGTGTTTCAAATCCCGTGATACGTACTGCAGCTGGGCGCGCAAGCCCTTGCGGATTACTTTTTTTGTTTTCTTTTTCTTTTTGGCTATCGCCAGATACGCCTTACGAGCATTGTTTTTATACATTCGGGGTTGATGTAATGCACCTGCTTTACATACCTGCTCAATCATTCGTTCCAATTGCTGCCGGCCCTCATTTAATAGTTTCAGATCGGTCGGATACTCTATTTGCTGTTCCGCTATGGTGGCATCAACCAGCAACGTTCCGTTGTGAGGTACCTCAAGCTCCTTGTTATCTGTTGTGTCTTCTGATTGATTATTATCGGATGCTGGGCTGTCTTGCACGTTATCATTCAAATCATCGGGGTTATCCT
>JBBSJJ010000385.1:0-1058 GCA_038257335.1 Chitinophagales bacterium | reverse complement strand
CTTTTATGGGTGCTAAAACAGGCCTCAGACAGGTTGAAACAGAGGGGTCAGTTTGGAGCGGAATAGGGGGGTCAATTTGCTCCGGAATCAGGGGGTCAGTTTACTGCGGAAAAAGGGGGTCAGATTGAGCGGAATTTCCAAACATCACCGAATGTGCCTCCTGTAATTATTGCAGCTACACAAAGGGGAATGCCTCCTCCAGACACTACTGCTATTGAAATTGCAATAGGCATGAGTAAAGAAGCTGCGCCCCAACCTGAACCTATAAAGTAAGTTACGGCAGATGACAGTATAAAAAGCGAAACGGCTACACTCCAAGTAGGCATAGAATTGCCTACGTTTTGCTGTATAAATTCATTCAAACCCAATGCTTGCGAAACAGTTGCTAAAGGCCAAGCTAAGGCAAGAATTACCAAGGTCGTCATTATTTTGTTGCCACCTGATATGACATCGGATGTCATTTCCTTAAGATTGTATTTTTGCAAAAAGTAAAAGATAACAGATATAGCTAAAGTGATAAACAACGCGACAAGCATGGCTCTGTTAGGGTCAGTGTTTGACATGGCTTCAATAAAAGTATTGTTGCCCGGTTTATCTTTCCCAAAAAACCAAAAGAAAAAAACACTTAGAGAGATTACGCTCAACAATGGAACAATAAGATTAATCACCCTTGGCTTTATTAATGGTTTATCTTCATCCATGTTCATTTTCAGTATGCGTCCGGCCAACTACATCTTGCCTCCTGGCAAAAGTTTATGTAGTTCCGACAGTTTTGTTTCCGGGATGAGCTCTAGTGTCGTTTTTAGCCACTCATAAGGATTGATATCATGTGCTTTGCAGGTTCCAAAAAAGCTATACATCATGGCAATACGCTGAGCGGCATCATGGGAGCCGGCAAAGAGATAATTTTTTCTTCCCAGTGCTAATGGCCGGATCTTGTTTTCGATCAGGTTATTATCGAGTTCTACATGTCCATAATCCATGATACGGATCAATTTGGGCCATTGCTTTGTGGCATAGGTAAGGGCTTTGCCGTAAGTGCTCTTCGGATCTTTATT
>JBBSJJ010000384.1:0-1066 GCA_038257335.1 Chitinophagales bacterium | reverse complement strand
TCCGGCAGAGGTATCTTTGGGGGTGTTTTCAATAAACATTTGCTGTACTTCTTCGCTTTTAACTTTTACGTGGTGATTTACGGAAATCTTTTTAAGTGCAGATGCCAGGGCCCAGGGTTTTCGGGTCATTTCAGCAGCACCACTATCTGCCATATATTCCCTTTTTCGGCTTAAGGCAAATTTGAAGACCATGGAGATCAAATATGCCAGGAAAGAAACCACCAGGATCACGATCATCAACTGGCCACCACCTTTATCCCGCCGCCGCCCACCGCCTATGTTTCCGTATAAAAAGCTACGAAAGGCGATTTGTACCACAAAGGCAAGGATCCCTACAAACACTATGGTTACAACCAGCAGGCGAATATCCCTGTTCCTTATATGCATCAATTCATGGGCTATCACTCCTTCCAGCTCATCATCTTCAAGCTTTTCAATGATCCCCCGGGTTAAGGTAACGCTGGCATCTTTTTCCTTGAGTCCGCTGGCAAAGGCGTTGAGGGCATCGCTTTCTATAATATTCACTTTAGGCATGGGCATCCCCACGCTCATACACAGGTTTTCAACCAGGTTGTACACCCGCATATTCTCTTTGCGTTCCAGCGGTTTGGAGCCGGTGGCCATGGAGATCATTTTTCCATGGGCAAAATATGCGATAAGAAACCATACCACAACCACCACCGTTACAAACGGGATCGCCTGTATGAAAGCCTGCACGGCAAAATCGGTATTGAGATTCCCGTCTTGATCATAACTGGTAAAATAGACCACGGCAAATACAGCAGCCAGGATAAGCAATGGAAATGCGATGAGGAGAAGGATGGATTTTCTATTGTTCCTCTTTATCTGGGTGTGTATTCCTACAAATGCCACTGCTTAAAATTTGATCTCGGGTGCAACGTCCATTTGCTCTCTTCCCGCAACACCAAGGTCAAACATAGGCTGGGTAGTAAAACCAAACATTCCTGCGAAAATATTATTCGGAAATTTCTGAATGGCAATATTGAGTTCTTTGGTGGCCGAGTTGAAATAGCGTCTCACGGCAGCCAGTTTGTTTTCAATATCT
>JBBSJJ010000383.1:0-1074 GCA_038257335.1 Chitinophagales bacterium | reverse complement strand
TCTTCATTGCTGTAGTACCTTATGTTGGTAAAAGTGCGGTTAGGCTTTAAGAAACTATAACGCTGTTCCCATATGCGAAGGGTATGCGCTTTAATACCAGAAAGATTAGAGAGGTCTTTTATTGTAAATGAATTCATCGTTGTAAACGTTAGTGATATATTACAAGGGAACGATCAAATTGTTTAGAAATGTATCTAAAAAAATAGGATTCATATATTTCCCATGTACCCAGCAGGTTCTATGAAATACTTTCAATAGCACTAAGGTAAGCATCCACTACAATTTTTTTTGCAAACGTAGTTTTTACTCTTTCTCTTGCCTGGCGGCCCATTTCCACTCTTTGCCCGGCGGAAAGTTGTACCATTTGCTGCATCTTACTGCGCAAATTGTTTGCATCTCTCACCTTGCACAAAAGCCCCGTTACGCCATCTATTACAATATCGTTGCAGCCGGTAGTATCTGAGGTAATGGTTGGTTTTTGCATGCTGCCAGCTTCCAACAATACATTGCTCATTCCCTCCCGGTAGGAAGGCAACACAATACAATCTGCCTCAGCTATGAAGGGACGCACATCATCGGCCGCCCCCTTGTATTGAACAATACCATTGTTCAGCCAATGCATGATCTGCTTTTCGGTAATGATGTTCTCTTTTAAATTTTGTGAATAGTAGGGACCTAAAACCTGGCAAGTAACTTCTGGATTGGTTTCCAGTAATTGCGCTGCTGCATCTACATATTCTAAAATGCCCTTGTCTTTTATAAGCCTGCTAATAAAAAGAAACACAAACTTGTTGTCATCTCTTTTTTGTGGCATTGGCGCAAAATGATCGTAGTCTACTCCAGAACCAGGGATAATGGATGCTTGCTTTGCTGTTACAAATTTTTTCTTCAGGAAAATACCCAGGTCATCTTTGTTTTGAAAAAAAACAAGCACGGTTTTCTTTAATACAAACCGGTAAAGTACTCTAGCCACTTTATAAGCCAGCGATTCGCTTTCGGCCAGCGGGCCAATACCTGTAATGTTAGTGATGGTGGGAATACCCATAAAACGGGTTACCATATTGCCCCATATGG
>JBBSJJ010000382.1:0-1082 GCA_038257335.1 Chitinophagales bacterium | reverse complement strand
CGGTGGCAATGCCTGCATCTAGTACTACCACAGCTTTATGACCGCAGGTATGTGCTGCAAGCTTTTCTATCATCGCTGATAGTGTTTGGCAATCGGCAATGTTGCCCTGTAGTACAGAAGAGTATTTTATAAATCCTTCGGTGTTTACTACCAATGCCAGTACGACCAGTTTTGCATCGCTTCGTTTCTCTTTACTCCTGCCGAATTGTGCCAGTTTACTGTTGCGTTTTTCGCCTTCAAAATAGGTGTTGGTAAGGTCATACAAAATAATCTTGTCTTCTAAATCAAAGAGTTCGTTGGTGCGGTTGGATAAATGTTTTTCCAACCTATCTTTTATTTTATATAAATGCAATGCGCTTTCATAGAGCTTGTCTTTTGTAAGCTTGTCCATGTCATATCCCGTAAGTTCACACACGGCAGAGTTTTCTTTTATCCAGCTCGTAGTTTTTAATTCGGATGCCGGATATACAGCCCTGCTAATAACCTGTGTGGCAGCTAATGCAGCTTGCTCACCGGTAAAGCCATTAGCCAACAGCAACTCGGTAAGTTGCAATTTTTGCCAGGTAGTATGGCAAATATTTTCTGCTCCTATCTCCCTTACATTACTGTGCTGCAGGGTATCAGCATTTACCATTCTGGACAGCTTTTCTGCCGATTGAACGTCTAATTTTTTGGAAGCTACAATGCGCTGCCACAAGTATTCTACATACTTTTTTACAATGAGGTCTTGTTCTTCCTGTTCAAACAAAGGTTGCCTGCGTTCATATTTTTCGGTTAACTGCTTCTGTATTTTATTTAGCTGTTCGGGTTCGGCATCTTCCATAAAACCTACATTGACAATGGTGCGGTGGCATATCCTGCTGTCGCCATTGCGATAGCTTTCTACCAGGCGGTAGTAACCACTTAGTCTGCCGGTGTCAGGATGCTTGCGTATGGTGCTTTTAAAATACAAGCGACAAAGGTGGGAAAGCCTGACCAAATACGAACACCCCTTGTGTACTACAAATTCGTTTAACCGCTTACAGCTGCAATAAAAAATTCTTACCTGTAGGGGGGTACGAATAAGGTAGTATAAAAACGTT
>JBBSJJ010000381.1:0-1101 GCA_038257335.1 Chitinophagales bacterium | reverse complement strand
GCTTATTTTTTTCATGGCTGCCACAAACTTGTTGATGATGGTTGTAACTACTGCATCACTTTTACTTTCCAAAAGTTCAACCAAGCGTTGCCCTGTGCCAGCGTTTTCAATTGATTTTCCGCACTTGCGAAACGTATCGCTGATTTGTCTGTCTAAATCTGTTCTATCGGTAACTAAAATTATTTTAGGATTACGAATACTTTTATCCAATGCAATGGCTTGTGCAAGCATTACCATTGTCAAAGATTTTCCGCTGCCTTGTGTGTGCCAAATCACACCGCCTTTTCTTCTGCCTCCTTCAATTTCACTAATGCGTACCATTGATTTTTTAATGGCAAAAAACTGTTGGTATCGTGCTATCTTTTTTTCGCCATTGTCAAACAAAACAAAATTGAAAATGATGTCCATCAATCTTTCTGGTCTGCACAAGCCATATAAATACTCGTCTTGCAGGGTTGGCAGAATGTTTTCGTTTTCTAAAGCATCAAAATAATTCCGAACATATTTGAAACGGTCACTGAACAGTTTTTCCTTTTGTTCAATTGCAAGTGGTTCATTTTTTAGAATCTGCAAATCAGTTTTGTATTGTTGTTCTTCTGCATCCGTTGTAAATTTCTCAGTCCACTTTGCCCAAAACTTTTCAGGCGTTGCGTTGGTTGCATATGCTGCATCCTGCTGTGCAATGCTCATAATTACCTGTGCATATACATACAAGGCACGAATGCCGTCTTCCTGTTGGTTACGCAAGTGCTGGCTAATTGCCTGTGCAAGCGGCTCTTTCATATCAGGTCGCTTGCATTCAATAACACTAAGTGGAATTCCATTTACAAACAACACCAAATCGGGTCGGTAATGTTCTTTGCTGTTGCTTCGCATTACGCTATATTCTTCCGTAACATGAAATACGTTGTTGTCCATGTTTTTCCAATCAATGTATTGTAGCGTAAAACTCTTTTTATCGCCATCAATGCTTTGCTCAAACGCCTTGCCTAAGGTGATAAGATTATAAGCGGCTTCACATGCTGCTATGTAGCCCTCATTCATGGGCAAATCTTTTAAGGCACGGATTCCGTTTTCAATATTTGCATCGCTTATGTAAGT
>JBBSJJ010000380.1:0-1114 GCA_038257335.1 Chitinophagales bacterium | reverse complement strand
GCTTCCTCACCAGTGGCGCATCCTGCAATCCACAAGCGGATGGCCTCTTCAGCTGGTTTGTTTTTAAGAAGGGCTGGAAATACGTTTTCAGTTAAGGTCTCAAAAGTTTCTGGGTCTCGAAAGAAAGAAGTAACAGAAATGAGCATATCCTGGTACAGCTGCGCCTGTTCAGCTTTGTCGCTTCGCAAAAATTTTAAATAATCTGCGAGGTTTCCTCTCTTGTGAAGGGCCATTCTGCGCCCAATCCGCCTTCGTACGGTACTTTGCTTATAGTGAATAAAATCAACTCCACTAAACTGGTGCAAAACCTGGAGCATTTGTTCAAATACTAATTCATCATTTTGCGGGAGCGGTTCTTCTTTTCCTATTGCATGAGCAGTCGTGTACGTGTTGTTTATCTTTAGCAGTTGATCTGCAATTTTTTCGGCAGGCAAAACAAAATCCACCACTTTGGCATCCACTGCGCTCTGGGGCATATCGCCATAAGCCGCCGTCTCGTCCTGAGCAATGGTAATGCCCCCGTGTTCTTTGATCATTTTCAATCCGACAGTGCCGTCAGAGCCCGTGCCCGAAAGCACCACACCCACTGCCATGTTCTCCCAAACCACCGCAATGGAAGTAAAAAAAATATCAATCACTAGATTGGTTTTTACATTTTCTCTGGGAGTAAGTTTGAGCACCCCGTCAACTGAAGTCAGAATTTTGCCCTCAGGCATGACATAGATATGGTTGGGCAAAATCTTTACCTGATCGGCAATTTCCTCAATGGGAATCTTAGTAACGCGGGAAAGAATTTCAGTAAGCTTGCTGTCATAGTTTGGATTGAGATGCTGCACCACAACATAGGCCATTTCAGAATCCAGTGGAATTTGTTCCAAAAGCTTGCTAAACGCATCAAGCCCTCCTGCTGATGCTCCTATACCCACAATGGGGAAGTTATGTGCATGTGAGGACAGTTTGGGTTTCTCCTTGATATGTCCAATTTCCGTAGCCATTGTTTACGTTAGTCCCGTCATTTTAGTATTTCAAACCTAGTAATTATAATAAAATTTTTTTTAATCCAAAAGATCTTTTTTATCGGTAGTTACTGACTTTATAAGAATGATGAAAACAG
>JBBSJJ010000379.1:0-1116 GCA_038257335.1 Chitinophagales bacterium | reverse complement strand
GGCCTGGTGGGATTGGGTCCTGTAGGATTTGCAAAAGAGGAAAAACCTTTGCCATTGGCAACAAATATTTTTTTACCAATTACTTTTACGTTAGAGGGATACCAGCCTACCGGTATAAATCCTTTCGATTTACTTTTTAATTTTAAGGAAACATCAAACACTGCCAGGCAGTTGTTATCTGCATTGGCCACGTACAATGTTTTTTCATTTTTAGATAATGCAAGCCCATTGGCGGTAGAGCCTGTTGGTGCATTTGCAAACAAAGCCGTATTCAATACTTCTATTACTTTTTGTTTTTTAAGATCAATGATAGAAACACTGTTGTCATTGGCAGTGGCAACAAATAAAAGATTACCCGCTTTGTTCAACAACAATTCATTGGGGTTATCACCAACAGGAATACGGTTTTTTATTTTTCTACTGCGGGTGTCAAACACAATCACCGCATCGCCACCCCATGAAGAAATGTACAATTGCTTTTTATCGGGAGAAAGCAAACAGGCATAAGCTTCGTTGCTCAGCTCTACCTGCTGCAGTGTTTTTTTTGTTGCAAGATCTACAATGTACAGTGCATTGTTTTCTTTGGTAACCACATACAACAAGCCGGCAGCATCGTCAATATCTATACCTGCCGGTGAAATTTTATTGGGCCATTTAGGTCCTAAAATAATGCTGTCGTTTAATTGCAGCCTGTTGTTTACAATGGCATATTTCAAAATGCGGTTGTCGTTACCTCCGGAAGCGTACAGGTATTTTTCATCGGCACTAAACTTTAAACCATACCATGAAGTGGGGATGATCACACTGTGCAAAATCTTCTCCGTTTTTGGATCTATCAACTGAATACTTTGTACGCTCTGCCCGTTGTTGGTGGCTGCCAGCAAACGCTGCGAACGAGACGTGGCAAGGTTCAGCGGCAAATCGCCCAGCGGCAACATTCTGCCTGCAGGAGAAAGCTGCCAGCCATTGGGTAGTTGTACCCGCTTCTTATCTAACTCTTGTGTGAGAGTATTTTGATGTTGTGCGTGCAGCGAAGCTGTGAGCAAAAACAGGGATGCACTTAAAAGAAGAAAACGCATAATGGATATTTTAATTTGAAATATTTATACACAAAAT
>JBBSJJ010000378.1:0-1118 GCA_038257335.1 Chitinophagales bacterium | reverse complement strand
TGGTGAATCCCATCACCTGCATTACCAGTATCATAGTTGCGGTAATCCCGCTTTATGCGGGACCCTAACTGCGGCGGATTAAAAAAAGAGCAATGGGTGGAAGACCTTACTGCCGATCTGTTGCCCACTTCGTATTATCATGTAGTGTTTACGTTGCCGCATGAGTTGCATCCCATCATACTGGGCAATCGCAAAGCGATGTTCAAATTGTTGTTTGATGCCGCATCGCAAACCCTGCTGCAGTTTGCAAAAGATCCGCAATGGCTTGGTGGTAAGTGCAGCATCACCGCCGTTCTTCATACATGGGGTCAGCAGCTCAGCTTTCATCCGCATCTGCACTGCATCGTTAGCGGTGCTGGTGTTGATGGCAGTGATAAATGGGTAGAAGCAAAACGGAGCAACAATAAATTTATTTTCCCGGTGGCTGCCATGCAGCTTGTGTACAAAGCCCTTTTTTTAAAAGGGCTGCGCCAACTGCTGCAAAATGAAACACTGCAACTGCAAGGCATAGACGCACAAAAAATGATCAAACAAGCTGGCTATAAAAAATGGAACGTTTATGCTAAAAGTCCGTTTGGTACCGTGGCTAATGTAGTGTCTTATCTTGGCCGCTACACCCACAAGATAGCCATCACCAGCCACCGTATTGTAAGCATCAGCGAGCACAGCGTATTGTTTAAATACCGGGACTATGCAGATGGCAACCGGCAAAAAGAAATGTTGTTGTCACATCCTGAATTTTTGCGTCGCTTTGAGCTGCATATCCTACCCAAACGCTTTGTAAAAATCCGGCATTATGGCTTGCTGCAAAACCATGGAAAAACAAAACGGCTCAATGCAATCCGCAAACAATTAAAACTATCACCCTTGCCACCCAGGGTGCAGGTACCGGTTAGCATTCGCATGCTGGAGAAGTATGGTAAAGACATTACGCTTTGTCCAAAATGCAACAGCGGAAAACTCATGCTTATTCATATTGATTATGGCGGCCACGAAATCAAACCGGTAAAAATGCGGCTAACCATAACCGATAGCAACGGGCAAACCCATGCACCACCATAATAAAAAACAGGGCCTGAGCGGAAATGAAAAGGTTCTTTTTAAGGGCAAAGAAAGTG
>JBBSJJ010000377.1:0-1131 GCA_038257335.1 Chitinophagales bacterium | reverse complement strand
TGTAAAAGCCATCGGCTGGTATATTGAAGAATATGGCGTGGCACAAATCTCCATGAACCTCACCAACATCAACATCACACCCGTGCATGTAGCATTTGATGAAGTGTGCAATAAAGCAAATGCAAGAGGTATACGTGTTACCGGCAGCGAACTGGTAGGCCTCATTCCCTTAAAAGCCATGACCGATGCCGGCAAATATTTTTTACAGAAACAAAAACGCAGCACCGGTGTAAGCGAAAAAGAACTTATTAAAATTGCCATTAAAAGCATGGGACTGGATGAACTCATGCCTTTTAATCCGCAGGAACGCATTATTGAATACATGTTGAATGATAAAAATGCGGGCCGCCTTGTAAGCATGTCCCTCAGCGACTTTGCCGACGAGACCGCCAGCGAAAGTCCTGCCCCCGGCGGCGGTTCCATTGCAGCTTATATTGGTGCACTCGGTATATCGCTGGCCAATATGGTTGCCAATTTAAGCAGCCATAAAAAAGGCTGGGACGAACGCTGGCAGGAGTTCAGCGATTGGGCCGAAAAAGGAGAGGAGTACAAGGCCCGCCTGGTAAAGCTGGTTGATGCCGATACTGCCGCCTTCAATAAAATAATGGAAACCTTTGCATTGCCTAAAGCAACTGATGCAGAAAAAGCCACCCGCAGCCAGGCCATTCAGTCCGCAACAAAATACGCCATTGAAATACCTTACCAGGTAATGGAAGCTGCTTATGCCAGTATGGAAGTGATAAAGGCCATGGTGGCAACCGGCAATCCCAACTCGGTGAGCGATGCAGGTGTTGGCGCCCTCTGTGCCCGCAGTGCCGTAATGGGTGCTTTTATGAACGTACGCATTAATGCCGCCGCTTACAACGATAAAGATTATGTAAGCGATATTATTGCCAAAGGCACAACCATACAAAACAAAGCAATTGACCTGGAAACAGAAATATTGGGGATAGTGAATGAGAAGATTGGGGTGTAATGGTGAGGCCACTACAGTTGGCCAGACCATTGAACGAAATGCCCTTATGTACTGTCATGCTGAGGCACGAAGCATCTCATCAGGACTGTCATTTCGATGCCTTCTGTCATTTCGACGATAGGAGAAATCTATTAAGCCGAAGCGTAATTTTTTTG
>JBBSJJ010000376.1:0-1136 GCA_038257335.1 Chitinophagales bacterium | reverse complement strand
GGTTTGCACTATCTCCAGCGTATAAGTAGGATTCCCTGTATTGATGCCTACCATGCTGTTTCCTGCGCCAAAAACTATTGAGCTTGAGGGTATGTCATTTAAAAAAACATTGCTTAAGGTTTTACCAGCACGGATGTATGTATGTTCGTCTGCCCCATAATTAAAATGTGAGTTATAGGTTGTTCCCCCAAATACGGCAGATCCTTCAAAGTTTGATCCTTTCAAGGCTAATAAGGTGGAAGTAAATGGTGCGGCTTTTATTCCAATATTTCCGTTGCCGGCAACAGTAAAAGCGTTTTGCAGGGAAGTGACGGAGCTATTTGCATTTCCAGATCCAAACATATCCAATACCATGAAACCATTGCCGGGATTAAGATATTGAACGGCTGCGTATCCATTGCCGATATATTTAGCACCATTATTGGAATACTGGTTGAAGCCAAGGGCAGGCCAGTTAGTTTGCAGGGAAATGCCGGTACTTTCTCCACCAAAAATTGCACTTGTGGCGCCTACGGCACCATGCTGTTCGAGTTTGGCGCGGGTAGGATTGGTGATGCCGACACCTACGTTTTGAGAAAGCAGATCCTTTGGCAAACCCAGGAGAGAAATGATGAATATAAAATAAGAAAACAAGCCTGTCTTTTTCATATAGCTGAATTTATAGTTCACTAATTTTTACCGGGTAATTTTTTTTCTATTGCTTCCAGGCGATGCATGATCTCATTTTGGCGTCTTTGTAAATCCTCGATGAGTACTTGCTCTTCTTGTACCGCTTTTACAGCCATTATTTTAAAGTCCGCATAATTCAATGCATGAAAGTCAGCAATCGTAATATCCTTTGCTACCTTATTAGGTGCAACAGCAACCATTCCAGGGAATACGGGTTTTACTTCCTGCGCTATGAAACCAATGGTCTTTTGATGACCCGAATTATTGTACTTCAATTCATATTCGACCGGCCGCAGTTGCATTACTTTTTTAAGCATGCTATTAAGGGGATGGATATTTGATTTTAACCTCCTGTCGGAAGATGTGATGAACTCGCCATCTGTCGGCCTGAAAAAACTGACTAATTGCCCATTGTACACCATCTTTAGGGAAGATTGCGGCCCCCCGTTGTATAACCCTACTACCTG
>JBBSJJ010000375.1:0-1146 GCA_038257335.1 Chitinophagales bacterium | reverse complement strand
CTTCTTTACAACCATGAAGTGAGAGGCGTTATAGAACTGGCCTCCATTTATGATTACAGCCCTCTTCACCGGGCATTTTTAGAGGCAGTTTCCAGCAACACCGGTATTGCGATCAATACTGCTGAGAGTCGCCAAAAAGTGCAGCAACTTTTAGAAGAAACACAGGCGCAAAGCGCAGCCTTGCAAACCCAGCAAAGTGAGCTGGAAAATATTAATGCAGAGTTGGAAGTTCAGGCTGAAAAATTACAGGCATCAGAAGAAGAGCTTAGGGTGCAGCAGGAAGAACTGCAACAGGCCAACGGCGAGTTGGAAGAGCGCAGCAGGCTGCTGGAAGAAAAAAACCAGGAGATAGTAGAACGCAACCAGGAAATTCAGGCCAAGTCTGAAGCGTTGGAAATAAGCACGAAATACAAATCGGAATTTTTGGCAAACATGTCGCACGAATTGAGAACACCACTTAATTCTATATTGTTACTGTCAAGGTTGTTGTCAGAAAATCATGAAAGCAATTTATCTGATGATCAAATTGAATATGCGAGAGTGATTCAAGGGTCGGGTAGTGGGCTGTTGACTTTGATAGATGAAATTTTAGATCTTTCTAAAATTGAATCAGGTAAAATGGAATTGGAATTTGAAGATGTGCCGCTGCGTGAAGTTTTGAATGAAATGAAGTCTTTGTTTGCGCCTGTTGCACAGGAAAAAAAGCTTGTTTTTGAAATGAACCTTTCCCAGCAGCTTCCTAAATTTATTGAAACAGACCGTTTGCGGCTGGAGCAGATTTTGCGTAATCTTATTTCTAATGCGCTAAAGTTTACCTCTAATGGTTCTGTAATAGTGGGTGTCATTAAAAGCAAATTTGCTGTATCCTTTACGGTTACAGATACCGGTATCGGCATACCAAAACAAAAGCAGCAAAGTATTTTCGAGGCCTTTCAACAGGCAGATGGGTCTACCCGCAGAAAATATGGCGGCACAGGTTTGGGACTTTCCATCAGTCGGGAATTAACCAAATTACTGGGGGGAGAAATTTTAATTGTAAGTGAAGAAGGAAAAGGAAGTTCTTTTACGCTCAGCATTCCCTTGCAGAAAAGCATGGCGCTGCAAGCAAGAAAATATTTTCCGGCAGCACAAAACAAGCCATTATCT
>JBBSJJ010000374.1:0-1154 GCA_038257335.1 Chitinophagales bacterium | reverse complement strand
GATTATATGATTTCCATACCACCCATCCTAAGGATTTAGAACTAGATCAAATATTAGATTTTTTACTTTTCATAAAGAATGAGAAGGGTTTACACTGGCGTACCATTAAGCTATATGTTGCCGGGCTGCGTTATTATTATAATGAAATTGTTGGCGCTATTGAATTGGCCCGGCAAATACCTTATCCGAAAGAGAAACCGAGTTTGCCAGAGGTAATCAGCCGGGAAGAACTGCAGCAACTTTTTAAAGGCTGCCTTAATTACAAGCATAAAGTAATGTTCCGCCTAATGTACTCGGCCGGTTTAAGAAGGTCGGAACTGGCAAAATTAAAGCTTACCGATATTGAGACACAAGATGGTAAAATGCGTATTAGAATCAATACTGGTAAAGGCGGAAAAGACAGGTATACGGTACTATCGTTCACCATTTTAGAAGAGTTACGAATTTACTATACCATGTGCAGACCAAAAACCTATTTGTTCAATGGTCGGGTAAAAGGAGAACCTATGAGTTTAGGAGGTATACGGCATGCCTTGCTGATGGCCATAAAAAAAAGCAAGTTAAAACGCCATGTGAACCTACATATTCTACGTCATTGTTTTGCCTCTCATGCGCTAGAAGACGGCCTTAATATCAAAACGCTACAACATCTTTTGGGGCATCAATCGGTACTCACTACCATGATTTATCTTCATGTGAGCGATGTACCACTATCTAAAGCCTTTAGTCCGCTAGACAACTGGCAATAGTTGTCTCCCCAAATAGGACTTACCGCTGTTATCGAAAAGTTTGGGCCAGCAGTAAGAGAACAATACAAGTTAAGTGCAGCGCAATTAAAAGTACTACAACTTGTTTCTAAATGTAGAACAGGCCAACTGGGAAGCCATAAAGAAAGATGCACTTCTTGCGGACATAAAAGGGTGCACTATAATTCTTGTGGAAACCGGCATTGCCCAAATTGTCAGGGCGTGAATAAGGAGCGTTGGCTGATAGATAGGTCACATGATCTGCTACCTGTAAGGTATTTTCATGGTGTATTTACTGTGCCCAGTGAACTACGGGTACTTTTTAGGTACAACAAAAAGTTACTTTATAGTTTACTGTTTCAATGTGTTTGGGAAACCATTTCAGCATTTGCTATGGATAAGCGCCAG
>JBBSJJ010000373.1:0-1156 GCA_038257335.1 Chitinophagales bacterium | reverse complement strand
TACCACATTGTAAAAAGCGGCAGGATAACTTTGTTTGTAAAAGGCTTCTTTAGTCGAATATGCTATTTACCAGTAGATAGTATACAACGCCGCTAAAATTCCACAAATAATTAATGCGCCCACTGCAAAAGAGGGATTCATCTTAAACATGCTCTTATCAACTTCAAGCCCATTTGGCTTAACGCCCCGCCGGTTTTCTACAATACTAATGATAGCCATACCAATGATACAAATAACAAATACAAACCCCATCCTATCTAAGAAAGGAATTTCATAAATACCCTCTGCATTGGCTTTTGCAAAGCCGAATTGTTCTAAGAAAGAAAGGTTCATGAATCCTGGTAAAAACTTAAAGAATAAAGAAAAAGCAAAGCCGCCTACTGTTGCAAACAAGGCTGCATTAGAAGTTGTTTTTTTCCAAAAGAAACCCAGGATGAACATGGCGAAAATACCCGGGCTTACAAAGCCGGTATATTCCTGGATGTATTGAAAGCCTCCTTTTTTATCAATACCCATCAACGGGGCAATGATTACTGCCACCAACATGGCAACTACCACGGTGATCTTTCCCACCTGCACCATCTTCCTCTCATCTGCACCGGGTCTTAATCTTTTTTTGTAAACATCCAAAGTAAATATGGTAGATATGCTGTTGGCTTTTCCGGCAAGCGATGCTACGATGGCGGCAGTTAAAGCGGCAAAAGCAAGCCCCTTCAGTCCTGCAGGCAAAAGGTTCAATAACACCGGGTATGCTTTGTCTGGATTTAGTTCTCCGTTTTGCAGCATTTCTGTTTGAAAATCTCCTTGCTGGTGTAATACATATGCAGCAATGCCTGGCAATACTACGATTACCGGCATGAGCAACTTTAAAAAAGCTGCAAATAAAATTCCACTTCTGGCTGTTTTTAAATCTGCGCCAAGTGCCCGCTGCGTAATGTATTGGTTGCATCCCCAATAGTTGAGGTTCACAATCCACATGCCCCCAAACAAAACAGTAAGGCCTGGCAAATCCATGTAGCTGGGATTTTCTTGTTTTAATATCATGTGAAAATGATCATTGGCCTGCTGCGTCATTATTTTAAATCCGTCGGCAACGCCAGCGCCGCCAAACTTATCTGATACCATACTTAGTGCCAGGTAGGTTGTTACCAAACCG
>JBBSJJ010000372.1:0-1156 GCA_038257335.1 Chitinophagales bacterium | reverse complement strand
TGCAGGCTGAGGTCTATACCCATTTCTATCGGTCGTTGGTAGATGGGTGTGCAATAACTGTTATCACAAATGGTAACAATGCCCTCCGCCTTTGCCAGTTCTGCTACAGCCACCAGGTCTTGCAGCGCATAGTCCCAACTGTTAGGAGTTTCTAAATAAATGAGGCTGGTGTTGGGTAAAATGGCTCTTTCAAAATTTTCTATCTGGGTTCCGTCTATGTAAGTAGTGGTTACGCCAAATCTTGGCAAAATATCGTTGAACATTTTTTGTGCCCATGTGTATGGTTTGCGCACACTTACAATATGGTCGCCGGCTTTTACATTGGCCAGCACTGCTGCAAAAATGGCCGCTGCGCCGCTGTTAAAAACCAGGCAGTCTTCGGCGGCATCCAGAGCGGCTAATTTTTTTCTTAAAATATCTACAGTAGGGTTAAGTCCCCGGCTGTAGAGGTAAGTGCTGTATTCATCGGCAAAAGCCTGGCGCATATCATCTACCCTGGCAAAAGCAAAATTGCTGCTTTGTATAATGGGAGGTGCTATTGCGTTAAAATAGTTTTCTCTTTCTTCGCCCAGTTCGTTGATGATGTAGGAAATGTCCATGATGTAAGTTTATGTAAGGGGGCTAAAGCCCCGGGAAAAATTTTATTCATTGTGTTCCCCCGTCTGAAGCCGGGGGCAATTCATAAGTTTTCCCCTTATGAATATCTCTTTATTTTCAATTCCCTGTCATTATAAATTGCCCGTCTTTATTTTCCCTCCTGCCCTTATGAACTGCCCTGCCCGGGAAATGTCCATGATGTAAGTTTATGTAAGGGGCTAAAGCCCCGGGAAAACTTTTCTTCATTGTGGTCCCCCGGCTAAAGCCGGGGGCAATTCATAAGTTTTCCCCTTATGAATACCTCTTTATTTATCAATTTCTTGACTTTATATATTGCCCGTCTTTATTTTTTACCCTGCCCTTATGAACTGCCCTGGCCTTTATGAATTGCCCTGGCCTTTAGGCCGGGGAATCTATATCATCTTGCTCCTCCGGGGCTTTAGCCCCTTTCATTTTTCTGGTAATAAAATACAACAATATAAATACGCCTAAAACCGCCAACCCTGTTAGCGCTGCGTACGGATCTGCAATGGTAATACTGATACCTACAAACAAATAC
>JBBSJJ010000371.1:0-1165 GCA_038257335.1 Chitinophagales bacterium | reverse complement strand
TCGACATTGCCCCAAGTGCCAGCAGATCCAACGTGAACGTTGGATACACGCCCGCCTGGATGAACTCCTGCCTGTGCCTTATTTTCATGTGGTGTTTACATTGCCCGAACCCTTTAACAAATTATGCTTATACAAACCAACCCTCATTTATAACCTGCTCTTTAAAATCGCCTGGAGTGTCATCCAATCTTTTGGCCAAGATCCTAAACATCTGGGCGCAGATACCGGCATGATTTGTATCCTCCATACGTGGGGACAAAATCTTTCGCTCCATCCACATCTCCATTGTATCGTGCCCGGTGGTGGAATAACAAAGGCAGGCTATTGGAAGGTGGCACGCAATAAAGGCAAGTACCTATTTCCTACAAAGTCCTTGAGCTCGGTATTCCGCGCGCGGATGGTAGCAGCCTTACGTGCTTCTGAACTGGTGCTTGATAAACCTTTTTACAACAGTCTCTTTAAAACCGACTGGGTTGTTCATGCCAACAACGTGTTTGCCAAACCCGAACATGTTATTGAATACCTCGGACGATACACCCATAAAATCGCCATCTCCAATCATCGAATTCTAAACATCAACAATAACACCGTTACCTTCTCTTACAAAGACTACCGTGATTGCGCCAAGAAAAAAATAATGACATTAGCAGACGATGAGTTTATCAGACGGTTTGCTTTACATATTCTACCCAAAGGGTTTATGCGCATCCGCCATTATGGAATACTGAGCAGTACGCGTAAACAAAAAGATCTGCCCATCATTTATCAACAGCTTACCCATAAGCCTTTTGTAAAAAAAGAAAAAAAAGACTGGAAACAAATCTGTGCACAACATTTAAACTACAATCCGGATTGTTGCCCCGTATGCAAAAAAGAAACCATGATAACCTTACTGGTATTTGATCAACGTGGGCCGCCTAACAAAACTGTAATTCTTGAATTAATGAAAAGTAAAACTAACATTGCTGCCGCATTGAAATAATGAAGGCATAGCTACTGCTTTGCTTAAAGATTAAAAAATAGGATAGTAAATGATTATGCAGAGCACCTCAAGGATAAAAAAAATGATTGTAAAAACAACAACCTAATATAAACCGATACGTGCTACACAATTTGAAAGCACTGCCCGCGTAACAAATTCTTATTCAATCCCCATAGATAAAAC
>JBBSJJ010000370.1:0-1168 GCA_038257335.1 Chitinophagales bacterium | reverse complement strand
GCCTATTTTTACAGTGCAGCCACGGTATTCGGTTTGCCTGGTATGGACTTCTTTTGGGAATTAGGTACCCTGATCGTAATTATGTTGCTGGGCCATTGGATTGAAATGAAATCGGTGCTTGGCGCTTCAAAGGCTTTGCAATTACTGGTGAGTATGATGCCCGCTGAGGCTCACCGTGTAAAAGCAGATGGGCAGGTGGAAGATGTGAAACTGGAAGTGCTGGAGCAAAATGATGTGATTATGATAAAGCCGGGTGAAAAAGTTCCGGCAGATGGAATCATCATAGAAGGCAGCAGTTATCTGAATGAAGCAATGCTCACCGGAGAATCCAAGCCTGTAAAAAAAGAGATGGAGAACAAAGTGATTGGCGGCTCTATCAACGGCAATGGTTCGCTTAAAGTAAAAGTAGAACATACGGGAAAAGACAGCTATCTCAATAAAGTGATTACGCTGGTAGAAGAAGCGCAGAAATCAAAATCCAACATGCAAAACCTTTCAGACAGGGCTGCTAAATGGCTTACTTATTTAGCCTTGGGTATTGGTTTTGCAACTTTGGCTACCTGGCTAATCCTTGGCTTCCCCTTTGTTTTTGCATTGGAGCGAATGGTAACCGTAATGGTAATTGCGTGTCCGCATGCATTGGGGTTGGCGATCCCATTAGTAGTTGCTATCTCCACCGCAGTATCTGCCCAAAACGGGCTCCTGATAAGGAACCGTACGGCCTTTGAAGAGTCTCGAAAAATAACGGCACTTTTATTTGATAAAACAGGCACCCTCACCAAGGGTGATTTTGGTGTTACAAGAATAGTATCAGTTGACAAACAATTTTCAGAAGATGAATTGTTGCGTCTTTCTGTTGCATTGGAACAAAGTTCAGAGCACCCGATTGCCGTGGGCATCGTTCGTAAAGCAAAAGAGAAAGAGATCAAAGTTCCCAAGCCCGAAAAATTTAATGCAATAACAGGCAAAGGGGTGGAAGCAATTGTTGAAGGCAAACAAATAAAAGTAGTAAGCCCCGGTTATTTAAAAGATAAAAATATTGATGTTCTAGAAGATGCGTACAGCAGCGAAGCAGAGACCGTGGTCTTCATTGTTATAGAAGAAAAACTTGCCGGGTACATTGCGCTGGCTGATGAGATAAGACCCGAAAGTGCTGAAGCCATAAAAG
>JBBSJJ010000369.1:0-1183 GCA_038257335.1 Chitinophagales bacterium | reverse complement strand
CAAGATTTCCACTGTACTGGATGCCAACACCTCTCAACAGGCAGAAAACTTTAAAAAAATACTATTAACCCTTACGGATGACCCTCGTGTGATCCTAATAAAACTGGCCGATCGCCTGCACAACATGCGAACGATGGACAGCATGAAAAGGGAAAAGCAACTGAAAATTTCCTCCGAAACAGTTTACGTGTATGCTCCCCTTGCCCACCGCATGGGGTTGTACAATATAAAAACCGAGATGGAAGACCTGGCCATGAAATACATGGAGCCAGATACCTACCGCTACATTGCGCAAAAACTTCAGGATACCAAACGGGAACGCAGTCGATACATCAATGATTTTATCAGGCCACTAAAAGCCAACCTGGAGAGAACCGGTTTTGATTTTGACATTTATGGCCGGCCAAAAAGCATTCACTCCATCTGGAGTAAAATAAAAAAGAAAGGTGTTTCTTTTGAAGAAGTGTATGACCTCTTTGCCATACGCATCATCGTAAACGCCCCTCCCGAAAAAGAAAAAGAAGATTGCTGGAAGGTGTACAGCATTATTACAGATGCGTACAACCCCTCGCCAGAAAGACTGAGGGACTGGCTGAGTAACCCCAAGAGCAACGGATACGAGGCCTTGCACACTACGGTAATGGGACCACAGGGCAAGTGGGTAGAAGTGCAGATTCGCACCAAACGGATGAATGAAATTGCAGAAAAAGGACTGGCCGCTCATTGGAAATACAAAGAAGGCACCAGCGACGAAAGCCGCTTCGATAAATGGTTTCAACAAATAAGAGAAGCCCTGAGCAGCCAGGATAGCAACTCACTCGATTTTTTGCAAGATTTTAAAACTTCCTTTTTAGCAGAAGAAATATATGTGTATACGCCCAAGGGCGATGTAAAAATGTTGCCTGTAGGTGCCACCGCCCTGGACTTTGCTTTTGGTGTGCACACCGCCGTAGGCAGCAAATGTATTGGGGCCAAAGTAAATCACAAACTGGTACCCATTAGTTATAAACTACGCAGTGGCGACCAGATAGAAATTATTACAAGTGCCAAACAAAAACCCAACAGTGAGTGGTTGAAGTTTGTGGTAACCAGCAAAGCAAAAACTAAAATAAAAGATACCCTTAAAGAAGAGAAAAGAACCATTGCAGAAGAAGGCAAATACATACTGCAACGTAAGTTAGAT
>JBBSJJ010000368.1:0-1192 GCA_038257335.1 Chitinophagales bacterium | reverse complement strand
GGGAAAATGCCAGGAAAATGAACAGTCCCGATTTTGTAATGGCACCATCACACTATTATAGTATGATGAAACAACTTACGTTGATGGGGTATTTCACTTCAGAAATAGGATCTAAACAAGCCTTGAGGTTGTTACCTGTGCCAGGAAAATATATAGGAGATTATCCTTATAAAAAGGGAGACAAAGCCTGGGCTATTTAAAAGTTCGTGTTACTATACTTATTCAAAATTGTTTTAGAACAAATTGACTCATCAAAAAAGCCCATGCGTAAACATGGGCTTTAAATATTGTGTGATGTTATTAAGCTGTTTCTAATACCAACTTTGGAGAAACGGTCTGGCACAGACCTATTTCGTCCATATTGAATTCGATTTCTGTCAATAATTTCTCCTGCAACAAATCTGCAAATGCTTCAAAATAAGCAATGGCATCTTCCCTATTGTTGCGCTGCAGCCACCTAAAACCACCCGGCAAGTGGTTCAGCACTTCTCTATCTGTTAGATATTCTATGTGATGGATATCGGTGGGAGTCAATCCTATTTCCACCAATTTTGAAATAATAAGCCCAATAGGCGCCCTGGTAACCGGGCAAAACTCCTGGGCCAGTTCCGTCCACTCGCCAATGCCCTGGTGTGCATATCTCAAAATTTCTCCCTGTGTAAAATTGGTAACCACTTGTACCAGGTTGCCACAATTACATGCCCCGTGATGTCCCCAGGCATAATGCGAGCCTTGGCGCAAACGGTTGGCGGTTTCTCTCAGGGCGTCTACGAGTTGTATGGTTGCTTGTGCCATGGTTTTCCTTTTATTTAATAACAGTCCAATTTATTTTTTGTTCAAAAAAAATGCGTCTATTGTTTTCGGCCAAACGATAGACGCATTTATGTGCAGGTTTCTGTAACCAAAACCGTGGAAGTCTAAATTACTACATTGATCATTTTGTTTTTCACATAAATGATTTTCTTGGGAGCTTTGCCTTCCAGCCATTTTTGAACTATTTCGTTGGCCAACACCTCTTTTTCAACCTCGGCTTGTTGCAGCTCCAGCGACAGGCTTATGTTGGTGCGTACTTTACCATTGATAGAAACCGGGTATTCTTTGCTGCTTTCAACGAGCAGGGCGGCATTCAACACAGGATAGCTTGCATCCAGTATAGAACCCCCGGCTAAATCTCTCCCAACGGGGGCGACTT
>JBBSJJ010000367.1:0-1195 GCA_038257335.1 Chitinophagales bacterium | reverse complement strand
TCTGCATCAGTATTGGTTACCACACCATCTATTTTTTCACTTATCATCCCATTGGCCTGGGCAATCAATTTCTTTTTATTGGCACTTACATAAATATAGGCTGCCACGTACAACAGCACTAACACGAGCAAAGCGATCTTTAAACCCTTAAAAATATAGCGGAACGTTTTTTTCAAAATTAATTTTGAATGGCCTGTATAAGTATATTTTTGCAGGGCACCGGGTTCTATCTTACTATTATAATGCCAAAGGCTGCATGTTTGCTACCGGTAGCACGCAGGAAAATGCTAAAATATCTCAAAAAATGAAGGTACAATTTTGGGCCATCGGAAAAGCGCATGAAACTTATGTAAAAGAAGGTACTGACCTGTTCACCAAACGAATAAGCAATTATTTCGGTGTAAACTGGCAAATCATTCCAATGCCAAAGAATGCCGGCGCCATGCAGGAAGATCAGTTAAAGGCCCAGGAAGGGGAAGCCATTCTACAACTATTAAAAAAAGAAGATTACCTGGTTTTACTGGATGAACGGGGCAAACAACTAAATAGTGAGGATTTAGCGGTATTTGTGCAGCAACGGGCAAATGAAAGTACCCGGAGTTTGGTTTTCCTGATTGGGGGCGCATATGGTGTAAGTGATGAAGTTGTGAAAAGAGCCAACTTCAAATGGAGCTTGTCTAAACTGGTTTTTCCACACCAACTCGTAAGGCTGATGCTGGCAGAACAATTTTACAGGGCATGCAGTATTATGAGAAATGAAAAATACCACCATTCCTGATTGCTGTGGCGGTTAATTTTTAAAAGACAAAATAAAGGCGGTACCCTCTCCCACTACACTCTGCACTTTTATATTGCCTTTGTGCAACATCATAATTTGTTTGCAAAGACTCAACCCAATACCGCTGCCGGTTTTACGGGTGCTGAAGAATGGAATAAATATCTTTTCTACTACGTCTTGCGGTATGCCCACCCCGTTATCCGCCACCTTAACAACTACCCGGTTGTAAGCCGTAATATAAGCTGATAGCATAATACGGGGCTCTTCAGTTTCTTTCAATGCTTCGGTAGCATTAAGGATTAAATTTATGAGTACCTGTTCAACCAGGTCAGCGTCTGCCAGCAATTGCAAATCAGGATCTTTCAGGATGATATCCATCTCAATATTTTTTTGCAGAAGGGTTGGCTGCATCAGGCT
>JBBSJJ010000366.1:0-1195 GCA_038257335.1 Chitinophagales bacterium | reverse complement strand
GATTTTTATGAAAAAAATAATTCTTCTTTTATCTGTCACCATATTCAGCGGCAATATTTTTGCCCAGCCATTTTCCAAAACTGAAATTACCCGATGGGAGAATCAATCAAAAAATATAACCATCATTCGTGATAACTATGGTGTGCCGCATATATATGGTAAAACAGATGCCGATGCAGTTTTTGGTTTACTGTATGCCCAGTGCGAAGATGATTTTAAAAGAGTGGAGATGAACTATATTGAAAAACTGGGTCGCTTATCGGAAGTTAATGGAGAAAAAGACCTGTACAATGACCTGCTGATCCGGCTGGTGATCGATACCGCCGATGCTATTAAAGATTTTGCAAAAGCACCTTTGTGGTTGCGAAAAATTTTGAATGGCTATGCAGATGGTATCAATTATTATCTCTACAAAAATCCGAAGGTGAAACCGGTATTACTAAACCGCTTTCAACCCTGGTATCCTTTGCTTTGGACGGATGGCAGCATTGGTGCCATCAGCACTGGTGGAATATCGTTAAATGAATTGAAGAATTTTTTTGGCTCTGATGAAGCCATAGCAAAAGAGGATTATAAAGAAGAAATTTTAACGGGCTCCAATGGTTTTGCTTTTTCGCCAAAGATCACCGAAAGCGGCAACGCTATTTTATACATCAATCCCCATGTAACATTTTATTTTCGCCCGGAGGTGCATATGGTTAGTGAAGAGGCCAGCCCGGATGACCCGCTCGGACGGGGTATGAATGTGTATGGCGCTGTTACCTGGGGGCAGCCGTTTATTTACCAGGGCTTTAATGAACACTGCGGATGGATGCATACATCAAGCGATGCAGATATTTCGGATGCTTATATTGAAAAACTTACAAAAAATAAAGGCCGATGGTTTTATGAATATGAAGGAAAACAAAAACCGGTTACTGTAAAACCCATCCGGATAAAATACAAAACGGCTACAGGTTTAGCATCAAGAGTATTCAATACCATGTTTACACATCATGGCCCCATTATGACAAAGCGTAACGGCCAATACCTGAGCCTGCGCCACAATAACCGGGATACAAAAGGTTTTATGCAAAGCTGGCTGCGTACCAAGGCAACCAGTTTTGCCGGCTTTAAAAAAACAATGGACATGGGTGCCAACCCCAGTAACAATACCATCTATGCCGATGCCGAAGGAAATATTGCTTACTGGCAT
>JBBSJJ010000365.1:0-1196 GCA_038257335.1 Chitinophagales bacterium | reverse complement strand
CCTTTGTTTCGTTGTGTGAAACTTTTCTTTTGAGACAGCCCCTTTTTTTTGATTATTCACCTGCTAATTTCTACTGCTTATTTTAGAAAGTAGTCTTAGTATTTCGAGATACAACCATACCATGGTTACCATCAGGCCAAAAGCGCCATACCATTCCATGTATTTCGGTGCGCCCATTTCAGCACCTTTTTCAATCATATCAAAATCTAGAATTAAATTTAAAGCAGCAATGGCCACTACAAAAAGTGAAAAGCCAATACCCAATACGCTTCCTTCGTGTAAGAACGGCATATTGTCAAACCCAAAGGCCCGGAGTATCATCACCAGTACATAGAACAAGGCAATGCCAACGGTAGCCGAGATGATCACTGATTTAAATTTTTCGGTGGCCTTTATAATTCTAAAACTAAACAGCAGGTACATAGCAGCAGCTACACCAAAGGTGAGGCCTACTGCGTTGATGATAATATTTGGCGCCGTCTCTGCAAATGCAGTGTTGTACATAGAAGAAATAGCCCCTATGAACAAACCTTGCAACAATGCATAAAGAGGTGCCAGCCAGGGAGACCACATAGGTTTAAAAACCAGGGTAACGGCAATGGCTAAACCCCCAAGTGCTCCTGTCCAGATAAGGGTAGTTACGTTTCCTCCCTCGGCAAATTGCTTCCAGGAATAAAAGGAAGAACCCAGTACCATAATGAAAAGAAACCCAAATTTTTGTAAAGTGCCCCTAATGGTCATTGCATTTTCATGCATTACCACCTCATCCAAAACCGTACTGCGAAATTTATTTTCTCCCAACGTGGGATTGCCAGATTTAAATAATGCCATGCTTTTGTTTTTTAGTTACTTAAAAGTAAGAAAAATTGTTGACCTGCCATAAGAGCGTTTCTTTGAAGATGCATCTGTGATGCTGCAATAGACATTCTTAACACATTGAATGCAATTTTCAAAATCAGATAAAAAAATCCTGGCATTGGCCCTTTCTGCAAGGCAGACTGCTTTAGCTGAGTGGGTTTTTCCTTTACCTTTGCGGCATGGAACAACTGCTACAGAAAATAGAGCAATACAAAAACGAGATCAACGAACAGAAGGCGGCAACAAAGGACCAGGTAGAAGCATTTCGTATAAAATACCTCGGTACAAAAGGCCTCGTTAAAACTATTATGGGTGAGATGAAAGATGTAGCCGCTGAT
>JBBSJJ010000364.1:0-1203 GCA_038257335.1 Chitinophagales bacterium | reverse complement strand
AGTTACTTGAGTTACTAATTGACCGTTGGAGGTCCTATAGAAGAGTAAATTCGACTACAGCTGCCGGGCAAAGAACTTTTGATTTTTATAAAAATCAAAGTTATGAGTAAAAAAACATCAAGAAAGACACAGAAAAAAAACGTAACTACTCAGCCCCTAATTTAGCGATACCTGCTAAAGTAGCCAATACATTTTGTCCTGATTTTATAGCAGTATCAATGATAGATCGTATCACTACAAAACTATTTGCTCCGTTTTCAGATTTAAACTGACCAGAGATTTTTTGTTTGACTTTTATGTTTCGAATAGCCCTTTCACTTCCGTTATTATCGGGCGGTACATCTTCATGCCATAAAAAGGTGACGATATGATGTTGATGCTTCTTTAGATTTTTCTGTAGTGTTTTTGCTCTGCTGTGTGTTTGGTCTATGTTAGTTTGCAAAAGAGTTGCGATATTTCTTTGTATGGCATTTCGTTTTTTATTGGGGCTATAATAGTCTGGCATAGTCAGCAATTTTTTCAAGTTTAGTGCCTGTATTACCAAGTCTTTCATCTGCACTGCCCAATCACATTTGTTTTTGTAAAGTTCTGTGAGGTATTGTAAATCTCTGAGCAAATGTGCCATACAGATTTGATGTTTTTTTGCTTTACAATTAAAATGAGCTGCGTATCTGTCGTGTCCTACAATACTGTTAGGCAAGCCTGCAGGAAAATATTGTTCAATTGTTTTAAAGCCTCTGTTATCGGTGCAGGCAATAAAAGTAAGCTTACTGTTTTGCCATGTCCATGCCCAGTGTTTTGCGCCATTAACAACCATGCTTGTTTCATCGCTGCCAACATAGGTGGCTGCCTCAATGCGTTGCTTTATTATAGCATAATGTGGCAATGCTTTTTTTACGAAACGTTGTAGTATGTTGGCAATACTACCTTCGCTGATGGGCAGGTTGAAGGCATCAGTAAAAAATTCTTTCATGCGCTTGTACGGCATATATTGCCTTGCGTGCAAATAGCCTATCAGTGATTCGGCAACAGGGCCATACTGTATATTAGCCGGTACATGCCCGGGAAATTTGCTTTGCATGCAATGCCCACAACTACATTTTTTTTGATAGATACGATGCTCAACACAAGTAGTTTTTATGACGGGAATATCAATCACCTGGCGGCTTTCAATCATTATTGCTGCTACGTTAGATAAATCGT
>JBBSJJ010000363.1:0-1224 GCA_038257335.1 Chitinophagales bacterium | reverse complement strand
CCACTTTATCTGCCGTAAACTGAAAACTTCCTTTCTGGTTAATGGTTCCGGCAAATACTTTTTCGCCATTAATCTTTTCCACCGGAATGGGTTCGCCACTAATCATGCTTTCATCAACAAAAGAATTTCCGGATTTTACAGTACCATCCACAGCAATCTTTTCTCCCGGCTTTACCATCAATGTATCGCCCACTTTTACAGATGCAATCGGCATCTCCATTTGATGGCCGCCATCATGAACTACCATTACGGTTTTAGGCTGCAAGCCCATTAATTTTTTTAATGCGGAGGAAGTATTGCCCTTTGCTTTTTCTTCCAACATTTTGCCCAGGAGAATAAAGGCAATCACCACGGCTGCAGCTTCAAAATAAACATGCGCTTCCAGTCCTTTGTTGTTCCAGTACTGCGGGTAAACGGTATTGAATACACTAAAGATATAAGCAACTCCTGTACTTAACGCTACCAGTGTATCCATGTTAGCTGAACGATGCTTTGCCTGCTTCCATGCGCCGATGAAAAATTGCTTTCCAAAGTAAAGTACAACAGGTGTTGCCAATGCCCACATAATGTAATTGGCATAGGGGATATGCATAAAAATCATTCCTATCGCCACCAACGGAATGGAAAGGGCTATGGAACTAATGGTTCGCTTCTTAAGGGTTTCAAACTTTTTACGATGTACTTCTTCCAATTCACCTTTTGCCGCTTCGCTTTCATCAATCATCAAATCGTAACCGATGCTTTGCATTACAGCTTGCAACTTGTGAGCGTCTGTAATGGTAGGCACATATTCTACCTGCGCCGTGGCATTGGCATAATTAACGGAAGCATTTATCACACCAGCCGTATTTTCCAATATGCTTTGCGAACTGCCGGCGCAGGAGGCGCAAGTCATATTGAGCACCGGGAAGTTTTTTTTCACTGTAGCTACGTCATAACCCAAATCCCTGATGGCTTTTACCGCCTCCGGTATCGTTTCCAGTTCATCATCTGTGGTAATAACTGCCCGGTGGTTGTTTAGTTCTACCTTATGCGAAGTGATGCCTTTTACTTTATCCAATCCTTTGTCTACAATGAGGGCGCAGTGTTCGCTATCAACACCGGATAAAGGGAGATTAATGGTATTCATGGCTTTGTTCATGTTTTGTTTTATTGACAATGCAAAATTCATGCAATTGAGTTACCCACTGTTATACGATTATGGATAAAATGTGCAGATAAATG
>JBBSJJ010000362.1:0-1226 GCA_038257335.1 Chitinophagales bacterium | reverse complement strand
TTCTTTTGGGGCACCAACGCAACTGGAAATAGAGATGGCAGAACTCATCATTAGTATGGCGCCCAATGTAGACCTCGTGAGGATGGTAAGCAGCGGCACGGAGGCTTGCATGAGTGCCATTCGTTTGGCAAGAGGATACACAGGCAAAAATAAGATCATCAAATTTGAAGGCCATTACCATGGACATGCAGATTCGTTTTTAGTAAAAGCCGGCAGTGGGATGGCTACATTTAATATTCAAACAGTACCGGGTGTAACGGCCGGCGTGGCCAACGATACCCTGGCAGCGCCCTTCAATGATTTGGAGGCAGTAAAGAAATTAGTAGAAGAACACAAGGGAGAAATTGCGGCAATTATTGTAGAACCTGTTGCAGGTAATATGGGTTGCATTTTGCCGCAGGAGGGCTTCATGGAAGCGTTGAGAAAAATATGCGACGAAGAAAAAATCGTTTTCATTTTTGATGAAGTGATGACGGGTTTTAGATTGGCTGCCGGCGGTGCACAGGAAAAATTAAATATCAAAGCAGACCTTGTTACTTATGGTAAAGTAATTGGCGGCGGCATGCCGGTGGGAGCCTTTGCTGGTAAAAAAGAAATCATGCAACATATTTCCCCGTTGGGCAACGTTTACCAGGCTGGAACTTTAAGTGGTAACCCCATTGCCATGATCGCAGGGTTTACCATGCTGACTGAATTAAAAAATAATCCTTCTATTTATACAGAGCTGGAAGAAAAAACGATCTATCTGAAAAACGGGTTAGATGCCGTGTTGGCAGCATGGGGCCAGCCTTATGTGATCAACCAGTTCGGGTCAATGATCAGCATTCATTTTAGTGATCAGCCCGTAGTTAATTTTGCTACCGCCGCTGCTGCAAACAACAGTTTGTTTAGTAAATTTTTTCACGGTATGCTTAAAAGAGGTATTTATCTTCCGCCATCTGCCTTTGAAAGTTGGTTTCTCAACAATGCACTTACTTACGAGGACCTGGATGAGACGATTAGTAAGGCAGGGGAAACGTTGGCCGAAATGTAACAGGGTACTAATTTATTGATGCCTGGGACAGTTATTCGTGAAGTCGCCCTGTCATCCTAAGGAAGGAAGGATCTAATGCTACTGTTTGCAAAAGGCACCAATTCACTTTAAATCTTTTTCCATACACAACTATTTTTTGTCAGGCAAAAATGACTACCGAAATAGCCTTTAAAGGCCGTATCTCAAACTATAA
>JBBSJJ010000361.1:0-1228 GCA_038257335.1 Chitinophagales bacterium | reverse complement strand
TGTTTATAAGCTGGCTGATAGTTTTAAACCAGAGGCCGTGGTCATAGATCCTCTTACAAGTCTCGTTGGACAGGGCGACGTGCGTGAAGTTACCTCAATGCTTACCCGCATGATTGACCTCTTAAAATCCAGGGGCATCACTACGTTTTTTACGAGTCTTGTTTCTGCAAACTTGCAAAGTAACACGAATGGCGAAATAGGTGTTTCATCTTTGATTGACACCTGGATTGTTTTTAGAAATGTAGAAGAAGTTGAGAGTAGAAAACGCACCCGTGAACTTTTCATCGTTAAGTCTCGTGGCACTAACCATGATAGCGATGTGCACACATTTGTTTTGAGTGATGATGGAATTTTTGTGATGCCAAATGATGGTAAAGCTAAATTGAGCACAAGTAAGAAAAAGGAAGTTGATAAAAATGTGGCTGAAAATAAAAATATTCAATAATAATCGTGAAAACAGTTCAGCCTATATTTATTGTGGGTATTGGCGGCTCAGCCGGAGCACTTAACGCATACAAGGCGCTTCTGGATGCAATGCCGCCTGCTACAGGTATGGCGTATGTTATTATTTCTCACATGAACCCCACTGCCCATAGTTTTTTAGCTGAAATATTACAGTGGCGCACGAAAATACCAGTAATTGTGGCTTCTGAGGCTATGCCAATCCTTGGAAATCATGTCTATGTAATACCTCCGGACTCAGATCTGACTATGGAAAACTATCGCTTCAAAGTAATCTCCCCTCGCTCAGGCAGGAACAAACAAGTAGATTTATTTTTCATTTCACTGGCAAATGAAATGGGTGTGCGTGCGGTCGGCATTATCCTTTCCGGATATGATGGCGATGGTTCTGAGGGCTGCAAGGTTATCAAAGTTAAAGGAGGAAAAATCTTTGCCCAGGACATGTCTGCCGAAGTTAATTCCATGCCGCTCAGTGCTCTGGCAACAGACTGTGTTGATTTTGTTTTACCACTCAATAAAATTCCAGATAAGCTAAAAAGCCTGGCAGCTGCGCTTAAAAATTAGAAACGATATACAAAGCCGAAAGTCTTAATTGCGGGTTGAAACAGACCAAATTAAGATTCAAATTTTTAGATGACCTATCAGAAGAACTAAACTGTTTTGACAATGAGGAAATGACAGAAAAAAAGCACGAACCGCTAACATAAGTATTTGCAAAAGCAGGGCTGGACAATGTAACATTGACTATTTGCAAGCATCAGCAGCG
>JBBSJJ010000360.1:0-1234 GCA_038257335.1 Chitinophagales bacterium | reverse complement strand
TTGAAATGCCAGTAATTCATCCTTGAAAAAAGAAGGAGCGGCGCTTTGGCAATTTTGCATTGCACTTGCCCCGGATTTGACCTTTTTGGTTGTAAACTTCAGGTACTTCTTCAGGTTATAAGCAATAGCGGCCAGGTGCATACATTTGTTTGCCTGGCGAATTCCAATGGTGTTTACTTTTCTTAGTCCCAGGAATTCTTTAAGGTTACCAAAAACTGGTTCTACGGTACTTTGTCGCTTGCCTTTCATATAGCGGCCGCGCCTGCTTTTGACCCGTTCAATATTCCTTTCGTATTCTTCCCGAAATGCGGTGATGTTGATCCGTTTTTCGTGGCTCTTGCCAATGCAAGCTTTTTTTATAGGGCAGCCTTTACAATCTGCCCTGGTAGTAAAATAGTTGTCCTTTAAATTATCGTTTTCCATTTTCTGTTTTCGGAAGGTAACTTTCTTGCCTTGTGGGCACAGCCAGTAATTGCCCTCCTTTATAAATTGGAAACCTTCAGGACCGCCTTTGTAAGTTCCGTGGGGCGGGATGTAAGTGATAAGACCTTTTCTCTCAAAATAAGCATAGTTTTCCCCACTACTATAACCGGCATCTGCCAGTACATTTTCCCAAATGAGTCCTTCACGGCGTAAGCGTTTATTTAATCTTGCAGCAGTGTCCTGCAAGTATTTCGTGTCTTTTTTGTCGGCGTGGTAGGCTTGTACATCTGTTATAACGTGTGCTGCGATATCTACCGCAAGATTGCACAGGTAGTTGAGTTTTCTGGCTTTTCCGGGCTTTACACTTATCCTTGCATCAGGATCTGTAGGGCTGTAATGGGTTTTATTGCTGGTGTACCTGCTGCCTTTGTTTTTTGCACCGGGTCGCATATCCTGATCCTCGCTCCACCTTTTGTTACGGCTTTTGATCTCCTGTAGTTCCTTCTTACTGGCGGTAATTTTTTGTTGTTCTTTAGGAGCCTTGTTCTCTTTAGCTTTTCGGTCCCTGCTGCTTTGTACGCGAACCCTGGAGAGATGCTCTTCGAGCTCTTCTGCCGGGACTTTGAGCTCCAGGCTGTCCATTGAAGCATTGGCCTTAATGGGAGCAGAATCAATCGCCTGGGTATGGCCGCTTACTAGTCCTGCTTCAATACATAATTTTAAAACCCTGGTAAAGACTTCCTCAAAAATATCTTCGGGAAAAAGCTTTCGGGTACGGCTTATAGTGCTGTGCCAGGGTAGCTCTTCGTCT
>JBBSJJ010000359.1:0-1238 GCA_038257335.1 Chitinophagales bacterium | reverse complement strand
AGTGTAAAGTACTGCTATGGCAGAGGCTTCAGTGGCAGTAAACACACCGGCGACAATACCTCCTATAACTACCACCAGTAACATTAAACTTGGGAAACCTTCAATAAATGTTTTAAATATCTCTTTTGCTGAAGATCTTTTGCCTGTTTTGTACTTTTTCCTTTTTGCCCAAATCATCGCCACTAGCATAAGCAAAAAACCGGTGAGTATCCCCGGAAGGTAGCCTGCCAAAAATAAAGCAGCTACAGAAACTCCTCCACTGGCAAGGGAATAAACTATCAAGATATTACTGGGAGGGATTATGAGTCCTGTTGTTGCCGAGGTAACATTGACAGCAGCACTAAATTCTGTAGAATAACCTTCTCTTTTCATTTCGGGTCCAAGGATGCTCCCCATGGCTGAAGCAGAGGCCATGGCAGATCCTGCAATAGCTCCCATCAACATAGCCGAGATAATATTGATTAACGCCAAACCTCCCGGAAGTGCCCCTACCAAAGCTTTGGCAAAAGCGATCAACCTATGGGCTATTCCTCCCTTATCCATCAACTGCCCCGATAAAATGAAAAACGGAATGGCGAGCAAGGTAAAACTATCCAGCCCTGTGGCCATGCGATGTGCAATGGTAGTAACTGCCGGCAACAAAGGAATGCTTAACAACATACTAAGCAAAGAAGAAATGGCTATACACCACGCCACAGGAACTCCTTTGGCCAATAGCACCAGGAAACTAAAGATCAAAACTATAATGGAAGCAGATTCAATCATTGGAGTGCTTAAAATTTTCTTCGAGTTTATAGTAAATTATAACGAGCCCGCTAATGGGAAGGATCATATATACCGCCGCCAGTGGCAGATTTAAAGACGGAGAGAACTGGGCCAAAACATAGGTAATATATACCAGCCGCAACCCTCCCACCACAAAACAGGCAAATGCAAATAGGGCAACCGTATAGTTGATACTCTTGTTGATCTTGCGTTGATTTGAAATATTCAAACTTTGCGGTAATATATCTATGGCAACATGTATCTTTTTCCCCGATGCATAAGCTGCTCCTAAAAGGCCAATCCAAATCATTAGATACCGCGCAAGTTCATCTGTAAAAGCTCCGGGAGCATTGAGTACATATCTTGAAAACACCTGCCAAAGCACGTTTATAACCATAACCGTCATAATAACTATGAGGGCGTATTCCAAAATGGTATCCACTTTTTTTCTCATGGCAGCTCCGGTTGAGTTT
>JBBSJJ010000358.1:0-1239 GCA_038257335.1 Chitinophagales bacterium | reverse complement strand
AATATATGTTGCGGGGTATATATTTTAAAATATATTTCCATGTATATATATATATATAGTAACATATGTAACATATATAATATATATATATAAGAGTAGATAAATCAACGACTTAGAGCGTTACTTTTTTTGTTACAAAAAGCGTTACGATGGTTTTAGAATTTGTAACAGGGCTGAAAAACAAGTCGAAAACACCACCTAACCTGGACGGGCTATTTTGTCATATTTGCCGTCAGGACGCAACTTGCGTATCCTAGGGTCAAGCTCATTCTCATCAATCGCAAGGCTCCTACCAAAATGGCAGCAACGGAGGCGACCAAGCTGGACCATCTTCCAAACCGTCCCCGCGCTTATCCCATGACGACCAGCCCATTCAACAATCGGTATCAGCATATCGCTCCCTTAAAAAAGATGAAGAAAAAAATCGTGCCACAAAGAATAACCGTAACATACCATATTTTTTAGTATAGTATTAGAGAATGAGGCCTATCCGTATATAAAAGGGTACAATTAATACAAATGCCGGCAGAAAAAGCACGATTAGCACCCATAAACCCGAAGTACGGCGGCAACATCATGCGGCTATATGCCGAGACAGCACCCAAAATGTTAGGCTGGGTGCTGGAAAAAGCCGAATCATGGATGGTTATGCAGTCCCAGATTGACCTAATGCCCGACAGTGGTGAGAAAAAAAGGCTACAAGACAAACTGGAGGGGGATAAAGTGGGCCATTGGGCCGTAAATCTCACAATAACGCCATTAATGGACGGAATCAAAAAAAGACTCTCACATTCTGCGACCTCAGATTCGCTCAATAACATGGGTTCCGTCACGGTCACAGACAAAATTATGGCTATGGCGCTAGACGGCCTAAAAGCTAAACTGGATAAGCAAGTCGATCAGGCTGGCAACAAGCCCGAATCGAACTTTGAGGCGTCATCAGCCATACTGCAAGCAGCAACGGGAAAAGCATTGAATATTTACCCACCCGTTTCAACCGATATCATGGTTGTGGAAAATAAACCGAGGAACCTTTCGGCGGGACGGCCTAAACGTACCAATATTGGCAAGCCTCGAGTAGTGGCTACGCCGGTAACGCATGGTGTAGAGTTTGAATAGTGGTACATTAATACAAAAAAAAGTGTGTAAAATAGCCCCCCCCCACAGGGTTTTTTGTATTAAGGTACCATCGGGGATTTGATAAACCCTCCCACAACAGAACGATTTTTTCTTTTTTTT
>JBBSJJ010000357.1:0-1246 GCA_038257335.1 Chitinophagales bacterium | reverse complement strand
TGGCCTACAAGAAATTTTGTTTTATGCTGGTGAAATTTTTCATAAGCCGCGGGGTGGTACTTCTGCATTTCAAATATGATGGAGGGGTTCATAGTTTGAAACATTTCTACCATCATTTCCATTGCCAGAAATATTTCGTGCACAGCATTTTCTGCAGCTTTACCATGCCCCTCGCAGGTGCACTGGTTATCTGCAAGCACGCCTTCTATCACCGCCGTTACCAGTTCATCTTTATCCTGGTAATGTTGGTACAAGGTTTTTTTACTCATACCCACACTGCCGGCAATATCATCCATACTCACGCTGCGAAGGCCGAACTTCATTACGAGGTCGTGGGCGGCTTGCTTTATTCTTTCTTTTGTTTCTAGTTCTGTCATAATTAGGATGGCAAAACTATGGAAACTTTTTACGTTACCAAAGTTTCCATCAAGCAATTCTACCATTCATAACAATTTCTTAAAGCAGGCATAAGAAAGCAAACCATAAAAAACTGCCTGCCTGCTTGCCTTTGGGTTATCTTTGGCCATTAAAAAACTAACTGAATTATGGAAAAACCTTTTGAATACAAAAAGTTACTTCAGTACTTTTTGCAGGGGGCATTGATACTGGCACCAGTAAGCATCAGCATCTACACTTTGTATTTTGTAGTATCCAGCATAGATGGACTGATCCCCATTTTTACTTACATAGATGAAACGGGCCGGGCAAGGGTGCAGAATTATGGGCTGGGCTTTGTGGTAATCATTGCAGCCATCGTCCTGCTAGGGTATTTCAGTTCATTTTTTATCACCAGCCGCATTGTGAGTTTTATGGATAAGTTTTTCCAAAAAACGCCGGGGCTCAAACACATCTACTCTACCACCCGTGACTTTTTTGAAGCTTTTGCGGGCGATAAAAAGAAATTCACCCACAACGTTTTAGCCAATGTAGATGACAACGATGTGTGGCGGGTGGGTTTTATTACCAAAGAAGATATGGTCGATTTTGGCCTGAGCAACTACGTGGCGGTGTATATTCCCATGGCCTACTCTGTAGCAGGCAATGTGTACATAATTCCAAGGGACCGGATAAAGAATATTGAGAACATCAGCAGCGCACAAACTATGAAGTTTGCCGTGAGCGGCGGCGTGGCCGAAATTGAAGAAATAGAAAGTACAAGATGATGTATGATGTCTGATTTATGATGTCTGATTTATGATATCTGATTTATGATATCTGATTTATGATGTCTGATTTATGATGTCTG
>JBBSJJ010000356.1:0-1248 GCA_038257335.1 Chitinophagales bacterium | reverse complement strand
TGCTAGCATTGACATTACAGATCGTAAAGAAGCAGAAGAAAAAATTAAAGACGCCCGTGAACTTCTTGAAACCACTTTCCAGAATGTACCTTCGGCCATCTATAATTTTGATAAAACAGGCAAGATTCTTTACCTGAATGAGATAGGAGCAAATCAAATAGGATATGCAACGATAGAAGAGGTGCTTGCCGAAAAAGATGTATCCCAGTTGAGAAAAAGGGCATATGAAACTTTTACTGTATGGAATGAACAAGGCGAACCAATGCCCGTTGATCAAAATTCAACAGCGCTTACTTTTAAAACCGGTAAGTCTTCAGAAGTTGTTTCCCAATTGATTAATAAAAAAACAGGAGCATCTTTATGGCTTTTATCCAGGGCATCTCCACTTTATGATGACAATGGCCAGCTGATTAAGGTGCTTACCACTTCTACAGATATTACCCTGCAAAAAACGTCGGAGCAAACCCTTCGTCAAAGTGAAGAACAGTTTCGCACATTTGCCAACAGCATTCAAAACCTGGCATGGATTGCCAATGCTGACGGATGGATGTATTGGTATAACCAGCAATGGTATGATTATACAGGGACCACGCTTGAAGAAATGCAAGGTTGGGGATGGGAAAAAGTGCATCATCCAGACCACATTAAAAAATTAGTGGAGTTTGTAAAAGAAGCGTGGAAAAAAGACGAAGCATTTGAGCAAACCTTTCCGCTGCGCAGGCACGACGGAGAATATCGTTGGTTTATCACCCGTGCCTATCCTGTAAAAGATGCCAATGGAAATATTGAGCGATGGATAGGAACCAATACCGATATACATGAACAAAAAATTACGGAGCAGAAAAAAGATGAATTTATAAGCGTTGCCAGTCATGAAATGAAAACACCGCTTACAACTGCTAAAGGGTATATTCAGTTACTGCTGCTTTCATTGAGTGAAGAAAACCAAACTGCCTTGTACGCAAAGAGAGTTAATCAAGCCGTAGAGAAGCTTAACGATCTGGCTACAGAGTTATTAGATGCCAGTAAAATACAAAATGGCCAACTGGATTATAATATAACTACGTTTGATCTAAATGAAATGGTTGATGAAACCATTGAAAATATTCAGCACAGCACAACAAACCACAGCATACAAAAAACCGGCAACTGTTCCCAACAAATAACCGGAGACAGGGGCAGGCTGCAACAGGTGCTGATCAATTTTTTAACCAACGCTATAAAATATTCTCCAAAGGCTGATAAAGT
>JBBSJJ010000355.1:0-1267 GCA_038257335.1 Chitinophagales bacterium | reverse complement strand
GATATTGCCAGCAACAATTGCAGTTGGCAATGGGTGGCTGGTGCATTTTCTTCTAAAAAATATTATTTCAACCAGGAGAATGTAAACAAATATACTTTTAGCCAACAGCGGCATAGTTTTTTGGATAAAAGTTACGAAGACATCATGGTGATGGATGTGCCGGCAGCTCTGCAGGCAACCATTCAATTATCGTTGCCAACAACATTGCCTCTAACCTCATTACCCATTTTAGATACCAGTAAGCCTACATTTATTTACAACTCCTACAACATGGATGTGCTTTGGCGAAAAGACGAAGATGCTAATCGCATCCTGTTGTTAGAACCATCGCATTTTGAAAAATATCCGGTGAGCCAAAAAGTGCTTCAGTTTGTAATAGAGTTAGCAAAAAATATAAAGGGCATTCAAATATATACCGGAGAAATCACTGAGATAACTAACCTCTACAGAAGCACCTCTTCATTGTACGAGGCCTGCATTGTTTCCAAAGAGCATCCTGCCTTTAGTTATTACCCCGGCGTAAAAGACAGCCGGGATTGGATGTTCGGAGAGGCTGTGGGCTCCTACCATTCCTTTTCGTCTTATTATAAGCGTGTGAAAAGTAGTTGAGGTATTGCTGCCAGTCATACAAAAATAGATTTTGGGAGAGACCAGGTTTTAAGATTTCGGAACAAATTTTTCTATCACATTTTTACGGGCATTATCTTTTCCATAAAAGATAATGTACTCCGGCTGAAGACTCAGGCCGCTGCTGCCTGCCTTTGCCTGCAGGAACATTCTATGCAGGAACATTTTTTTTCCATTCACCGTAGTTTCTACATAAGGAACACCCGACCGGCTTAATTTTAAATACATTTTATGTTGAGGATAGGAAACAAGGCTGAATTCAAAAAGATTTTTGCCAAGCTTTTTTGTTGTTAAGCCATAGGCAAAAGCACGCTGCGCCATGGTGAGTTCCTTTTTTACGCCACCCTCTGTATACACTACCCGGTAAATGGTTAAGGGCTCTGTATCGCTTAGCAGCGCTGGCTTTGCGAAGGAGGCGTCGTACACATATGTATTGTGATTGGCATTGTGCTGAATGTAAAACAGGTGATTGGCATTGGGTACCGGCTTAGGATAACCCGCCTGAGATATGGCTTGTTGGGCCAACAGAAATTGTACGAAAAAAAATAAGATACGCATAGACTGGTGATGTTTGAGAGTTCAAAATACAACCTTCCTTTGAAAACATGGTTCGTTTTTGCAAGGTCTTAACACGGCACAG
>JBBSJJ010000354.1:0-1267 GCA_038257335.1 Chitinophagales bacterium | reverse complement strand
CGCTGGCAGGCATGGTTTTTTGCAATACCGGGGAAAAGATTTTGTATTTGAAGATGGCACTAAAACAAAATTCTGGGGAGTAAATATTGCAAGCAATAGTCCGTTTGTAAAGGAGGAAGAAGCTACCCGCTGGACAAATTTTATGGCCGGTTATGGTATCAATGCAGTAAGGTTTCACAAGTTTACCTGGGAGGCTACCGATGGCATACATTCCACACAACTCACCAACGCAAAATGGAAAAATTTTGATTTTTTCTGCAACGAATTGCGCAACGCCGGCATTTACTATAGCTGGTCGCATATTTATGGTCACCGCCTGTTGCCTGCAGATTCTTCGAGGGTACTTGCTTACCGGGAAGTGGCCGATACAAAATTCCCCTGGTCACATTTAAACGGTAGCACGGCGGGTATTGTAAATTTTGCAGAAGATTTACAAGCCCTCAATATTGAACTTACGGTTAACATGCTGAATCATTTCAATCCCCAAACCGGTTTGCGTTATGCCGATGACCCTGCACTCAATTTTATTGAACTGCAAAATGAAGACAATATTTTTTGGAGTGCGATAGAAGAAACGTTAAAACAAACCCCCACGTATAGAAAATTATTGTGCCGGCAATTTAGCGACTGGCTGAGAAAAAAATATGGCACGCAGGAAAATTTAATGACTGCCTGGAAACAGCAAGGATTGCCCGCAGGAGAATCATTGGAACAAAATAATATTTACCCCAAACCCAATCACGGTTATTTTAGTTACGAAACGGAGCAGGCGCAAAAAAATGGCAAACCACTGCCGATTGATGTAGCCGACCGGGCAACATTTTTGTATGAAGCCCAGCTTCATTTTTACCAGCGTTTTACGGCGGCTATCCGTGCAACCGGGTACAAAGGTGTGATAGTAGGTAGTTGCTGGCAGGCAGGTTCGGGCATCGCACATTTTTACAATCTCTTTGCCGATTACAATGCCGGTGCCATTGACCGGCATAATTATTCCGGCGGCGGCACAGGTCACCAGTTGACTACCGGTAAAGTAGATAACGAGGCTATGGTAGCTATGCCGGGGTCGGGTTTGTTGAGTACCGGTTTTCAGCAAGTAGCAGACAGGCCTTTCCAGATTTCTGAGTGGATGGCTTTGATTCCTAACCAATGGACGGCAGAAAGTTCGCCCATTATTGCAGCGTATGGCATGGGCTTGCAGGGTTGGGATGCATCGTATGCCTTTGCGATGGATTATGATCATTTTACACCCACCATACAAAGCCATGGT
>JBBSJJ010000353.1:0-1277 GCA_038257335.1 Chitinophagales bacterium | reverse complement strand
TATCGTTATCATACTCAGGAAATAGTTCCCAGGTATCTCTATCAATTACCAAAGTTGCGTCGTTGCCTACAAAAGCCAGCCCATACGCTCTGCCATAAGGCCCTTGTTGAACGCCGGCAGTATGCTGCCAGTTAATCGTAAAATCTTTCAACTGGTAGGTTACATCCATGGTGTCAAAAGTTTCGTGGTCGTGTGTGGGAAACGAAAAATTGCCACCTGTAGCAGACACAGCAAGCGGCAATGTACTAATGTCTTTTGCCCACAAAGCCATGTCCAATAAATGCACACCCCAGTCTGTCATCAATCCACCACCATAATCCCAAAACATGCGCCACGAGCCATGAAACCTGGCAGCATTAAAGCTACGCAAGGGCGCCGGGCCCAGCCATTGGTTAAAATCCACACCGGCAGGTACCGCCGAATCAGGCACTTTTAATTTACCGATACCATAATTAAAATTGCCCCAGATATTTACCTTTCTTAACTCACCAATTTTTCCCTGCTTTATAAAATCAATGGCAGATTTAAAATGATTGCCGCTGCGTTGCTGCTGCCCTACCTGCACCACCCGCTTGTATTTTCTGGCCGCCTTCACCATCAAATCGCATTCTGCAATACTGTTTGCCAAAGGTTTTTCTACATATATGTCTTTACCCATTTCGCAGGCGTACACAAATGGTAAACAATGCCAATGATCGGGGGTGCCAATAATGACGGCATCAAGATCCTTGTTCTCCAAAAGTCTTCTAAAGTCTTTATACTTTGCGGGGGCGGTTCCCTGAATTTTTTCAACGTCCGCACTGCGCTGTGCCAGGATATTTTCATCTACATCACACAGTCCGATACATTCTACACCCGGTTGTTTAAGTGCATTCTGCAGATTTACAAAACCCATACCCTTGGCTCCTATCAACCCGATTTTGATTTTTTCATTGGCCGATAGCTTTTGCCGGGTAGCTGAAAAAAGCGGCATAGGTACAAGTGCTGCCACTCCTGCCGCAGCCAAAAGTTTAGCATTGTCGTTTAAAAATTTTCGCCTGGTGATTGACATACATTTAGTTTAGATGTAATTAATTTTGTTTAAACAACAAATTACTTTTGTATGTAGCCCGACATTCTACTCCACGGAACAGAAGTGAACCGTATTTTTTAAAACTGAAGGGCAATACAATCGCAAAAGTTAAACGTATTTCTCCTTAAAGAAATGAGATAACGAAGCATTATACGTTACGTCCACGCTAACATACAGCATCTAACAGAACAAACCTTACTGCTCC
>JBBSJJ010000352.1:0-1283 GCA_038257335.1 Chitinophagales bacterium | reverse complement strand
CATTTATTTACCGCCCGATGCTAATACACTTTTATCTGTAACCGACCATTGTTTGCGCAGCCGCAATTACATCAATGTAATTGTTGCCGGAAAACAACCCGAACTGCAATACCTTGATATGGATGCAGCAATTAAACATTGTACCGCAGGGCTGGGCATTTGGGAATGGGCAAGCAATGATAAAGGTCAGGAGCCCGATGTGGTAATGGCCTGTTGCGGCGATGTGCCCACGTTGGAAACACTGGCAGCAGTAAAAATATTAAACGATCATTTTCCGGAGTTAAAAGTTCGTGTGGTGAATGTGGTAGATTTAATGACACTGCAACCACAAAGCGAACATCCACATGGCTTGAACGACAAAGATTTTGATGATTTATTTACGAAGGACAAGCCCATCATTTTTGCATTTCATGGCTTCCCTTTGCTTATTCATCGCCTTACTTACCGGCGTACCAATCATGCACAATTGCATGTAAGGGGATATAAAGGAAATGGCACAACTACAACAGCTTTTGATATGGTCGTGCTGAATGACTTGGACAGGTTTCATTTAGTATGTGATGTGATAGACCGTGTGGCCAGTTTAGGATCTGCCGCCGATAACATTAAACAGGATATGCAAAATAAATTGATTGATCATAAAGCATACATTGAAATTCATGGCGAAGACATGCCGGAAATAAGAAACTGGAAGTGGACAAATTGAGTTGTTACTTTTCTTTTTTCAAATGAGTCATGCTGTATTATTATACTTATTGTATTTAGCTCAAAATTTATACAACATTGCGGTGCAACCTTCAAGAAGCTCATTTGATAGTATTCTAAAACAATCCTTGTTTTACCAATGAGAGGAATATTTTCTACGCATCTTTTGCATGGTATTAGGCCAAAATGCTGGAAAAGTTTTTGCAATGTATTTGTTTCATCAAACAATTTCAATCATGACAGGATATCACACTTATCAAAAATGTATAGAGGCATGTTTAAAATGTGCAGCTATATGTAATCATTGTGCTTCATCATGCACACAGGAAGAAGATGTAAAAATGATGGCAAAGTGCATTCAGTTAGACATGGAATGTGCAGCTCTTTGTTATGCTTCTGCACAGTTAATGAGCTTAGGCAGCGAAAAAGCAAAAGAAATTTGTAAACTATGTGCAGATATTTGCGAAGCCTGCGGCAACGAATGTGCAAAACATACACACAGCAGTCATTGCCAGGAATGTGCAGAGTCCTGTAAGGCATGTGCAGACGAATGTAGAAGAATGGCAGCTTAATTATTT
>JBBSJJ010000351.1:0-1285 GCA_038257335.1 Chitinophagales bacterium | reverse complement strand
CTAAAGTTTGCGCATGGGCGATGGCTGGGCATTAAATCTCCTGTTTGTCACAAGTGAACTGCCTTATTTTTTACCTAAAAGACGTGCTACAAAATATAACAATGCAGCAATACATAAAGTCCAAAATAAGGCATTTATAAATAATAAGCCTATAGCTAAATCACCACCTTTCTTTATTAACGTAAATGGATGACCTTGTAGGAATGATAATATGTTTAGATACCAAGATTTCTCTTCACCCCATGTCACCATAAAAGGAATAGAAAAAAAAAGTGTCGTACACAGAAGAAGATAAACAAAAAATAATGCAATGGAAAATACAACTCGCCTTCCTGTTTTCATATAATTATATTTTCATCCGTTAGTGCTTCATTCCCTCAACGTTCACACTGCCCCCGTCCCGAAACAGCAACTCATTTGTTATTGACTTATTCGCCGTTGGTCGAAACCTTCCGAAATTATCAGAACAGAAAATTTACCTCTGCACCCATTTCGCTTGCAGCTACAATTTTTGTAATTAATAAGGTTGTAAATGAAGATAGTGCAGCCATATTTTGATGCGCACTGGATACATAGGTTTGGTAAACATATGCCCTACCTCGCCTGTATTTCGTACGAAAGTTTTTAAAAAGCAAATAAATAAAGGAATAATGCATTTTCGCAAACATTATGTTACATCTGAATTTTAAACCTCTCAACTCTCATTCATCGTAGCTCCCAGCCCCGGCTTATCATTATAAATTATTTTACCAAAATCAAACCTTACCCCGCTGGCAATATCTTCTGCCAGTAGCAAGGGGCCGTCCATATCTACATAATCGAGCATGGGTGCCAGTTGTGCAATGGCCGCAGTACCTACGGAGCTTTCGTTCATGCAGCCTACCATTACCTGCATGCCCAGGCTTTTGGCTTCTTTGATCATGTTGCGGGCGGGCGTAAGGCCACTGCATTTGGTGAGTTTTATATTGATGCCATGAAAATGCTCATGGCATTTTTTTACATCTGCTTCTACTACGCAAGCCTCGTCTGCAAACAAAGGCAGAGCAGATTCCTTGTACAATATTTTCATGCCTTCCCAATCATCTTTTGCCAGGGGTTGTTCTACAAATTCAACGCCCAGGGTTTTTAACTGGGGAATTTTTAGGAGGGCTTCTTCCAGCGTCCAGCCTGCATTGGCATCTACTCTAAAAATAGCATCGCTGTGTTGGCGCAAGGCGGTTACCATTTCGATATCGTTTGTAGTGCCTACTTTTATTTTATAAATGGGCCAGGGTTTTTCCTGCAT
>JBBSJJ010000350.1:0-1290 GCA_038257335.1 Chitinophagales bacterium | reverse complement strand
CAAAGAATACTTTCCAGGTATTCCTCCAATTAAATACGAAGGTTTGCAAAGCGATAACCCATTGGCTTTTCGCTGGTACGACGAAAATAAAGTGGTGGCAGGAAAGCCCATGAAAGAATACCTGCGATTTGCGGGTGCGTACTGGCACAGCTTCTGCGGCAGCGGTGCCGATCCTTTTGGCGAACCAACACATTTATTTGCCTGGAATGAAAAAGCCGATGCAGTAGAAAGGGCGAAAGACAAAGCCGATGCAGCATTTGAGTTTATTACCAAACTTGGTTTGCCTTATTACTGTTTTCATGATATGGATGTGGTGGACTATACCAATGATATAAATGAGAATGATAAAAGACTGCAGGCACTCACTCAGTATTTAAGTGATAAACAAAAAGCCAGCGGGGTAAAATTATTATGGGGTACTGCTAATTTATTTTCTAACAGAAGATATATGAATGGTGCCAGTACCAATCCGGACTTTCATGTGCTGGCGCATGGTGCAGCCCAGGTGAAAGCGGCATTAGATGCAACAATTGCATTGGGTGGTGAGAACTATGTTTTCTGGGGTGGGCGTGAAGGTTACATGAGCCTGCTCAACACCAACATGAAAAGAGAAAAAGAGCACCTGGCAAAGTTTTTACACACCGCAAAAGATTATGCAAGAAAAAATGGCTTCAAGGGAAAATTTTTTATAGAACCAAAACCCTGCGAGCCAAGCAAGCATCAGTATGATTATGATTGTGAAACGGTGATTGGTTTTTTACGCCAGTATGATTTGCTCAATGATTTTAGTTTAAACATAGAGGTAAACCATGCAACATTGGCCGGGCATACATTTACACATGAGCTACAAGTGGCTGCAGATGCAGGTTTGCTGGGCAGTATGGATGCCAACCGTGGCGATTATCAAAATGGTTGGGATACCGATCAGTTTCCGACAGACTTAAATGAACTGACCGAAGCCATGTTGATTATTTTGGAAGCGGGTGGTTTTAAAGGTGGTGGCATCAACTTCGATGCAAAAATCAGGAGGAACTCTACCGACCCGGCAGATTTATTTTATGCACACATTGGCGGTATGGATGCGTTTGCAAGAGCATTGATTACAGCAGATAATATTTTGCAAAAATCTGATTACAAAAAATTGCGTACAGATCGTTATGCTTCTTACGAAAGCGGCAAAGGAAAAGAATTTGAAGAAGGAAAACTGTCGTTGGAGGAGTTGAGAAACTATGCCATGGAACATGGAGAACCTGCTACCATCAGTGGTAAACAGGAATACATGGAGAACAT
>JBBSJJ010000349.1:0-1296 GCA_038257335.1 Chitinophagales bacterium | reverse complement strand
AACGCTTTGCGCAGGCATTTGATCTCACGTATACCCGTTTCCTGGATCTGAAAAAATCGGAAGCGCAAACAAGGCAGGCGCAAATAGAAGTAGCGCTTGAAAGAGTAAGGGCAAGGGCATTGGCCATGCAGCAGCCCGAAGAACTAAAAGAAGTAGCCGAAGTGCTTCGCCAGGAAATGGGATTACTGGGCGTGGAAGAACTGGAAACCTGCAGCATCTACATTAATGATGAAAACGCTGAGAAAGCCGAATGCTGGTATGCTTTAAAAGATCTACATTCTACCGAAAAGAAATTAGTGAACGATTATTTTGCATTGAACCTGAACGACACCTGGGTGGGCAGGGAAATGCTCTCCTTTTATAATTCGTCAGCAAAGCAAATTTCTGTTGTGATGGCAGGTGCCAACCGGTTAGAATGGATACATTATTGCGAAGCTAACTCGGCTCCCTTGCGTGGATATTATGGAGAAGAAATACCGGACAGAATGTATCACCTCTACAAATTTTCGGATGGTGCCATTGGCGCAGCATCTGCCGGGGATATATCAACAGAAAGTTGGGGTTTATTAAAAAGGGCTGCATCGGTTTTCTCTTTGGCCTATTCCCGTTTTAAAGATTTGACACAGGCAAGAATAGATCTGCAAAAATTAAAAGAAGAAAAACAAAGAGCTGAAGATGCACTCACCAACTTAAAGGCCGCACAAAAGCAATTAATCCAATCAGAAAAAATGGCCAGCCTTGGAGAACTCACGGCAGGCATTGCCCATGAAATACAAAACCCTTTAAATTTTGTAAATAATTTTTCTGATGTAAACAAAGAGCTTTTGATTGAAATGAAAGATGAAATGAATAAAGGAAATATTTCTGATGCAAATGAGATAGCTAATGATATAATAGCTAATGAAGAAAAAATAAACCACCACGGCAAACGTGCCGATGCCATTGTAAAAGGAATGCTGCAACATTCTCAAAGCAGCGCAGGTAAAAAAGAACCAACAGATATTAATGCATTGTGTGATGAATACCTCCGCCTCTCGTATCATGGACTTCGTGCAAAGGATAAAAGTTTTAATGCAACGATGAAAACTGATTATGATAAGAGCATTGGCAACATCAATATCATTCCGCAGGATATTGGCAGAGTGATTTTGAATTTGATTAACAATGCTTTTTATGCAGTGGATGAGAAAAAGAAAAAAATAGCCCCCCAACCCCCTGAAGGGGGAGCTTGGTTCGAGCCAACAGTAACTATCTGCACAAAGCGCATTAGCTCCCCTTTAGGGGCGGGGGGGCTTT
>JBBSJJ010000348.1:0-1316 GCA_038257335.1 Chitinophagales bacterium | reverse complement strand
CAGCACCCGGCCCCCAATTTATATTGCACAGCTGCCATCAAAGATCTTTATACTGTAGCCATTACCGGGTTATTGAATGTGGAAGCAACATTGCTGCAGGAAATGATGGCCAGGGAAATAATTTCTTACCGGCAAAAAGAGCTGGAGGTAATAGACTACCGGGAGCCGGAAATTCGCAAAATAGTAGCCCAGCTTCAAAAAGCAGTCACACACCAGGCAAGGGAAAAATTTATGTTGGATAAAATGCCCGGCATTAAAAAACTGAAGGCAAAAAAAATTATCATTGTTAAAGCGCCTTATGCTATGGCTGTAAAAGACGGAAACAATGTTACTTCTTTTCCGCCCCAAACTTCTCTCTGGTATTTATTGTACACGCAGGTGAAACAGGCCGACGGCAAGGCGTATAGAAATATTCTTATAGACTCCGGCATGCTGAAATGTATGGATGAAAAGAAATTAAAAGAAGGTTATGCAAGTGGCCAGTTTAACCAGCCCAACGACGAACGTGTTTTTGGCACAGCACGTATTTCGCTTGCCGATATTAAAGAGCGGCTGAAAATAATGGGCCTGCCCGGCGATAATGATTTGAGCATTCTCGTAGCGGAAATGTTCCCGATGCACAATAACCTGGATTTGGAAATGCGTGGCAGGCATGGAATAGGTATGTATAACAATATCAATTTTAATACGGAAGGATATAACAACCCGCTGATAGATGACCTGGGTAAATACAGGATATACAGAACATCGCCGCTGATAGCCATTGAGGCAGGTTGCTGTGATGATTGTTAGCGTTGGCGGGGAAATGACTTGACTTTTTGTGAATGGTGAATGGTGGATTGTGAATGGTGGATTGTGAATGGTGAATGGTGAATGGTGAATGGTGAAGTATTGACAATTCAAACTTGACCTAAAACTCCGTCAAGGTTCTTGTCTCCACAAACTGCATCCACAAAAAATCAAAGGCTGTAAAACGCCTTTCATACCTATTTGTATTTTTATTGACTGCAACAATGTGCGCTCCACAAATTCAATCCATCACCAGAAATATTGCTTCAAGTAATTTTATGGGTTGAAAGAAAACCATACAGCTGTCAAGGCCATGGTTAGGGCTGGTAAACCCGCTCTCCTTTGTCCAGCCATTTGCCCCAGAACTTTGTATAGGTATGTACCCTTAGAGTGCTTTTGCCTTCCTCGTCGTAAACAGGCAAGCCCTGGTTCACCCATTCCAGGATACCTCCATATAGGTTATGCACTTTGGTAAAACCGGCTTGCTGTAACTTTTTGCTGATATTTTCGCTGCGCTTTCCCACGGT
>JBBSJJ010000347.1:0-1328 GCA_038257335.1 Chitinophagales bacterium | reverse complement strand
AGCTGCATCTTTTAAAACTGTTACGCTTTCAATAACATTTGGATCAATATTGTTTAAAGCATCTTGCCCGGTTGCTGTTGGCATTTGCAATCCATCAATAACAATCAAGGGACTGCTATTTCCTAATATTGAACCTTCCCCACGTATTCTTATAGACGCACCATCTGAACCCGGCTTACCAGATTGTTGTTGCACGGTAACACCCGGTGCAAGCCCCTATAAAACCTGGCTGGCACTTGATACTTGCCGCTTGATGAGCGTGGCATTATTCAATTGAACTACCGAGCCGGTTAAAGTGGCTCTTTTTTGCGTACCATAACCAACCACAACTACTTCGCTTAAGTCGTTGTTTTGTTTGGTTAATACTACATTAGCTATGCCATCTGTAGCCTGCATTTCGATTCTTTGATAGCCAACACTGGTAATCACAAGGATTGCATTGTTGCCTGCGCTAATGCTAAAATCGCCATTGGCATCAGTGGCCACTCCTTTAGAATTTCCTTTAACTGTTACAGTGGCAAACGCTACAGGATTGCCAGTGGTTGCATCCGTAACTTTGCCCGTTACTTTCATGTCCTGCGCTTTTACTCCCATAAAACTGGTAAAAAGCATTAGCAGCATTAGCATAATCTTTCTCATAATGTTTAATTTTTTGTGTAGCAATTGTTAGTATTGATGTTTAGTTTTTAAAATTTCCCAAGTGGTCAACTGCGCTGGTTTCAAACGGCTTCAACCATTTGTCTATCATCACAGCCACTTCAAAACGCTTTATATTTCTATTTAAATCCAACTCTTTTAATCCTGCTTCCGTCCAGCTTTTTTTAAACTTGTCTATTGTTGCTGCAGCATATTTTTTTGACGGAGCTTGGTGTATGGCGATCATTTTAAATAAATCACCGACAGTCATCCATTTATTTTTTGTTTCAAAAGCAAGTGGCTCGTACGAACTAAAATCTTTTATAAAAGTGTTTGTTTCAATAGTAGAATCCGGATAAAACCAGGTGCGGTTAGCCCAGGCATTAGGTTGGCCTGTACCTTTTAAGATTCCGGTGGCACCAATTTTTTGAATAGCTGTAAAGAAAGGGTGGTTTGGCTTTACATCATAATAAGGCATGATGTAGGCTTTGCTGTTTAACAATGCCTGCTGCACATCTCTAACAATTACTTGTGCGGCATTTTTTTTCTGCTTAATACACAAGGCAGCCAATGCTCCTGCTGCTTGCCCGGTAAGCATTACACAAGGTTGCAGGCGGGTGGTTCCGTTTACAATATTGCTTACACTAATTCCTTTTTCGGCTACAATAATGCCGGTATGCTTTTCAGGAATT
>JBBSJJ010000346.1:0-1334 GCA_038257335.1 Chitinophagales bacterium | reverse complement strand
TGTTGCACTAAACCTTCGGTAGTTTTTCTGGGTGCCCCTATCAAATTAAAGAAGAACCGCTTTCTTTACAGAAACAAACCTTAAAATAAGTATCATGAAAAAAAAGACAGTCCTACCTTAATTAGCTCCGCTTGCACGAATGTAGCTGGATTTTCCGAATTGTATGCCCGGATGCAGCAGAAAATCTCAATCAGTGGTAAAAGCCAAAGCACCCTTCAAGGTTACAGCACCCATCTGGCCAAACTTGCCCTCCATTTTAATTGCCTGCCCACAGACCTGGATACCGACCAGATTAACGATTACCTCTACCTGGTTCAGCAACAACATCCTACGGTTTCCGACTCCTATTTCAAATTCACGGTGTACGGACTTCGCTTTGCCTTTCGGATGATGGGATTGAAAGATAAGCACATCGAACTGCCGAGCATTAAGCATGAGAAAAAGCTGCCTGTGGTATTGAGTAGGGAGGAAGTCAAACGGTTGTTAAAAGCGCCGAAATTACTAAAGCACCGCATTTTGATTGGCTTGCTCTATGGCTGTGGTTTACGCTGCTTTGAAGCACGTAACCTCAGGCTGGCAGATCTTGACTTCGAGCGCTGTATGCTCCATGTGCAAAAAGGAAAAGGCAAAAAAGACCGTTATGTACCATTAAGCCCTATCCTGATCCGTGGCTTGCGTGCTTATATCGGAGCAGAAAATCCCGAAGAATGGCTCTTTAACGGTAAACCCGAAGGCCGTGCAGGAGGTGATTTTGATGGTAGGTATTCGCAGCGTGGAGTGCAGTGGGCGGTGAAAGAGGCCAAAAAAGCTGCCAGTATCTTTAAGGAGATGACGGTACATACCCTGCGCCATACCTTTGCGACCCATTTGTTGGAAGACGGTCTGGACATCATGTCCATCAAAGACCTGCTGGGGCACGAATGCATCGATACCACCATGGTTTACCTGCATGTAGCCCAGTCTGGCAGAAGGAAACCTTTCAGTCCGCTGGATACCCTTTACAACGCATCTTAATTGCAGCCCGATTTTGAGGTGGCTGGTGTGTTGAAAAACCACTGGCCGCAGGTTCTTGCTCATGCCGGAATAAACTCCTGGCAAATGCGGGTACTGGGTGCTATAAAAAATTGCAGAACAGCTGCCATGGGCGGACATGTGGATGCCTGCACCGATTGCGGGATTGTTCGCATCAGTTACAACAGCTGCAGAAATCGCCATTGCCCCAAATGCCAAGGCAATAAGCGAGAAGAGTGGATCGCTAAGCGGGAAACAGAACTATTGCCCGTACCTTATTTCCACGTGGTGTTTACCCTGCCCGATACGCTGAACACGCTGGC
>JBBSJJ010000345.1:0-1336 GCA_038257335.1 Chitinophagales bacterium | reverse complement strand
GCTGTTTGAAACTGGTTTTGTTCTGTGCTGATAAAATTCCAGCTAAGGCGTGGCTTTGCCATATCAATACCCAACGGGTTTTCAAGATATTCGCAGGTAAGGCGATTCGGTTGTAACGCAGGCCCAGCCAGGGAATTATTTACAACCAAAAAAATAAAACATATTGCCCCAAAAAAATGGTTTCTCATCATTGAATTTATTATTAACAAATCAAGTTGATTTATTGTCTCACTGAGCCCGATGCCAACTTACAAATGTATTGCTTAATCCAGCGTTACCAGGGCTGTTATGTACCTCGATAGGAAATCTCAATTCCATCGTTACACCTATTTTTTCATAGAGCATGAGGCAAGGTAAAATTAAACTCAGCAAGGGAAAAGCCAGTGAGTTTGTATTTTGCTCCTTAAAGAAAAAATGTATCCGCCGCGGCGGACAAGGCCAATGAAGGCTGTCTGCTTGACGCAGCCAGGCAGGCTAAATGGAAAAACTATTGCCGGGCCATAAAAGAAATTATACACTCATTACCCATTATCTACAGTTTTAAAAAGCATACTGTTACCATACATAAAGCCCGACATTTTTTAGACAGCCTATCCTAAACGAATGATAACAATTTATAGCTTTGGCAGCACCCATGGTTTTCTATACACCGGTGTTATCAATGCATTCGCCGCTGCATTGCTGCCGAAATTGTTGGCTGCTTCGTTCCATACCAATTGCGATTGAGTGCGCAAAGCAATGTTACCCATGTGTGCATACAGGGCCACCAGCCTTCCATTTTCAATGGTACATGCAGGGTCCTTTCTTGATTTAATACAGGCCAAAAAATCGATCATGTGGTCTTCATGCGAATCAATGCCTGTTCTTTTCTCTACCGAAGCTGCCTTAAATTGTTTGTTATCGTTATCATACTCAGGAAATAGTTCCCAGGTATCTCTATCAATTACCAAAGTTGCGTCGTTGCCTACAAAAGCCAGCCCATACGCTCTGCCATAAGGCCCTTGTTGAACGCCGGCAGTGTGCTGCCAGTTAATCGTAAAATCTTTCAACTGGTAGGTTACATCCATGGTGTCAAAAGTCTCGTGGTCGTGTGTGGGAAACGAAAAATTGCCACCTGTAGCCGACACAGCAAGCGGTAATGTAGTAATATCCTTTGCCCACAAGGCCATGTCCAATAAATGCACACCCCAGTCTGTCATCAATCCGCCACCATAATCCCAAAACATGCGCCACGAGCCATGAAACCTGGCCGCATTAAAGCTACGCAAGGGCGCCGGGCCCAGCCATTGGTTAAAATCCACACCGGCAGGTACCGCCGAATCAGGCACTTTTAATT
>JBBSJJ010000344.1:0-1357 GCA_038257335.1 Chitinophagales bacterium | reverse complement strand
GCCCTGTGTGAAAGCACAATTGCTTATTAATTACGCTGACGGCAGTAGCGAAACCATTGCTACAGACGAAAGCTGGCAAACAGCAACAGGCCCCGTTATTCGCAACAATGTTTTTCTCGGTGAACATTATGATGCCCGTTTAGAAAAAAGTTTTACATCAACCGCTGGCTGGAAAAACGCAGCCATTGCCACTGGCCCGGATGGCATATTGAAAGCACAAATGCAACCACCTATCCGTATCACAAAAATCATCAAGCCCGTTAAAATTACTGAAGTAGGTAAGGATACTTTTATTGTGGACATGGGGCAAAACTTTGCAGGCGTTGCCCGGATAAAAGTAAGCGGCAAGGCTGGCAGTGAAGTTTCTTTGCGCTTCGCCGAAATTATCCACCCCAACGGTTCTCTTAACTGGATAACCACTACAGCCGGGCATATAAAAGAGATGTGGAATATGAGCGGTGGCCCCGGTGCACCCAAAACAGCCTGGCAAAAAGACGTCTATATTTTAAAAGGCAGAGGGGTAGAGGAGTGGAACCCCCATTTTACGTTTCATGCATTTAGGTATATAGAAATTACCGGCTGGCCGGGCAAACCAACCTTACAAGATATTGCAGGATTACGGATGAACAGCGATGTGCAGCAGCAAGGCAATTTTGCCTGCTCCAACGAAATGTTTAATACACTTCACGACAAAATTCAGTGGACATTTTTGAGCAATATTTTTAGTGTGCAATCTGATTGCCCGGGAAGGGAAAAAATGGGCTATGGGGCAGATATTGTTGCTACCACCGGAGCCTACATCCACAATTACAACATGGCGAATTTTTACCGGAAAACGGTGCAGGATTTTGCCAACGACCAACAGCCTGATGGTGCCTTTACTGAAATAGCACCTTACACCGGAATTGCCGACCGGGGATATGGTGGCCAATCCGGACCATTGGGATGGCAACTCGCTTTTAGCTTTGTGCAAAAAAAACTGTACGATTATTATGGCGATAAACAAATTATTGAACAGCAGTACCCGGCCTTTAAAAAGCAACTGGACTTTTTACAAGCCAATGCCATACAGGGTTTGTACCACTGGGATATTGGCGATCATGAAGCGGTTGACCCAAGGGCTGAGGCTTTTTCGGCCGCTTGTTTCTATTATCACCATGCAATATTGGCAACAGAATTTGCAGGCATACTCAACAAAAAAGCCGACTCCATTCAATACGCAGCGTTGGCCAACCGCATCAGGAGTGCGATCGTCCGCAAATATTTAATACCCAATACCGGTCGTTTTGACAACGCTACACAAGCCGCACAAATTTTCGCCTTATGGTATGATATTTCCCCGGAAAAAGAAAAAACT
>JBBSJJ010000343.1:0-1363 GCA_038257335.1 Chitinophagales bacterium | reverse complement strand
TGAAGTGAATACTGCCAATACCGAAAGTGCTAAACTGAGTAACAAGCTCGACTTTTCAAAAGAAGATACCATACCAGATATGGTATTGAGTAACATTGTTTGGAAGGCGGTGAAGGGAGAAAATTCTGAAATGCCTGCACCAAGAAGAAGTGCATTTTTAAAAGTGGCAGATACAGACGACGATGATGATGATTCAAAAAAAGCAAACAAAAAATAGACGGTTGATGCGTTTCCTGTTTTTAATTTTGCTGCTCTCCTGCTGCAGTCTTGCCCATGCGCAGGATGATTCTGTAATTACAAAGCAGTTGCAGGAGGTGATGCTCACCACCCAGCGGGTACCAAAGAATAGTATTGCTATTCCCTATGCCATTCAAAAAACTGCGGTAAATTATTTTAAGGATTATCAGCCCCGCACCACGCCAGAATCTTTGCAAGGCATGAGCGGTGTTTTTGTGCAGAAAACAAATCATGGTGGAGGTTCCGCATTTATAAGAGGACTAACAGGTAACCAAACTTTGTTGTTGATAGATGGCATCAGGCTGAACAATGCCACTTACCGGTATGGCCCTAACCAATACCTCAATACCATCGATCCTTTTTTGATAGACAATATTGAAGTGGCCAAAGGAACGGGATCAGTACAGTATGGCACGGATGCCATCGGCGGTGTTATACACTTGTTTACTAAAGACGTTGCTTTTAGTGACAAGAAAAAAATTGCCGGCTCAGGCATTGTAAAATATATGAGTGGCGATATGGAAAAAACAGCGAGAGCCGCACTCAATTATTCATCCTCTAAAATTGCTTTTACAACAGGTGTAACCATAAGAAAATTTGGCGACCTCGTAGGAGGCGACAGCACGGGCAAACAATCGCCTTCGGGTTATGATGAGTGGTCGCTGAATGCGAAGGCAAAATTGCTGTTGTCTCAAAAAATGACGTTGACCCTTTCTCATCAGCAATTAACGCAAACAGATGTGCCCTTGTATCACCGGATACGTTTAGAGAATTTTGCAGTGGCTCAATTCGATTTGCAGCAAAACCAGTTGCAATATGCCAGGCTTTTCATCCGTACATCCAACCCGGTTTTTACAGAGTGGATCATTACAGCATCTCATCAGCAATCAAAAGAAAAGAGAACCAACAGGCGTAACAATGCTGTTACACAAAGAAAAGAATTTGATCAGGTAAACACAGCAGCCTTTACCCTGCAGGCCAATTCAAGGTTTGGCAAAAACTGGTCTGCTACTTCAGGCATGGAATTGTACCGGGATAAAGTAAGCAGTGACGCCACAGAAAACAATAGCCAGCAAAATGCGGCTGTGCAAAAACGAGGCTTGTATCCTGATGCTGCTTCCTACGG
>JBBSJJ010000342.1:0-1373 GCA_038257335.1 Chitinophagales bacterium | reverse complement strand
CCCAGAAACACAAAAATATCTCCGCTCATTGGGTTAAAGCCTAATTCGTTTTGAACGAGCCCTGCCAGGGAATTAATGCCAAAGCGCATATCTACAGGAGTTTGGTAGAGAAAATACCTGCAACTATAAGAAAGTGCCAGCATAGCTTAGCTGGTTAAGGTTTTGAGCAAGCCAGCATCAGGAGCCTGAAAGAAATCAATGCAAATGCCGGAGGGGTAATTTATCCTGACAAGGGCTTGTTTGCTCTCACTTGAAAAACGATCACAAAGGGCCAGGGGTACAAATCCTTCTTTTTTGAGGCTTGGGTGTGTGAGTAAATCCTGTTTGTGGAATTTTTGAATCCAATAATAGAAGGTGGTTGCTATAATGCCTTTTTCCAAAGCGAACTTCTTGTGGCTTTTTCTTGATTCTTGCCACTCTGCGTATAGTTTACGCATCTGCTTTTCGGTGTGTCTTTTCATGACACAAGGTTAGGGGATATGGGGATAAAGGGAAAGATGGGGTTGGTCGGACGGATACAAACAAACCGAAAAAGAGTAAGCTGAATTGAGTAACAGAAAAAAAACATCCCTGTATGGCCCATTTACCAAAACCCAGGCACTGTAACCAAAATTGGTTAGCAATGCAACCAACTGCCGGTGGTCGTACCTGCGCAGAATGCCAAAAAACGATTGTGGACTTTTCAAAAAAGAGTTGGAAGGAAATTACTGAAAAGCAGGCTGCAAACGGCAATTCTTTATGCGGCATGTATAGCCAAAAGCAGTTAGATTATTGGGGACACGAAGTGCTCGAAAATAATTCCTGCATAAAGAAAGCCGCAGCATTGGCAGGTTTATTTGCAACAGTTTCATTTAATGCAATTGCCCAGGCACCACCAGACAAAGGCTTCACAATTATTGGCAAAGTAACCGATACAACCGGCCAGGCTATACCTTTCGTAAATCTGATATTATTGAAAAATGGCAACTCTAAAATTATGGGCAAGACCACTGGAACAACCTCCGGTTTGGGTGGTATCTTTACTTTGGAAGTTACCAATTTGCCAGACGGCTCTTTCCCGGATGCGCTTTTAGTTGCGTCTGTAGGGTATGGGCAACAAATTATAAAAGCAGAAGAACTTCTGCTTAAAACAGACACTATTAATATTAAGTTGAGAGAAGAGGTTCGTGGGCCCGAAACACTGGAAAATGTTGTTTACACTACTGCCTTTTTTGTTCGGGAGCCCACTCGTTGGGAAAAAGTTAAATGGAAATTTAAAAAGTGGTTTAGCCGGAAAGAAGAGTAGCAATAATATATGCTTATTTCAGAAATTAAAGCAACGCAAACAGGAAGCAAGCAGGCATTGTTGGCTGTTATTATTGGTATTGGTATTG
>JBBSJJ010000341.1:0-1384 GCA_038257335.1 Chitinophagales bacterium | reverse complement strand
CAATAGTCCGGTAAAATTTAGGATAAAAAAATTGGAAAATAAAAAAGAGGCTGCCAGATTGGATGTGTGAAAAAACTACCCGCAGCCTCTTTGAAGAGTCAGACTCTTATAGAAGCAATATTATCACAAATGCAAGGCTTAAGCAAGCCGAGAAAAAACTTTATCAGTGCTATGTTGATCTTATTCATCAGCCTTCGGGGCAGGCATACGTTTATGAACTTATCGCGTTATGGCCCTTATTGTGAGAAAACCCTTCGCCTGCAGTATGGACAGGTATTTGAGTTTGCATCCTTTAATAAACAACTCATTAGCGGACGTGGTTCAGGAGCCTATATCATTGCTTTTGATCCTTGTTATCTGCCCAAAAGTGGCAAGCACACCTATGGGGTGGACACTTTCTGGAGTGGGTGTTTGGGTAAAGCTGCTAAAGGCTTAGAGATAGCAGGCATAGGTGTAGTAGATCTGGAGCATCATACAGCCCTGCATTGGCAGGCTATACAAACACCTACTTATCAAGCTTTAAAGCAGAAACAACAAAGCTTGCTTGAACATTATGCCCAAGTAATCATAGATAGGAAAGAAGCCTTACAAGCTTTTTCTTCTTATCTGGCAGTTGATGCTTATTTTTCCAAACAACCCTTTGTGGATAAAATTCTCCAAGAGACACCCTTTCAGCTGGTAAGTAAACTCAGAAGTGATGCCCGCTTACGCTATTTGTATCAAGGAGAACAAAAGGAAGGTAGGGGCAGGCATAAGGTCTATGATGGCAAGCTGCAAACAAAGCAATTGGATATGCACCATTTTAGCCTCACGGCAGTGGATGAAAAGATAAATTTGTACCAAGCTATTGTCTACTGTGATGCCTTGAAAAGGAAGATCAACCTGGTAGTGGTTGAAAGCCTGTCTGGAGACAAAAGCCGCAAAGGGCAAGCGCTGTTATTTTCTACTGATCTTTCTTTAACTGCCAGTCTGGTGTATCACTACTACAAAGCCCGTTTTCAGCTCGAGTTCCTTTACCGGGATGCCAAACAGTTTACAGGCCTTGCCCACTGCCAGGCAAGGAGTGAGAATAAGATAGATTTCCATGTTAATCTCTCCCTAACAGCTGTCTCGGTAGCCAAAGCCGCTCATTATCTATCTGTTCCTGTAGAGCAACGTGGTAGCTTTTCTCTGCTTGACATACAAACCCTGTATTTCAATGATTTACTCTTGAATCGTTTTATTGCAAGGTTCGCTATTGATACTAACCTTGAAATAAATAAACAGGCTTATCTTGAACTACTCAATTTTGGAAGAATTGCCGCTTAATTATTTCCGAACTATTGTTATTTATGCGCAAGGAAAAAGATATGCGCAAGGATGCCATTATCAAAAAAGAATTATT
>JBBSJJ010000340.1:0-1392 GCA_038257335.1 Chitinophagales bacterium | reverse complement strand
ATATGTGTCAGGTGGTTGAAAAAGTGTCAGGTGGTTGAAAAAGTGTCAGGGGGTTGAAAAAGTGTCAGGTGGTTGAAAAAGTGTCAGGTGGTTGAAAAAGTGTCAGGTGGTTGAAAAAGTGTCAGGTGGTTGAAAAGTGTCAAATCTGTTAGTTATTTCTTTTAGAAAAACAAAACTCAATTTAGTTATTATTCATTTTTTCACAAACTCAATCATAACAAAGTTAAATAATTACATATAATAAACACATTGGATCAGATTGACTCAACCAAACAAAGGCTTGCAGTTGCAAAAGATTCATCATAACCAAGTACAAAGGGCAAGGTTGGACCCAAAAGCGCATAGCTGAGCTACTAGAACAACCCCCATTGCTTATTTCTACTTTCCTTTGCAACCCAGAGGCGTATGGGCGCCGCAAACCTACTGGACGCCCGCCAGAGGTGACCAATTGTCTTATTTGTTTGATCTGTTGTTACGCTTCCAATGGGAACATGTCGGCTTGTGAGATCAAGGCAGCAACTTCAGCGCCTATAACAGTGCGTCAGGTGCAGCAAATCATATCTGCTTTGCCCCATTTAGAGTACAAGAAGCGGCTCCATTCCCCCAAGCTGATGCAGACCCACAAAGACAAGCAAGTAACTTTTGCGCGCTACTTTTTAAACAATCCGGTGATTTGGATGAATGTAATCTACTCTGACAAAAAGCAATTCAACTTGGATGGGCCAGACAGACTTCATTATTACTGGCACAATTTGCAAAAGGAAGAAAAAATCTATTCAACTTGTCAAAAAGGCGGTGCAAGTGTGATGGTGTGGGGTGCTTTTTGTGCACACGGTAAAAGTGCTTTGCGGTTTATTGAAAAAACCATGAACTCACTCCTTTACCTACAGGTTCTTGAAGCAGCCTTACTGCCCTTCATTGCTGACAAGTTGCCTTGCACTGCGGTCTTTCAGCATGACAATGCAAGCGTGCATACATCAAGGATTTCAATGGCGTGGTTCAGAGAACAGCACATAACACTACTAGAATGGCCTCCTTTGTTGCCTGACCTAAATCCAATTGAGAATATATGGGGAATTCTTGCCCGCAAGGTGTACAACAATGGACAAAAACAATTTGACAATTTAGCGGACCTACGTGCGGCAATTCAAGCAAGTTGGGACGGGCTCAGCAATACACTTTTAGAAACCTTGGTCAATTCAGTGCGCCACCAATGCATGGATGTTCTAGCAAGCAATGGCAACCATATCAGATACTAAGAAACAACATTAACAGCGCTCAAGTTGGATGAAATGCGCTCACTTTGCCCCAATTCACACCTTTATGTCACACCCTTTAAAGCGTTATACCTACCTATATGTAGCTAAACATTTCTTTACTTCTATTACTTCT
>JBBSJJ010000339.1:0-1398 GCA_038257335.1 Chitinophagales bacterium | reverse complement strand
ATGGTTGCCACCACTTGGTAGGCTAGTACACTCGAAAAGATATGCGCCTCTGTATTTTCATCCGTTTTATGATGTACAGGCCTTATGGCCAAATCAGTTTTCAGCGTTCTAAAAGTTGCCTCTATCTCGGTTAAGGTGTTGTAGATAGACCAAATTTCACTTTCCTCAAGACCCTTTTTTGATGTCCTAATGAAATATACTCCATTGCCTGCTTTGGCTTCCATAGGCTTTTTCTTGAGTAGGATGGTGCTAACAATGTCCCCTTGGTGCTCTAGCTCTATGTCAAAAAATTTGTTCGCATACGCATATTTTTCTTTTATCCTGCCGATTCTTTCCGCTACTTTTTCAAGTGTTTTGGTTCCTTTAGGCCTTAGCAGGCCTGCGGCCAGGTTAAGTATTTCGGCTTCAAATTTGTCTGCAAACTGTATTTCCATAGCTGCTTCTTTCAGCGCTTTTTTCTCACTTTTGATATATAAAAAAGTGTCGTTGTCATTTACTCTATCCTCCTTTTTCTTGGATTGTTTTCTTGTTACAAATTCAACATTGATTTTATTTCCCCGCTTATCATGCAGTTCTACAGGTGGCTGGCCTGAATTTACCACCCTATAGCCTTTAAGTTTGGCACGGGTTACACTCAGGTATTCTATATTGTTTTCCTTTAGCATTGTCATGTTTTCATTTGTAGAAAATGCTGCATCCAATACAATTAATGGCTTTCTGTTGATGGCCGAAGTTGCTTGGCTCAATGCCTCTACGGTTTTTAATAGCGTAGCTGGTTCAGAAATATTGCCCTGGTATATTTTACTGTATTTCACAAAGCCTTCTGCATTGGTTACCAGTGCTAAAGAGATTAATTTGGCATCGCTGCGTTTCTCTTTGCTACGCCCAAATGCTGCCAGTGCACTGCTTTCTTTACGTCCTTCAAAATAGGTGTTTGTAAGGTCGTAGAGGATAATTTTATCTTGCACGTCAAACAATGTATTGGTTTTGTGCGACAAATAGGGCTCGATGGCTGATTTTATGCTGTGCAACTTGCGGCTTGCCTCATATAAATGATGGCGTGTTGTTTTCTGGCTTTCCACATCGAAAAGCGAAGCAACATCGCTGTTGTTTTGTATCCAATAGGCAGTTTTGTGTACTGAGGCTGGATAAACTGCTTTGCAGATCAGATGAATTAGCGCATAATTAACCCATCGTTGCTCCCAACCCTGCGCTTTCAAAAAGGAGGCAATTTCGAGCTGTTCGATTGCCTGGTAGCAAAGCCATTCAGCTCCTATTTCCCGAACTTCTTCTGTTAGAATACTATCTAAATCAACGTTGCGGGTGTTTTGTAAAACAATGCTGGCAAAATCTGTTGAAGGTTTTGAATCTATATGCTTGTCTGCATTGATAGATTTT
>JBBSJJ010000338.1:0-1406 GCA_038257335.1 Chitinophagales bacterium | reverse complement strand
TCCCATGGCACAGCCACAACTATGGCCGGTAAAATAGGCGAAGGTGGTGCTGTAAGAGAAAATGGAAAGATCGTAAGAAAGCCATTAGGAGAAAAAGCCCTGTGGGTAAATTTTGGAGATAAGAAATTATTTGTAATGACCATCCCCTGGGGAGATATTTCTACTGCATTTATAACAACCGGCATAGCTAATATAGAAGTATACACCGGTATACCTCCAAAGATTTACACGTTACTTAAATTCCAGTGGGTATTCAACTGGTTATTGAGAACTGGTTTTGTACGCAGTATCATTAAGAAAAAGATAAAGAAAAGACCTGCAGGCCCATCTGATGAACAAAGACAAAAAAGCAGCAGCCTGGTTTGGGGAGAAGTAAGCAATGCAGCAGGGCAAAAGCTGCATGCAGCCATCAGTTGTTTTGATGGATATACTTTAACTGCACACAGCAGTTTGATCATCAGTAAAAAGATACTGGAAGGAAATTTTAAATCCGGGTACCAAACCCCTGCCGGTTGTTATGGAGAAAACCTTGTAATGGAAATACCGAATACAAAACGAATTTAAGCTAGCTGTCATTTTTCATAACATATTGAACTTTTAAAAGCCTAAATTAAAAGTTCAATTATAAAAAATTAATCAACATGAGAAAACAACTGCTCCTTACAATATGCATTTGCCTCAGCGGCAATTGCATTTTTGCACAAACTGATGCTGTATCAAAGATCAGGAAAGAGGGTCTTGAAAATTCTAAAGTAATGGACATTGCTTTTCAACTAACAGATGTAAGCGGGCCCAGGCTTACCAACTCGCCTGGATTTTTCAGGGCTGCAAGCTGGGCTAAAGATGAGCTGGTAAAAATGGGATTGGTAAATGCAGTTATTGAACCCTGGGGCGATTTTGGAACGGGCTGGGAACAAACCCGCTGCTATATTGCTATGACGGCTCCCTATTACACACCAATGGTAGCTATACCCAGGGCATGGACAGGAAGTACGCCGGGTAAAGGTATCATCAGCAGAAATGTGATCCTCATCAAAGCAAAAGATTCAGCCGAACTATACCAAAATTATGCGGGGAAGATCAAAGACAAGATCGTAATGTTCTATTCAAATGATACGCTTCGTCCATCTTTCACTCCAGATGGTGGCCGCTTTACCGAGGAAGCACTTACCAAGATGGCCAATTCAAAACTGGATACATCCAGGAGAGCCCCAAGACCTGCAGCAAGCCCGGATGCTATGGCTGCAAGAAGACAGCAGCAGGCACTGGCCAGGCAGATGAATAATTTTTATAACAGAGAAAGACCAGCATTGGTATTAAGTATGAATGGCAGGGGTAATGATGGAACCTTGTTTGTTCAGAATGGAGGTTCTGTTGATAAGGGAGCTGAAAATAATTATGCATGG
>JBBSJJ010000337.1:0-1414 GCA_038257335.1 Chitinophagales bacterium | reverse complement strand
TTTTACCTGGTGGCGCAGTTATCGCCTTGGAGGCAGATCATTACTTTGGGGCAGGCAAAGCTATCGTTGGAGCGAGATAGATTTTGAAGCCAATGCAAAAGATGGTCATGGGGTGGATTGGCCCATCCGGTACAAAGACATCGCCCCATGGTACGATCATGCAGAAACATTTGCTGGTATCAGCGGCTCAATGGAGGGTTTGACCCAATTGCCCGATGGAAAATTTTTGCCACCTATGGATTTAAATTGCGTTGAAAAAGACGTAGCAGCCAGGATGAAAAAATATTACAAGGGCATGCGGCATTTAATTATTGGCAGGGTTGCTAATTTAACCGCAGCCATTCCCGGAAGAACTGCCTGCCAGTTTAGAAATCGCTGCTGGGAAGGCTGCCCTTTTGGTGGTTATTTTAGCACTCAATCCTCTACCTTACCTGCTGCAAAAGCCACAGGTAATTTAACCGTACGGCCCCTTTCTATTGTAACAAAAATTTTGTACGATAAGAATACCAAAAAGGCAAAGGGCGTAGAAGTGCTGGATGCAGAAACAAACAAGACGGTAGAATATTTTAGCAAAATAGTTTTTGTAAATGCTTCTGCATTAAACTCGGCATGGGTGCTCATGAATTCTGCCACGGATGTGTGGCCTGATGGATTGGGCAGCAGTAGCGGAGAACTTGGTCATAACGTAATGGATCATCATTACAATATTGGCGCTTCTGGCACGGTGGAAGGGTTTGAAGATAAATATGTTTATGGCCGCCGGGCGAACGGTATATACATTCCACGGTTTGCAAATTTGTTTGGCGATAAAAGAGATTTTCTTCGTGGCTATGGTTTCCAGGGTGGTGCCAGCAGAAGAGGCTGGAGCAGGGAGATAGCAGAAATGAATATTGGTGCCAGTTTTAAAGAAGCATTAACCGAACCGGGCGAATGGACCATTGGCTGGGGCGGATTTGGTGAAGTGTTACCCAATCATGACAACAAAATTTCTCTCGACAAAACCCGACAAGATAAATGGGGCTTGCCTATTTTAGCTATGGATGCGGAGCTGCAAGAAAATGAGAAAAAAATGCGTATTGATATATTGAAAGAGTCCATTGCGATGCTGGAAAATGCCGGGGTAAAAAATGTATCGGGTGGAGATGGCGGACATAATATGGGGCACGGTATTCATGAAATGGGTACAGCAAGGATGGGCAAAGATCCAAAAACTTCGGTGTTGAATGGCAACAACCAGGTGTGGGACGCCAGGAATGTTTTTGTAACAGACGGTGCCTGTATGACCTCGGCTTCTTGTGTAAACCCATCGCTCACTTACATGGCATTAACAGCAAGGGCTGCAAATTTTGCGGTGAGTGAATTGAAGAAAGGAAATTTATAAACCAATGATGGGGCTGTAAAATTTAATTTGACA
>JBBSJJ010000336.1:0-1416 GCA_038257335.1 Chitinophagales bacterium | reverse complement strand
CGGCTTTGCCACAGAGTGCTATGCCGATTAAACAAACTGCTACTCCCAGCAAAATAATATTGCCGGATGTAGAGGAAAGCAATGCAGTAAAAGTAGTTTCACCTTCGCCAACATTCCCAGCGAAATCATTATAAACAGGTGGAATCAAAGTGCCAAAAGCGGCACAGTAGCCCAATGCTATAGCCATGCCCAGCGACAAGCCGAGGTAACGCATAGCCAACCCAAAAGTAAGCCCGCCAATGCCCCACAGTAGCCCCATAAAATACGTCCAGAAAATGGTGGTGTTAGATACACTGCCAATGATTTGCCAAAAGCCCGGTACTAAAATATAGCAAGCTAAAATAGGTGCTACCACCCAGGAGAAAATGCCACCGGCCAGCCAATAACTTTCCCAACTCCAGCCTTTCACTTTTTTGTATGGGATATAAAAGCTGCCAGAAGCAACGCCTCCAATAAAATGTAAAAAAACGCCGAGTAGTACTCCCATAATATTATTTGCTTTCGTTAGTATTTTATGATTCTTTTTTCTCCCTTGCTATTCGTAATCTCTACTTTTACCATACTTTCATCCAATGCAATGAAAGCTGATGATTGGGATAAATATGACTGGCCGATATAGAATTCTTCTTTTCTTTTTTTGCCGTTCTTTGAATGGTACATGCAATATTTATCATTTGGCGTTAGTGAAATAGTCTTTTGTTTACCCCGGCTGCTGAATATTTTTACCGGCCCGTTATTCTGTGACGCACCCAGCAAATAATTATTATTAGCGCCTCTGAATTTTATCAATGCCTTACCATTGCCCGGAATAAAAAGGCCACTTTGTAAAATTGATTGCGGATAAAAGTTCCCCTTTCCATCACCCAGCATTACCAACCCATTGAGTGCATCATACCTGCCATTGCCTGTTTCTGTTCCATAGTCATTTCCGTTGATGGCTACATCTATATTTCCATCTTTGTTAAAGTCATCCACTACCATTGCATACAGCGGAGCTAACTGCGCCATCACGGGTAGCCCATGCATTTTGAATTTACCATTGCCCATATTTTCTATGTAGCTGCTTTCTAAATTATTTGCTTGAAGTTTTACTACATCTTTCAATTCGTCTTCGGAAAATATATCGGCGATAGTCGCATGGCCAAACTCCTTGTAGGTTAAAAATCTTTTTTTCAATGCAGGTATTTGTTCTACCTGGTCATCCCTTGTTTGCGCAGGAAATTCTTTTAATTTGCCTTTTTCATCCGGCAGGTAAACAGTAGTGATAATATCCAACGCACCATTTTTATCAAAGTCTTTTGCATACATATTTACCGGGTAATTTTTACTTGCCCTGTAAAAAGAGTTTTTACCCAGGTTGCCGGCTATATAATCTATATCGCCATCATTGTCAAAGTCACCGGCGGTAATACTGTT
>JBBSJJ010000335.1:0-1417 GCA_038257335.1 Chitinophagales bacterium | reverse complement strand
TGCATTCCAGCTACTGGAAGTTATTAAGCCAAGCTCCATGTTTAACCGCTCTGCCTCCTTTACTGCAAAGGAAATTCCCTGTACCGATTCATCACTTAAAAACGCAGGCCCGGTGGGCAATATGTTATTGTTATCAACCATTGCACCCACATCCCAAATGTCGAAGCCACCCATGCCTTTTTGTTTGGCCTGCTCCATCTCGTAAGTAATTTGCGATAAACTGAAGTTGCCATTTACCCACGGCCACAATGCTTTGGGCCTGGCATAAAGTGGCGGATTCTTAAAAGCTGTTTCGGTTACAACATCGGTTAAAGGCGTTATTTTATGCTGCGCTGCAGAAGCCAGGGCAACTATGAGGAAGATAGATGTCAGCGAAAACGGTATTGTAAATCGTGGCATAAATTATTTGTAGTAAAAGTGTAAATGAACGAGGTTATTATTTTTTCATTAGATGGCTGATGTTATTAATAACGTCTATCAATTTCCCTGCACCTTCTCCTTCATAACCTTTTTCCCGGTACAATACTTTTCCTGCCGCATCAGTAATTATTATCTGAGGGTAGCCTTGTGTAAAATCATCCGGCAGATCAAATTGCTTTTTTACGGCTTGGTTATGCCTTAATTGTTTGGCAGTTAATGGGGGCTTACGTGGAAAGTCTACATTCAAAAAAATAAGTTTGCCTGCGGCGAAATTAATAAAGCTGCTATCGCCAAACACTTGCCGTTGCATTTTTATACAGGGCGGGCACCAGTCTGAGCCGTGAAAGAATAACAGCACCGGTTTGTTTTCTTTTGCTGCAGCAGCAATGGCTGTTTTATAATTTGTAATCCACTGTAGGGTTGATTGAGAAAATGCGCAGTTAACCGAAAAAAACAGCCATGTAAAAATGGCAATGCATCGGTTCATGGTAATTGGAATTTTAAAATTCATGACTGAAAATAGCAAACCTCAGATGATTTTCAAGTATTTTGATGCAGCATGGAGCAGTAAGGTTTGTTCTGTTAGATGCTGTATGTTAGCGTGGACGTAACGTATAATGCTTCGTTATCTCATTTCTTTAAGGAGAAATACGTTTAACTTTTGCGATTGTATTGCCCTTAAGCATTAAATACGGTTCTCTTCTATTCACCAGGGGAGATTGTCGGGCTACATACAAAAGTAAGTTGTTGGTTAAAAAAAATTAATTACATCTAAACTAAAATGTATGTTCAACACCAGGCGAAAATTTTTAAACGACAATGCTAAACTATTGGCTGCGGCAGGAGTGGCAGCACTTGTACCTATGCCGCTTTTTTCAGCTACCCGGCAAAAGCTATCGGCCAATGAAAAAATCAGAATCGGGTTGATAGGAGCCAAGGGTATGGGTTTTGTAAACCTTCAGAATGCACTTAAACAACCGGGTGTAGAATGTATCGG
>JBBSJJ010000334.1:0-1434 GCA_038257335.1 Chitinophagales bacterium | reverse complement strand
AGTAACCTCAAACACAAAACAATTTTGCAAATACAATAATTAGTTTTGAGTTTTAAAAGAAGCAACCTTACTAATTATGCCCAACCCCAAACTACAAACCAAAAACTACAAACTCCCTCTCCGCTACTTCATCCTCAACAAACCCTTCAACATGGTATCGCAGTTTGTAAGTACACATGATGTACAGTTGCTGGGCGATCTCGAGTTTGATTTTCCACCCGGCACACATGCAGTAGGCAGACTTGATAACCACTCCGAAGGTCTGCTCATACTCACCACCAATAAAAAAATTACCAGGCTTTTATTTTTAGCTGATGAGCCACACAAAAGAACGTATTTGGTACAGGTAAACAATATTGTATCTGCCCAAAATTTAAAAAAATTACAAACTGGCGTTGAAATAAGAATTAAAACCGGCGTTGCCTATACTACCACTGCATGCGATGTAAGCATTGTAACAGATCCTGAAAAATTATATAACCTTGGTACACGCCTTACTGCTTATGAACCATTTACCTGGTTGCTAATGACCATTACCGAAGGCAAGTACCACCAGGTACGCAAAATGATAGCCGCCATAAAACACAAATGCAAAAGATTGATACGGCTTAGTATTGAAGACCTTGAACTGGATGGCCTGCCCGCCGGCCAGGTAAGAGAACTGGAAGAGGATATATTTTTTAAGAAGCTGAGAATTTGAGTAGTAAGCTGCAATTACAGCCTTTACCGGTTCTCTCTCACACAATCAAATATTTTTGGGAAAAAACTCACAAAATTGTGAGGTTTTTCCCTTTTTATCTTGTCCATTCTTTCTCATATTAGCTGCTGGTTTAAAACATTTTTTCATCATTAAAATCATTCACATTATGCCCTTAAAAGATTTAATTCAAAATCAGCTAACGGTTGCTGACACAGATGCTATTTCAAAAGCACTAACCGAAATTGAAAATGCCATTAACACAAAAATGGTAAACCTTACACCCGACGAACGCCAGAAGTACGGCAGCATTAACGAACAAAACAAACTGTTTGTTAATAAGGTAAACGACCTGCACAGCAGCCAGCCCCAGTTCAACAGCAGTAAAATAAACTGGCCCGAGTTTGAAAGCGATTTTGCCATACGCAGCAGCCTCGAAAATATTATGCTGCGCATGAAAAGTATTGTAGAGCAGTTAGACGATACCAAAATACTGCACGACAATGATAATTACCAGCAGGCACTCAGCCAGTACTCGTACATCAGCTTCCTGGCCAACGAAAACGAGCCGGGTATTACCACCCTTAAAGAAGAGCTGGCGCAGTTTTTTAACCGCACTAATGCAGGTGCAACACCCGCATAGCGATTAATGTGTTTATTGCCATGCTATAGCCTGCCTCTTTTTGCAGGCTATTTTTATGTCATTCGTTGGGGTTGATAACTGCATCGTTGGGGTT
>JBBSJJ010000333.1:0-1469 GCA_038257335.1 Chitinophagales bacterium | reverse complement strand
TACTTCCTCCCCAGCTCCTCCGCAATCAACTCCGCCTGTTTCAGCACCGTCTCTGTTGCAAGCATTTGCATATCTGGTGGGTAACCAAATTGGCGAAGGGTGCGTTTTACAATTACTTTCAATTTTGCTTTTACACTTTCTTTAATGGTCCAGTCTATGGTGGCATTCTGGCGGACTCTTTCTGTTAGTACAACAGCAAGTTCCCGCAGTTTATCTTTTTGCATTAGTTCTTTTGCACTGTCGTTATCCGCTACGGCGGTGTAGAAAGCATATTCAAAATCTGTGAGGCCCATTTGTTTTGCCTCACTGTCCATTTCCACTACTTCCCTGCTTAGCTTAATGAGTTCATCAATCACTTCTGCAGCGGTGAGTATTTTACTATGGTATTTTTTTATGGCAGCTTCCAGCATTTCCATGAGCGATCTGCTTTTCACGAGGTTTTTCTTTGCTCGTGATTTCAGCTCATCATTCAGCAACTTGCGTAAAACTTCCATGGCAATGTTCTTATGCTCCATGCCTTTAAGCTCCAGCAAAAATTCTTCTGACAAAATGGAGATGTCCGGTTTCTTGATACCAGCGGCATCAAATACATCTATCACCTGCTCCGACACCAATGCCTGGTCTATCACTTGCCGGATGGTTGTTTCAATTTCTTCATCCGTTTTGCCGGAACCTGTGCCATCAAACTTTGCCAGCCGGGCTTTCACTGCCTGGAAAAAAGAAACTTCTTCTTTTACGTCCATGGCTTGTTCGTGCGGAATGGCTATTGCAAAAGCTTTAGACAGCGCAGCTACTTCATTTATGTAACGGCGCTTACCGTCATCTAAACCCAATACATGTTCCTCTGCCGCCAGTATAAGCGAAAGCTTGCGTGAGGTACTGGCTTCAAAATAATCTTCATATTCAAAGCCCCGCCTATCCGGCGGGCAGGCCTGGAACATTTGCGACACCACTTCCATCTTTTCCAGCATCAGTTCTACTGCTGCTTCCTGCAGGATCGTTGGGTCTCCCTTGCCACCTGCATCGGAGTAAAAGGATAAGGCCTTTTTAAGGTCGGAAGCAATGCCGAGGTAATCTACAATCAGGCCGCCCGGTTTATCTTTATACACCCTGTTCACCCTGGCAATGGCCTGCATCAGGTTATGGCCTTTCATGGGCTTATCAATGTACAGGGTATGCAAACTCGGTGCATCAAAACCAGTAAGCCACATATCCCTTACAATTACCAATTTCAATTCATCATGTGGGTCTTTCATCCGCTCTGCAAGGGCACGACGTTGGTCTTTGGTGGTATGGTGTTTTGCTATCACTTTTCCATCGGATGATGCAGCAGTCATCACAACCTTTATCATTCCTTTGCTTAAATCAGCAGAATGCCATTCTGGTTTTATGGCAATAATGGCCTCATATAAGTCTACTGCAATCCGGCGACTCATGGCCACGATCATCCCCTTGCCTTCAAACACTTC
>JBBSJJ010000332.1:0-1483 GCA_038257335.1 Chitinophagales bacterium | reverse complement strand
TCAGCTATTTTATTTTCCATCCACGCTACAGCCCAGGTGGGTATTGGTGTCGCAGTTCCTGCAGCGTCTGCCCAACTCGAAGTTAAATCTACTAATAAAGGATTTTTACCGCCAAGGATATCCCTGCTGGATGTGAACGATCTGCAGAGGTGACAGCTTTTGAAAAGGTGTCACCTCTTGGGAAGTTTCTTCCCTATTGCCTATGCTGCATACTTCCCACTCGGGTAGTTATTAAACCTTTCAAACAGAAACGCTATTTTTTAGTTGGGCGAATATGCAGGGCGGTAGGACCGGCCAGAGCTGACAGCTTCAAGAAAGCTATCAGCTTTTCATTTGTTTCATTCATCCTTTTCAATGTCTGATCCATAGTAATAACTTGTCATTTCTTTATGCACTTTCACAAATTGCTCAGCGCCGCCAAACCATTCCAGCACTTCAGCCCGTATCAATTTTGTAGGTGATGAAGCAAGTATCGCTTTCCATGAAGACCATCGGTGCTGTGTAAAATCTTTGCATAATTTATGGCGCTGTGCATTTGCATGAATGTAGACAATCGCTTGCGTAAAGTGTTCATCTTTTGTTATCTCTACTCTCTTAAATGGCCGGTGAAAAAGGTTGCCTTTGCGGCTATGCTGTTTGTTGAAAGCCATGGCATAAGAATTAAAAAAACGTTTCCACTCCAGCTCCAGCAATTGCGATGTGGTTGCTTTATCTGCAAGGTATTCTTTCTCTGCTTTTTTAATGTTGATGAAGCTTGAGAAGTCAAATGGCTTTTATTGCTTCCGTTGACTTTACCCGAACAAGCAAATGAAAATGATTTGGCATCAAATTCCAGCAATAAGTATCCAGGAAAGGATGCAGGTATTTGTCATATTGTTTTAAAAAATACAAATAGTTATCATCTGATCTGAACAACAGTTCCCGGTTGTTAGTACGGTTGTACACATGAAATATTCCGTTCTCGTAAAAATCGGCGGAATAATCTGCTTGCTGATACATAGTTTTTTTTATTGGCTGTTGTAAAAGTATTGGCCAGGGGCGACAGCTTTTTGAAAGCTGTCGCCCCTTGGAAGGCTTCATCGATTTCAATACGTTGCTGTTATTGCTTCAACAAAATACAATTATTTTCTGCTGTTGCAAATTGAACTGCTGTGCACTTTGTTTTCTACCAGCTTTGGCTTAGTGCTGCCAGAGGTGACACCTCTTTGGAGGTTTCTTCCCCTTCTTCTCAACTGCAAACATCCCACTCATGTACTTATCATACAGCTCAAATAGAAACTATATGCGTTTCGTTTTATAACTGAAGGACAACCCCAAATAGCAAGTACTTGCTGCAGAGGTGACACCTTTTGAAAAGGTGTCACCTCTTTGGAAGTTTCTTCCCTTTACCAACCCCTGCAAACATCCCACTCGTATATTTATCATACAGCTCAAACAGAAACTCAATTCTTTTCGTTTCGTTGGAGAAAACTTGGGGGCGGTA
>JBBSJJ010000331.1:0-1487 GCA_038257335.1 Chitinophagales bacterium | reverse complement strand
GAGCTTAATGATGATTAAATATACATGTGGTTATTGATTTTTTATTGATTTTTTTCTTCTGAGTGATTCTCCTTTTAGCTCTATCCGATGAGCGTTTGCTGTCAATCTGTCAAGTATCGCATCAGCAAGCGTTGGGTCATTAATATATTCATACCACTTGGCTACGGGCAACTGTGAGGTTACGATGATACTTTTTTTACCATATCGGTCCTCCAGCAATTGTAAAAGCGTTAGCCTCACTTCCTGCCCGAGGTTTTGCAAACCAAAGTCGTCTAATATGATCAGGGTTTGGCGTTCGAGGTGGTTGAGTAATTTGATGTAAGATCCATCAAGTTTTGACAGGGTTACTTTTTCTATCAGCCGGTTCATGTTCAGGTAGGTGGTTTTGTATTCCTGCATGCAGGCCTGGTGTCCGAGTGCACAGGCCAGGTAGCTTTTCCCGCAGCCGGTAGCTCCTGTGATCAGTATGTTCTCACCATTTTGCAGGTAGCGGCCTTCTATTAAAATGGCTAGTTGTTGTTTGGTAATATTGCGTGCTGCAGAACATTCAATTTGTTCTACAGTGGCAGCAATACGAAGCTTTGCAAGTTTTAGATAGTAGGCTGTTTTTTCATTACTGCGGTTTAGCTGTTCGGATTGCAGGAGCTGTGCCAGCAGTTCATGGCTTTCCAGTTGCTGGTGCATGGGTAGCTCTAATTGGGACTTGTAAGCTTGGTACATTCCATGCAGGCGAAGCTGTTGCATTTGGTCGAGTGTTTGTGCTGTGTTCATTTTACTGTGCTTTTTTTAAATGATTATTGATAGTTATCCTTACCCCTGATGTTATCATGAAAAGGGACGTGGGTTTGATGGTCTGTAGGCGGAGCCTGTTTATCAAGTCCGCGTTCCAGAATATTTTTAATCATGGTATAGTTGATGCGGGTTCCTTGCAGGGCCCGGCTGCAGGCAGCTTCCAGCCGTGGGATAGTATATTTTTTATGCAGCATCAACATACCAAAACAGGCCTTGTAGTTTTGCTCTATATAGATTGAGTTTTCCAACATCAGCGTAGCTGCCTGTACAGTAGCCGTACCTATACGGGCAGCTTGTGCCAGCAGGTCATCCTTGTTCCAGCCGTTTATGGTGTGCATGTGCCGGTGGTTCGGCGGCATGTGTTCGGAGAGTGTCGTGTAAGCCTTACTGTGAGATTTACGGATGTGCACCGCAATACGTTCATTGTTCAAATACACTTCTACCGACCGGTTATCATAAAGCACTTTTACTTTTTTACCCACATGTATATAAGGGACGCTGTAATAGAGATGGTCTTCGCTAAGTTGTACATGATAATTACGCTGTACGGTAAGGGTGACGACTTTCTTGGGAGTAAAAGGAAGGCTGGGCAGTAGTCTTAGGGCAGCACGCTCCTGTTGCTCAAAAAAATACCAGCGGCTATAAGCTGTATTTTTATAAGGCTTATTGTTTAGCAACAAAAGCTGTTGCTGCAT
>JBBSJJ010000330.1:0-1488 GCA_038257335.1 Chitinophagales bacterium | reverse complement strand
CTTGCAGTTGCAGTGTTTCATTTTGCAGCTGTTGGCGCAGCCCTTTTAAAAAAAGGGCTTTGTACACAAGCTGCATGGCAGCCACCGGGAAAATAAATTTGTTGTTGCTGCGCTTTGCTTTTATCCAGCGATTGTTGTCATCAACACCAGCACCGCTTACAATGCAGTGCAGATGCGGATGAAAGCTGAGCTGCTGACCCCATGTATGAAGAACGGCGGTGATGCTGCACTTACCACCCAGCCACTGCGGATCTTTTGCAAACTGTAAGAGTGTTTGCGATGCTGCATCAAACAACAGTTTAAACATCGCTCTGCGATTGCCCAGTATGATGGGATGCAACTCATGTGGCAACGTGAATACTACATGATAATATGAAGTGGGCAAAAGATCCGCACACAGATTTTCAATCCACTGCTCTTTTTTTAATCCGCCGCAGTTGGGGCAATGCCGGCTACCGCAACTATGATACTGGTAATGCAGGTGATGGCATTCACCATCATTACACCGGTACGTATGTGCGCCGTTGGCTGCTGTATGGCATGTGTGCAATGCGGTAAACACTCCTTTGCTCACCGCATTAAAAGGTAGTGCTGCCGCCTGCCCAAACAACTGTTGCAGTTGCTGAGCAGTACTAACGGTCATCATTGGTCGCCGTTTTCCATAGCATCAAAAGGCGATATCAGGCCTGCCCTTTTGGATTGCTGCAGGTGCAGGTAAACCATGGTAGTGCTGATGCTGCTGTGACCCAGCAGTTCTTTGATGGTATGGATATCGGTACCTGCATCCAGCAAATGGGTGGCAAAAGAATGACGCAGGGTGTGAGCCGAATAATCTTTTCCACCCAGCCCGATTTTAGTTACATAACACTGCACAAAATGTTGTATGCTGCGTGGGTGCATGGGCTTACCTTTTGTTTGTCCTTCAAAAAGATAGGTTTGTGGTTTGTGCTGCAGGTAATATTTTCGCAAATCTTCCAGCAATTGTTTGGGCAATAAAGTAAAACGGTCTTTGCTGCCTTTGCCAGTTACTTTTAGCTGAAAGGCTTTGCTGTCGATATCACAAATTTTTAAATTCACCAGTTCATTCATGCGCAGCCCGGTACCGTAAAACAGAGATATCATTACCCGGTGTTTGAGATTGGTAATGACAGCAACCAATTGCTTTACCTGGTCTACGCTAAAAACCTGCGGTAGTTTGTTTTCTTTGCGGGGATAAAACTGCGATGGAATTACAAAGGGTGACGGTAGCACATGCTTAAAAAAGAAACTGCAGGACTGTGCCACCTGGTGGCATTTTTCACGGCCAACTTCATGTTCTTTTACAATGTAATTAATGTAGGCAATGATGTCTTTACTTACGATGGAGGCTGGCATCAGATCGTAATAATGTGCAAAGAGAAAACGCATCTCCTGTGTATAATTGCGGATGGTGCGTGGAGAATAATGCTTGGCAGTGAGCACTGCATGCATTTGCTGCAAGGCTTCCTG
>JBBSJJ010000329.1:0-1489 GCA_038257335.1 Chitinophagales bacterium | reverse complement strand
TAACCAAACTCAGTTTTTGTTTAAGCAAAATCTCTGGTTAACTTCGCCATAGCCAGCCTATAACAAATGCTGCCATAATCCGAAGAGTAGAATTACAAATGTAGAAGTCACAGTAGCACACAAGCCGAGCAGAGCTGCTTTCGACAAAAGGGATGTAATCTTTTGTCGGGGCCCTTTTTTGTTACTTTTTTGGGCAAGCAAAAAAGTAAAGAAAGAAATAGAATACTTTTAAAAAAAGAAGACTGATACTTTGAACAAATAATAATAATAGATTTAAAAAGATATTGGCGGCTATTTTAAAAACTTCCAAGAACCAAATACGCCCCAATTCTTAATTCTTAATTCTTAATTCTTAATTCTTAATTCTTAATTAATTATGCAGCTCATCGAATGCGTTCCAAACTTCTCCGAAGGCAACGACCTCAACCTCATCAAACAAATAACCGATGAAATAGAAAAAGTTGAAGGCGTGCGCCTCCTAAATGTTGATCCCGGCAAAGCAACAAACAGAACCGTAGTAACCATGGTAGGCGAACCCGCCAAAGTAATAGAAGCCGCATTCAACGCCATTAAAAAAGCAGGAGAACTGATAGACATGAGCAAACACAAGGGCGAGCACCCCCGCATGGGCGCTACAGATGTTTGTCCGCTGATACCCATTGCCAACATAACCATGGAAGAAACCGCAAAGTTTGCTCAGCAGCTTGCAAAAAGGGTAGGAGAAGAATTAAAGATCCCTATTTATTTATACGAAGCCGCACAACCCGATACTGCCAGGAACAATTTATCCGTCATCCGTGCCGGCGAATACGAAGGATTCTTTAAAAAAATAAAAGAGCCGCAGTGGGCTCCCGATTTTGGTCCGGCCCAGTTTGATGCAAAGCGTGGCGCCACCGTAATAGGCGCACGTGATTTTTTAGTAGCCTACAATGTAAATTTAAATACCACCAGCACCCGCCGTGCAAATGCCATTGCCTTTGATGTAAGGGAAGCAGGAAGAAATGTAGAAGTAGAGGCCCGCCCGGATGACCCGGTCGGACGGGGTAAAAAAATAAACCAGCCCGGCACTTTAAAATCTGTAAAAGCCATCGGCTGGTATATTGAAGAATATGGCGTGGCACAAATCTCCATGAACCTCACCAACATCAACATCACACCCGTGCATGTAGCATTTGATGAAGTGTGCAATAAAGCAAATGCAAGAGGCATACGGGTAACCGGCAGCGAACTCGTAGGCCTCATCCCCCTGAAAGCCATGACCGATGCCGGTAAATATTTCCTGCAAAAACAAAAACGCAGCACCGGCGTAAGCGAAAAAGAACTTATTAAAATTGCCATTAAAAGCATGGGACTGGATGAACTAACGCCTTTTAATCCGCAGGAACGCATTATTGAATACATGTTGAATGATAAAAATGCGGGCCGCCTTGTAAGCATGTCCCTCAGCGACTTTGCTGACGAGACCGCCAGCGAAAGTCCTGCCCCCGGC
>JBBSJJ010000328.1:0-1496 GCA_038257335.1 Chitinophagales bacterium | reverse complement strand
TCTTTTAGGTTCTTCCCGGCCTGCTACTTCCAATGTTGTTTTGGTTTTCTAATCAAGGCTGGGGCAAAAAGCAGGTAGTAAAAAAACATCCACAAATCGAACAACAACAAGTAAGGCAAGAGTTCTTTTTCTCCTAACTTTTGCATAGCCCGGGCATAAACAATTCCTTGTGCCAGGAGTTTGATGGCGAGTATGAGCAACCCAAGCCTCCAATCGTAAAAAATCATGCTTACCAGCACCAGCGGGTAAAAAATAAAATTTGCCAAAGCATAAAATCCCAGCAAGAATTTATGCAGCGGGCGATAGTATTTAGAAGTAGTATAGTGCCTTCTTTTTTGTTTGAGCCATTGATGCCAGGAAACCGGAGGGTTGCTCAGGGTAAAACTTTCAGGGTCGATGTTGATCTTAGTATTTTCCTTGTTGGCAGCGGCATTGATAAAAAGGTCATCGTCGCCGCCGGGTAAATGATTGTGTGCAGAAAACCCTTTGTGCCTGAAAAAAACTATTTTTTTATAAGAGAGATTTCTTCCTACACCCATGTAAGGAATCCCTGCGAGGGCATAGCTAAAATATTGTAAGGCTGTGTGAAAAGTTTCCCAGCGCACCAACTTATTTAAGAGACCTTTCTTTTTATGAAAAGAACCATAGCCCAACACAATCTCTGTCTGCTCATCATAAGCATGCTGCATGCTTTCAATCCATTTTTCGGAAGCGGGCACACAATCGGCATCTGTTAAAAGTAACACTTCGTGCTTTGCCGATTTAATACCAATGCTAAGCGGAAACTTTTTGCCAGGAATCATTTTTGCTTCCTGCGTAAGCTCCACCACATTCATCTGCCTGAATTCTTTTTTTAATTGCTCCAGTATATATCTACTTTCGTCGAAAGAGTTATCATTTACAACGACAACTTCATGGGTCGTTTTATAATCCTGCACCAATACACCCGGTAAATTAGTTGCCAGGTTTGCCGCCTCATCCCTTGCGCAAATGATTACGCTCACTGCATGGGTTTGCGTTCTGTCTTTTATGACCGGTTTGTAAAAAGCAAGTCTTCCAAAAAAAAACGTGTAATAAAATAGCTGAACAAAAGCCACCACGCACAACAGTATAAAAAGCAGGAGCTGCCAGTGCAGGATCAATAGTTTTGGAAAATACATATTTGCAAAAATAAGTATTAGGTGCTTTGGCAGCGTGAATGAATCATTTTAAACAGGAAGATTTAAAATTTATATTTGCCGACTTTCAAAATATAGAAAATGGCGGCACTAGAATTTAAATTAGAAACAACGGATAGTGGCAGTAATGCCAGGGCAGGCACCATCACAACGGATCATGGCATAATAGAAACGCCGATTTTTATGCCCGTGGGCACAGTAGGCAGTGTAAAAGCAGTGAGCCAGCAACAATTGATGAAAGATGTTGAGGCACAAATTATCCTTGGCAACACTTATCACCTTTACCTGCGGCCAGGGTTAGAGGTTTTGGAAGCTGCC
>JBBSJJ010000327.1:0-1503 GCA_038257335.1 Chitinophagales bacterium | reverse complement strand
AATCTATTAAAAAAATAAAATGTCGAAAACAAAAATAACAGTAAACAACAATGGCTCTTTAAAAGTCGAGGGAGATTTTGAGATTGTGGATAGAAATGGAGGAGTTTATAACCTGCAGGGAAGAGAAGTAGTTAGCATCTGTCGCTGCGGCCTTTCTAAAAACAAACCTTTTTGTGATGGATCTCATAAAGATCATTTTGAGCATGAGGCTATTGCCTTTGATTTGCCGCCGAAGAAAATATGACCTCACCCCCAACCCTCCCTTCAACTACGCTCAGGGGAGAGGGGGAAGAAACTGAAATGATAAAGGGCTTATAAAGGATTGAGTTCTATATCAAGGCTTGTAATTTGCCCTTGCTTTACTGTTACTTCTTTTTCTGTTTTGTCTGTGTACTTTGGCGCTGAAATATTTATTGTATAGATGCCGGCAGGAATTGGTTTTATTTGGTAAGTGCCTGACTCATTGCCTGAAGTTTTATTTCCGGTTTCGACAACTATGATTGTTGCTCCGCTTACCGGTGTTTTATCCATTGCATTTACTATTACTCCTTTTAATGTGGTTGCTGACTGGCCGGGATCTATGATTACCCGGTTGGCTTTGTAGGTGGAAACAAAATCGGGGTTGGCGGTTTTGAAGCCTACTACGGTTTTATCCATCTGATCTTTTAATACTGCATCTGCTTCTGTAAATAATTTTTTTAAGTTTTCCCGGATGGTCTTTTTTTGTGCTGCTGAGTTACGGGGCGTTGGAACTTTTGCCTGGTAACCGTTTATTGTTGTTTGCAATGCGGTTAAACTTGCAGCGGTTAAGCCATAGGGTGCCATGGCCGCTAAATTTGCTGTACCTAAATCATTAATGTTTTGACAGCGGGGAGCCAATACATCGTCTTTTGTTTTAAATAAATCGGAGAAGGAGAAGTTTACTTCCTGCTTTAGGGTGTTATCTGCATTGGCGGATGCGAATGCGAAGATGGGTGCGGCAACATCTGTAGCTAACTGGCAAAGGGTTTTCTTTGCTACTAATTTATCTACCGTGATACCTTTTGTTACCAAATCTTCCTGCTGAGCTGTGGAGATGATGGCACTTAATTTTGTGTTGAAGGCAGTAAGTGTTGTTGCGAAAGCGGGTACGGTGGCCACAATGGCTGGGTTATCATCGCAGTGTTTTTGGGTGGCACGGTACATGTTGAGTTTTGACTCTTGTTTTGCGTTCATTGCTGTAGGTTTTTAGATTAAGTAATAGGGTGATTAATTGAAGGCTTAAATGTAAAAACTCATTTTTAAGGAATGAAGAGAAAAACACCAGTAAATAATGGGATTTTCCTCACAGGAAAAACTTAAAGCGGAGGGAGCGAAGGCGATTTGTCCTCTCCTAAAAAAACTTGACACATTTTGAACAAACGATTTTCAAAATGAGTAGAGTAAAAGCAGTTTCAAATTATACCATATTGGTATCAGATTCTTTTGAGCAAACGGAAGAAAAATACAATTATGAGGTGAGTT
>JBBSJJ010000326.1:0-1510 GCA_038257335.1 Chitinophagales bacterium | reverse complement strand
ACTTGTTGTTTTTAACATGTTGCAGATGCAGCTCCGCCATGGCTGTTAGCCGCATCTGTTTTAGTTTTTCTACTGTTTGATTGTTGTTCATATCTTTTAAATTTAAATTATTGATTAAGAGTTATTTATAAGCTTTTGATCGTAAGCAAACGCTATACCCCCTCTGTTTTTTGTTGAATTTTCCACCTATGAGGGAGCAAATCCGAGAATTTCCCATCGTAGTTGATATCATTTAATTTAAGGAGTACATCGGTAAGCCATTCCTGGGGGTTTACGTCATGTTTTTTACAGGTGGCAAAAAGGGAATATACCATAGCTGCATTTTGTGCCGATTCATGGGTGCCGGCAAAAAGGTAGTTCTTTCTGCCCAGGGCAATAGGCCGTATGGCATTTTCTATGGCGTTGTTGTCGATCTGCAGGTGGCCGTGCAGGGTATAATAATGCATGTTGTCCCACAATCGCAGCGCATAGGCCATTGCTTTTCCGATGGGGCTCGATGGCAGTACTTTTGGGTATTCTGCCAGCATCCAGTTTTTGAGTTCCCTCATAATGGGGGCGGCTTTCTCCAGCCGTATTTTCACTATATCTGTTTCTGACAGCTGTGGCGAGGCTTCCCTGATTTCCCTTTCAATGTCATATAAAAAGTTTATTTGTCCCACTGCATGGGCAGCCCTTTCTTTGTCATAATAGACGGCCTCATCAAATTTTCTCCTGATATGGGCCATGCAGTAAAGCTGGTTTACTTTTTCGTTGTTTTTGAACAATGCCTGGTATACCTTGTAGCCGTCCGACTGGAACACTCCCTTGAAATCCTTTAACAGCTTCGATGGGCCTTCCTGGCTTCGCCCTTGCTGATAGTCGAAAAAGACCAGCCCGTCTGCCGGGGCATGATAGGCCCAGTAGTAGCCCAGGTGGCAGGCGCCTTTCTTTTCGCTTTGGAGCACCTTAATGGTGGTTTCGTCCCCCTGTAGGTACAGGTTGGCCAGCACTTCCCTCTTGAGTGCATTGTAAACAGGTTTTAGCGCCTGGCAGCCGGCCGCGGTATTGTCTATCAGTGTGGAGGGCGGGATTTTCATCCCTTCCCGCTCAAAGATTTTCTTTTGCCGGTAGAGCGGCAGGTGGTCGATGTATTTGCCGATGAGCAGGTGGGCAATTACCGATTCATCGAACAGCCCCCGCTTTACCGTTCTTGAAGGGATGGGGGCGATCAATATGCCTTTATCCAACTGCCTGCTGTCTTTTAATGCCCATTTCCTGCGGATGATCCTTTTTACCTTAAAAGAAGCATGCACAAGTACCAAGACCTCGGTCACTTCTTCGCCTATTACTTTATAGTTTGTCAAATCGCCTTCAGGGTCAATGGTTACTTCTTCGCGCTCCAGACTGGCCGGCAATACCATCCTTGTGGCAGTACGTGGGGCCCTTTTTCTTTTCTCTGCGGAGGCTTCTTGTTTTTTGGCCTCTTCTTTGGCCTCTTTCTGTGCCTGCAATTCAGAAGCCTCTATGGCTT
>JBBSJJ010000325.1:0-1512 GCA_038257335.1 Chitinophagales bacterium | reverse complement strand
GGTGCATTCCAGGTAAATCAATATATGTCGGGCATATTTTCAATCCCGCTTATTATTCCGGTTATAATGGGCGTACTTTTTTGGCGGCCACAACCATGGGGTGCTATCGCTTCTATGATCGCTGGTATTGCGGTGGGTGCAGTCCTTAATGCAACACCGGGTGTAAACTGGCAAACAGCTACGTTTATTGAAGTGTTGGTTTGTGTAGCTGTATTTTTAGGGTCAGGGTTTTTCTTATCAAAAGATGCTGCATACAATAATAAAGTAAAAGCATTTTTTATAAAGCTGGCAACACCTGCACCAAAAGATGCACCTACAGATACTTCGGTGGTAAGCGGCTTAATGTTACTCTACGCTTTATCCTTCGTAATTACCGGCGTATTATTTATTGCAATGAGTTTACCTTCCATTGCAACAGCGAGTGGGAAGCTGGCAATGGGTTCGGGTATTGCGTGTTTGTTGGGCGCTTTGGTTTTTTATGTAAAAAGAAGAAAAACAAAAATTAATTTGAGTTAAATGAAGTTGATTTTGTCTTTGATATCATTTTTGCTGTTTGCCCAGGTAACTTATGCGCAGCCGGCTGTTGGCAAAAAGCATTTTCATTTATACTTGTTGGCAGGCCAATCTAATATGGCAGGTAGGGCAAAAGTGGAAGCAGGAGATACAACTACAGATAGTAGGATTTGGATGTTGAATAAAAAAGGGGAATGGCTGTTGGCAAAAGAACCTTTACATTTCGATAAGCCCGATGTGGCGGGGGGTGGGCCAGGATTTTCATTTGCAAAAAAAATGATAGAACAGGATAAAAATATTGTAATTGGCCTTATTCCATGTGCCGTTGGCGGCTCATCAATTGAAAAATGGCAACACGCCGAATATTTTGGACCAACAAAAAGTTATCCTTATGACGATGCTGTTACAAGAACACAGCTGGCTATGCAAATGGGAACATTAAAAGGCATTTTGTGGCAACAAGGAGAATCAGATTGCGACTCCCTACGCTCTATGGTTTACAGCAGCAAGCTGATCGCTTTGGTAAAAAGTTTTAGAAGAGATTTAAAGGTAAAATCTTTGCCTTTTGTTGCAGGAACGATGGCTCCTTTTTATGAAGCCAATCACCCTTTTGCAAAACAAATAAATGAGGCAATCAAAGGTTTGCCCGCAACACTAAAAAGAACAGCTGTAGTTAGCTCAGATGGTCTAATGCACAAGGGCGATGATACGCATTTCAACAGTGCATCAGCAAGGGGATTAGGGGTAAGGTATGCCACAGTTTTTACATCAACATTTAGCGAGAAGTAATGAAAACATTTAACGATACAGACTTTCTTTTGTTAAACGATTATGGTAAGAAATTATACCATGAGGTGGCGGCCGTGTTGCCCATAATTGACCCCCACAATCATATTGATGTATTATCGCTGGCAAATAATAAAATCTTTGAAAACCTGTACCAGCTTTGGGTGCAACACGATCCTTACAAGCACAGAGCTATGCGTATTTACGGTATTG
>JBBSJJ010000324.1:0-1525 GCA_038257335.1 Chitinophagales bacterium | reverse complement strand
CCGGCTCTTTTACGATATTCTTATAGGCGTAATTCTCCAGGATTTGCTGATCTTCCGGGGTAACCCCACGCATGAGGTTCGTTGGATTTTCCAGGTAAGCATTCTTAACCCACATTGCAGCAAAAACAGCAATTTTCATCTTTTTTTGGGTATTTTTTTAATGTTTAAATCTTACAACCCTTGCTGGTAAAGGGTTTTGTTTTTCAGATTAGCTTGTAGTACACAGGGGGGTGTTCGTAAACTGACACCAGTTTATAGCTTTGCATCAATGTATTTAAAAGCTTCATTTAGACACAATCCTTCCATCAAAGATATTGCTGCCTACTACCGGTTAGTAGAAAGCTATCGCAACGAAAGTGACAGGGTTTGTCATAAAACGCTTTTGAACATTGGCTTTTGGCCGGATGCTACCCGCAACCAAAAAGATAAAGTAGTGGATCACCTCAATGCCAGGTATAAAAATGAATTAGTACTTTTTGAAGAACACGATACACAAGTAATAGAATGGGCCAATCGTTTTTGGAATGAGATGATTGAAAAGAAAACCATCGACCGCAAAACGATGGAACAACAACACAGGCTTGTAAAAGTAGATACCATAAAGCATAAGGAAGCAAGAGAGATAGGCACAGAGTGGATATGTGCCAATGCATGGAACCAGCTAAAACTTACTAAACTATTTGAGGTGCTTGGTTGGCCCCAGGAAAAGATTCAACTGGCAATGACACAAGTTATTAGCAGAGCCGTACATCCGGGTTCCGAACTTGCCACCGGCAAATGGATTAAAGACAACTCTGCTATCTGCGATATCACGGGTTATCCTACCCCTAAAATTACCAAGGACAAACTTTACCAAAGCGCTTTAGATTTATACGAGCACAAAGAAACCATTGAAAAATATTTATCTACCAAAACCAATGAGCTCTTCGATTTGCAGGACAGGATAATACTATACGATCTTACAAATACTTATTTTGAAGGGTCTATGCGCAGCAGCAAAATAGCCAGGTTTGGCAGGAGCAAAGAGAAGCGCAGCGATGCAAAACTGGTAGTGTTAGCGATGGTTATAAACATAGAAGGCTTCATAAAATATTCAGCCATACACGAAGGCAATTATGCCGATACCTCAGACATCAGCACGTTGCTCGAAAAACTATCCGGCAATATCAGCGCCGCAAAGCCAATAGTGGTAGTGGATGCAGGGATAGCTACAGAAAAGAACCTGGATATTTTAACGCAAATGGGATATAAATATGTAGTAGTAAGCAGAACAAAAATAAAAGACTACCAACCTGTACAGCAAGGCAAAGAAACTTATTTACTCACAAAATCAAAAAAAGTAATACGGCTTACAGCAGTACAAAGTGAAAAATATACCGATAGCTTTTTAAAGGTAGAAAGTGAAGCCAAAGGCATTAAAGAGCAGGGCATAAAAAACAGGTTGGAGCAAGGCTACGAACAACAACTACATCTGATAAAACAAAGTTTAGCCAAACCAAGAGGCATAAAAAAAGTAGCCAAAGTG
>JBBSJJ010000323.1:0-1528 GCA_038257335.1 Chitinophagales bacterium | reverse complement strand
GGCCCCTGGGCGGGCCATGTAGAGCTGCGAAATGCCACGGTGTGGGCAGAAGTGTCACCTGCTGTAAAGGCTGTTGCGGTAAAATATTTTCCGAAAGGCAAGCCTGCTGGCAGTAAGACAATTTCTTTCGATGGTGACCTGGGAAAAGATTTTAATCCTGTTAAGATTGAATTGAATGGCCTGGAGCCCAACACCGCTTACCAATACTCACTTATAATTGATGGCAAGCCGGTAACCACATCCTTTGCCACCAGGTTTACCACCAAAGAGCTGTGGCAGTACCGCAAGCCGGCACCGGATTTTAGTTTCCTGGCGGGGAGTTGCGCTTACTTTAATGAGCCCGTTTACGATCGGCCGGGCAGGCCCTATGGCGGCGACTCTTCTATTTTTGAAACGATGGCAAAAACACCCGCCAGCTTTCACATTTGGATGGGCGACAACTGGTACACAAGGGAAGTAGATTACAGCACGGTGTGGGGGCTCAACTACAGGGCCTCCCGGGATAGGGGTCAAAAAATAATACAACCTTTTATGGCAGCAATGCCTCAGTACGCTATTTGGGACGATCACGACTATGGACCCAACGACGCTGGCAAAAGTTACCCCCTCAAAGCGGAAAGCCGCAATATATTTAGGAACTACAGCCTCAACCCTACTTATGGCGAAGAAGGTAAGGGTATTTATACCCAGTTTTCTTACAGCGATGTGGACTTTTTTTTAACCGACGACCGCTTTTTTAGAAGTCATCCAGATTTTAAAGATAGCATCGATGGCAAGCCTTCTGCCTTGAAAACCTATTTTGGCAGCATGCAATTGGATTGGTTAAAAAATGCCTTGCTAAGCAGCAGTGCTACATTTAAAATAATTGTTACGGGTAGCCAGATATTGAATCCCCTGAGCACTTTTGAAAGCATGACATTTTACAGTTTTGAATACCAGGACTTAACCGGTTTTTTGGCAGAGCAAAAAATACCAGGAGTAATTTTCTTTACCGGCGACAGACACCACAGCGAAGTAATAAAAATGGACAGGCCGGGAATGCATCCATTGTATGACGTGACTATTTCTCCTTATACAGCGGGAGTGAGCAAGCCCCGGGGAGCAGAGTTAAGCAATGCTGCCCGAATTGCCAATACCCTGGTAGATGCTCAAAATTTTGGAAAAATAGATGTTTCGGGTAAAAAGAATGAAAGGGTCCTAAAAGTGAACTTCATCGGTATTAACGGGGAACAATTGGGCCAATGGTCAGTGTCTGAAAACGAGCTAAAGACGCCCGGCAAGTAATCATTCTAAAACCGAACCAATATATTTGCGCATGGTATCTTCTTATTTTACGTACAACAAGCCAAAAGTTATACAGGCATTGCGTTATCATTTTATTAGCCGCAGAGAAATAAAAGTGCTGATGATATTTGTAAATGTTTTTGCGATAACATCTGCCGCATTTTTTTTCTTCAAGAAAATAAGCCCACTGGCTTTCCTTATAAGTTCGGCTTTGTGGTTTATCCTGATGATACTTTTTTGGTTC
>JBBSJJ010000322.1:0-1538 GCA_038257335.1 Chitinophagales bacterium | reverse complement strand
GAAAATATTTACTGAGACTTGTAAAATAGATTTCAATAAATCGTTGCACTCAGTTTACAACCTCGTTCGTGGTTTATCCCCCTACCCTACGGCATTTTGCTTTTTAAAAGAAAAGAAATTAAAAATTTACAAAGCCGAAAAATTTGAACAGAAACCGTTGACACCCGCCGGCGAAATGGAAACCGATGGCAAAAGCTACCTGCAATTTGCCTGCAGCGATGGCTACCTGCGCATACTGGACTTGCAACTGGAGGGAAAAAAGAGAATGGCTGTAGAAGATTTTTTAAGAGGCTACCGTTTTGAATGAGACCAACCGGTGAAAGAATTTCTTTTACTTTAATTTGTCGAGCAAAGCAGGGCTGATAGCTGCTTTGGGAATAACCAGGCTAATGGTATTGATGGCAAAATAAGCTTCGCTCACCTGTATAAAACCCTGGTAGGGCCCCACTGCACCCCAGGAGTTTTTTACAGTGTAAAACATTTTACCATCTTTAGAAAGCACGGCACCCGTAATTTGCATGAGGTGATCATCCTGTGTGGTAAGATTTTCAAATAAGTTCTGTCGTTTACCTGCGTCCCATTTTTCTTCGGCAGTATTCGTAGAAATAGTTTCTGTTTTATTGGAAGCATCTAAAAATAGTGCAAGGCCCTGCGCCTGCTTGAAACCGTTGTTGCTCACATCCGCATCCCACATAACAGTATAACCATTCTTTAATGCATCATTTACTGTTTGCAGCATTTCGTTGAGGGGCAGATTATAATATGCTCCGTTGCTAAAATTATCCGGCACATCTAGTATAAAAGATTTGTAAAAAGGTTTGTGTGTAAAAGAAGTAATATTTACATAATCGCCTGCTTCAAACTTCATCACGTCTTTGGCAAAAGATGCGGGCGTGTATATCTGTTGATTGTAGGTAAAAGCGCCTGGCAATTTTCCGAGATGCTTATCCAAAATGTTGTTGAACTCGGTTTGCCAGTAAGCTGCCAGTGGTTTGCTTTGTAACAGTTTATCAAGGTACTGTTTCAGCTCTTTGGTAAGCAAACTATGATCGTGGCTTGTGTGTTGGCCTGTCAAACCGGGGTAAGCTTCATCGGGAACGGCGCCATAAGTGGCCACTGCTCTTATTACATCATGGCCAAGGCTGCCTTCGCCAAATTGTGCTGCGCCCTGGCGCATGAAATAGTTTTTCGCTTTTTCTACATAGATGTTTCTAACCGTAAACATTTCGCTCAGATCTGGATGGGGCACGTCCTTTTTTAGCATTTCGCTTTCTAACAAAGCTGTAGTAGAAAAAGACCAGCAGGTGCCTGTTTGCCCCTGGCTTTTTACAGAAGTATGCGCATTGTTATAGAGCACAGAAAAATTTTCTTTGCTACTGGTTCCTTGCGCAAACAGGGTGATTTGCAGCAGGAGTATACTTGAAAGAATCCATACTCTCTTCATCATCTTAGAATTGTAAACTGCATTCAAAATTGCCAGCAGCGGCACCCAGTTCTGCAGCAGCGGCATTGCTGATGCGAATGACAAGGCCATTGTT
>JBBSJJ010000321.1:0-1542 GCA_038257335.1 Chitinophagales bacterium | reverse complement strand
TCATTAATGTCAGTAAATGCTGCACCATTTTCCGTTACTATTATTTGTTTTATTTTATCAAAACTGTTGTAGCGCATGAGTGCATGGTAAATGCAGGGCGGGTGGACTTCCCAACCCATCAAAGTATGGGGCACTTTTCTTTTAGCAGCTTTAACCAGCCGGGCTTGTACAAATGGCACAAAGGGAGTGTAGGTAATCAGCTCCCGGGTGTAATTTTGTAAGCCAATAAAATCCATCTCAAAAGCCATTTTCTTTTCATCACCATCCCGCATAAATCTTTCAATTCTTTTGAGGATCTTCAGTTCCTTCCATGGGTAGCCAAGGCCTAGCAATGGTTCTATAAACATCCTGTTTAGTAGGGCATCTACCCTGGTGGCAGCTTTTATATCTTCTGCATTATTTGATCGGTAGGGTTCAATGTGTGAGTAAGAAAAGGTGGTGCCCACTTTAGCCGCAGGCAGCAAACTTTTTATGATGGCACCTCCCGTAGCCTGGCACAGAGTAGCGTGATGTGCCGCTGCCAAAAAGTTGCTTAGCCCTTTTTTGCCCGGCGCATGTATGCCCAGGAAATATCCTGCACCAGTAAATACCATGGGCTCATTTAATACCATCCAATGTGTTACCCGGTCGCCAAATTTTTTAATACAGCAGGTAGTAAAATGGGCGAACCACTCCATGATATCCCGGTTTACCCAGCCACCTTTTTGTTGCAGGCTTTCGGGGAGATCCCAATGGTACAAGGTTATCCAGGGCTCTATGCCTACCTGCAGGCAATAATCAATTACGTTGTTGTAAAAATCAATGCCTTTGCTATTTACTTCGCCCGTGCCGTTGGGTAAAATGCGGCTCCAGGAAATAGAAAAGCGATAGTTGGGGATGTTCATCTGCACCATCAGGTCTATATCGGCTTGGTACCGGTTGTAAAAATCGCAAGCAATGTTTCCATGATGGTTACCAAATATTTTTCTCTTTTTTTGGGTGAAAGTGTCCCACACAGAGGGGCTTTTTCCATCAGCATCAAACCCACCTTCTACCTGGTAGGCGGCAGTGGATACGCCCCATTTAAACTCACTACCAAAATCATTTTTGTTAAGCGCCATTTATTTATTGGTAAAGCCCGGTCAGGATTTTGCCGAGGCTTTTATGTTTGAGTTCTTTTACGGATGATATGCCCTGCCCCAGCATATGTTTATTTTTTGTTGTAGCGTGGCCATGCTTTTGGAGTACCATATCTATTACTGCCTCTGTGTTATCCGGGTATACTACTGGCAGTACCTGCTGGGTATCTACCCATGTTTGTATAGCAGGAAGGTATTTCTTTTTAAGACTTTTGATCACCGGTATGCCCATGCTTTTTAATGCAGCCGCATTGCATTGTTGTTCGTATTGGTTTTTCATGGGAATCACCAATAATTTCTTTTGCAAAAACAAGGCCTCGGCCGGTGTTTCAAAGCCTGCACCACAAAGCACGGCTGTGCAGGTGAGCAGGCTCTGCAAAAAAAGATCGTTGTCTATGGGGCGTATGTGCACATTCTTTTCCTT
>JBBSJJ010000320.1:0-1553 GCA_038257335.1 Chitinophagales bacterium | reverse complement strand
GAACATTTGCCAGTGGCTGCCAAAAGCATCAACTACATGATCAACATGGATATGGTGGGCCGCCTCAACGATAGCAGCCGCAGCATCAGCATTGGTGGTTATGGCACTTCACCGGCCTGGAGCAAACTCATCAAGACAGAAAAATCTTATTTCAAAATTAAAATAGACAGCAGCGGCAGCGGCCCCAGCGATCACACTTCTTTTTACAGGAAGGATATTCCGGTGTTGTTTTTATTTACCGGCACCCACAGCGATTACCACAAGCCCGGCGACGACAAGGAAAAAATTAATTACAAGGGAATGATGGAAATCGTTTCTTACATAAAAAATATTCTTACAGTAACCAACGAAATGGAGAAAATGGCTTTCTTAAAAACACGGGAAATATCTATGAGCAGTAGCAGTTTTAAAGTAACGCTGGGTGTGATGCTGGACTATACTTTTGCCGGACCCGGCATTTATGTAGAGGGTGTTAGCAGCGGCAGGCCTGCAGAAAAAGCCGGGGTAAAAGGAGGAGATATCATTACCCAGGTGGGCGAGCATGGTATACAAGACGTGGAGGCTTACATGAAGGCCCTGGGTAAATTTGAAAAAGGGCAAGCTGCTATTTTAAAAGTCAAACGAGGCACCGAGACTCTGTTGCTGCCGGTGGTTTTTTAAAGGGGCATTTTAAATTTGTCCGCACGAATCGAAACAAATTATTCAACACTGCAAAACGCTGGGTTTTACGCAGAAAACCGGCTGGTATGAAATTAAAAATAGACAACGAGGCTTTAGCGGAAGAGTTTTTTGAAAACAGTTTTTTGATGGGCATCGTTTCGCCCATTAAAGATTACTTGTTTATATGGCACGCCAATCAAAAACTGGGGCTCAACTTCCGGCTGAACACTTCACTTGAAATTCAACTGAAGAAAAAAAAGCGGGACTACTTTTTTGCTGTGTACGAATACCAGGAACCGGGCTGCACTACCTGTCACCTGTTATACAACAACCAGTACGACGGAGAGTACCTATTGCCAGAATTTAAACACCTTGATTTTTTATGGCTCGTAAAGGGAGATGAAATTGACAAAGCCGCTTCCAACGCTTTGCTACAATCTATCAAACTTATTCCCTCTGTGCAACTGGTAAATGAAATGACGAACGAGAAAATAAAACACAAGCAGCATTTGATTTTGTAAATTGATAGAGTAGATTGATAATTGGATAGTGGATAATATGGTCAACTCATTACCCCGTTACCTGGCATATCTATTTTCATTGCCTGATTATCCATTGTCATTTGTTCAATTATCCATTGTTATTTATCTAACTATAAATTTTTATTTATGTGGAAAGAAGAAAACAACACCCTGTACCGGAAATTTGAATTTTCAGATTTTTCGGAAGCATTTGCTTTCATGACCAGGGTAGCGCTGGCAGCAGAAAAGATGGATCATCATCCCCTTTGGACCAACGTGTACAACAAAGTTGAAATGTGGCTAAACACCCACGATGCCGGCGATACCGTTACTGAAAAGGATCATAAACTTGCTGCAAAAATTGATAAGATT
>JBBSJJ010000319.1:0-1566 GCA_038257335.1 Chitinophagales bacterium | reverse complement strand
GCAAAAAGCCGCAGGCAGATTACAGTCAGGGATATTGTAACCCTTACCAACGCAAACCGCAATACGGTAAAAAAACAACTGGCATCTCTTGTTGAAAACAGGCAGCTATTACAACACGGCCAGGGAAAGGCTACCTGGTATGCCCGTCCATAACAGTGAAACTTTTTAAGCATTATTTCCCGTTTTTTAAAAGGCCGGCCTTCGCCTTCTTAGCACTGGCAGCCTTTAGCATCTTTTACCCGCTTGTCAGTCTAATTGTATTTTATCAAATGTGGGGTTGATGATGGCCGGTGTGAGAAATAACAAAGATTCACTCAATTGGGGAACGTATTTAAAACCCATGCTGGTATAATATGCCAGTAGTTTGTACATCGATTTTTCTTCGTCGGGTTCCATGCTGTCGTACTTCATAGCGTTGGGCTCTCTTTGCATAGGGGGGTCGTTTTCGCTTCCTTCCAATTGCAGCGGAAAGCATTTTAAGGTCATTAAGCCACAGCCGCCAATAAAATTATTGTACAAGTCTTTGATGGCATATTTTCCTATGTCGTAGCCACGGTAAGCTGGTAGTATCTCCAGCCGGGTAAGGATCAATAAATCTAAAAACGAAATAGTGAGGTGCTCTTTAGTGGCTTCAGAAAAATCATCGATTTCAAAATCGTAAATAGCTTCCCCTATTTCCACTAACAGGGCTTCTGTATCAAACACGTCGGCACCGGGGCAACCATTGTCGGCAGCCTGGCCCAGCAACAATTTATCCGCAGTTAATTTTCCTATTTCCACCGGCATTTCCGTTTCATCCATCATGGGAGTGTAGTACAGCACACCGTTTATCTGTTGCCTGTAGCGGCCAGCCTCCATTTCCATAAAAGAAGATTCGATGCTGTATTGGATGTACACATCCGTGTAGTCTATTTTATTTGTGCTGCCTGTTGTCATTTAAAAGGGTTTAAGTAAAGCGTGAATGGTCAATGGTGGATCAATGTCGTTTAGTTAGGCTGTGCGAAACCCTAATCAACCGCCGACGGGGCTGTAAGCCGCCGTCGGGGTTAGCACAACCCCGTCAGCGGTTGCAAACCCTGACGGCGGTTTACGTTAACTAAACGACTTGAATGGTGAATGGTCAATATTAACCATTCACCATTCAATGTCGTTGGCTTAAGCTCCAATGGAGCTTCCTATTTATAGAATGGTCTGCCTAATTGTAATTAATAGCTCCGTAGGTGCTTCCTGTGCTTAGGAGACTTCTACGGAGTAAAGAAAAATTATTCATGTCGATGTTTCTATAAACAGGGTGCTCCTACGGAGCAAATACCTAGTCAACGACATTGATTGCCTATTGACAATTGCCCCCTACATTCTGTCGGGGCAGGCATTGACTAATTCACCCTAACAAAGGTCACACTATAATATGTTTGTTTTCAAAACGTTACGAATTTAAACAACTAAAAAACACGACTAAACATAATTAAACAGTTAAGTCAGTACCCAAACTCCGTATCCAGCGGTTTTAATTTTGCCGCTGGTTCTAAGCGACAAAAGGAAATTATCCACTTTTTTCTTTTTTTG
>JBBSJJ010000318.1:0-1567 GCA_038257335.1 Chitinophagales bacterium | reverse complement strand
TTATCTTCCTTTTCAAGTTTTCCAAGTCCGCCATATTTTGCCGTGAGGTCCAATACCGATTCATTGTCTATGGTAAATACATGATTGCCGATACTTTTCGTAACTGTTTTCGGAGTTCCTACAGCCTTCCAGCCGCAGGTTGCTTTGCCCTTGATCATAATTTTTTCTTCATCAACCGCAACAACCAATACGCCCCGGTTGCTTTCCTTTCCATTAGTAAAAACAAATTGTTCGGAAAAAGCATAGTCATCGCCGGCCATCCCACCAAAAGCATTTACAGCTTTACCAATTTCATCTTCCAATCCAAATAACAACTGCTCTGCATCGGTTTCCAAATGACTGGCAGCAATCAGAAAGGCAGGATGCTGATAAAGTTGTTTTGCTTTTCTGGCTAATGTTTTTGCAATGTCCCGATAATTTTTTTCCGGATATTCCGAAAACAATACAGAGAAATAGGCCGGGTTCATATCCAGCAAAAGAATGGCAGTAGAAAGCTTTTCGGGATTCTCATCTACAAACTCGCCATTTGTGGTAGAGCCGAAAATTTGAATTCCTGCATCATCCAATATTTTGCAAACTGTATTTCTGTCCTGGCTGATAGAAATGAATACGATGGCAAGTGTTGGTTTGAAACCGTCTGCCATGCTTTGTAGCAATGCTACTTTAATTTCTTCCGGAGATGTTCCTTTGATTGATTTTGCTTTCATGATGTTTTTTTTAAAACCATTATTTTTCTTTTAATACCACCAGGCAGCAGGTATTATTATGAAATTCATGTTTACCGGTTTTTCCAGCCTGTCTGGCAGACAGGGATTTCCCATATTCGCCATAAGTAAAAAAGCCTGCCATGGGCGCATCCCACACTTTTTGCACCTGCTCTATCTCCTCTTTCATTAATGCCCCAAAGGATAAATGTCTGGTCACGCAGGAGAACATGATCAAGGCATCGGCTTGCTGCTGTGCGTTGTCTTTAAGGCTCTCACATTCCGCAACGACTGTTTCGATGGAATCAAAATCCGGTGGCATCGAAAACTTGATTTTTGACCCCTGAGGCACACTTCCGGTACAAATAAGTGAACGGTCTTCACGATTGGCAAACCTGGTTGCACGTATCACAGAATCTCCATTTTCCCGTTCCAATTGCAAGGGGTAATACCAAGAGTTTTGGAAAGTCACTATTTCCTTGTTTTCATCCGGCTTTACCTCAACGCCAAGGTATTTCATCAACATATCCAATGCTGGTTTATCGTCTATGGTATACACAATATTACCTTCGCTTTTAGTAACTGTTTTTGTGGTGCCAATAGCATTCCAGCCACAAGTAGCGATACCTCTGACATCTATTTTGTCTTCATCAATAATGAGTGCAACAATAGCGTTGTCTGTACTTTTTCCGTTGGTGAAAACAAGTGGTTTTTCCGCTAACAAATCATCTCCTGCCATACCTCCAAATATGGTTACTTCCCTGTGTGCAGACGAGGCAGTTTTTCCAAAACCTTGTATAATGCCTTCTATAATTTGATCTCCATCTATGAACACTCCACCTGTTGCTATTATTAACGCAGGG
>JBBSJJ010000317.1:0-1596 GCA_038257335.1 Chitinophagales bacterium | reverse complement strand
TTTGTAATCGGTAAATAGCAATGTACCATAATTGGTAAATAGTAATGTACTACTTCGGTAAATAAGGATGTACAGTTTCGGTAAATAAGGATGTCATGATCCATCATTAATAATCCAGCTTTACACTGCCATAAAAACGGCAGAAAAGCATGGATAAAAAAACGATAGGAGATTGGATCATGTATCACGAAGTTCAACGATTAATACGGGAAGGATTAAGCTTCACTTCTGTTGGCAAAGCTTTGGTCATGGACCGAAGAACGGTAAAGCGCTATGCTCGGATGAATGAAGCGGAGTATGCTTCTTTTTTGGAAAGTAAAGAGCACCGTGACAAATTGCTGGCACCTTATGAGTCATTTGTGCATACTAAATTGACCGCACATCCGGCCGTGAGTGCTGCTCAAATGCACGACTGGCTGAAGGAGTATCATCCGGATTTTGTCCCTATGGCTCCTAAGACGGTTTATAATTTTGTAATGGAGCTGCGCCAGAAGTACAATATTCCACTGGAAGAAGTGGGCCGGGAGTATTTTGTGGTGGAGGAACTTCCCTATGGACAACAAGCCCAGGCTGATTTTGGACATTACATGCTGCGCAGTACGGAGGATCGCCGCAAGCGTATTCATTTTTTTGTGATGATGCTTTCCCGCTCCAGAATGAAGTTCCTTCAATTCTCCGATGCTCCTTTCACCACCCGCATGACCATTGATGCACATGAAGAAGCGTTTAAGTTTTTCAAGGGAATGCCCCTGGAAGTTGTTTATGATCAGGACCGACTGCTGTTGGTAGAGGAAGCAATGGGCGATTTACTGCTTACCCAGGAGTTTAAAGAGTATGTTTTTGAACAGTCCTTCCAGCTTCACTTCTGCCGCAAAGCAGATCCCCAGAGCAAAGGAAAAGTGGAAAATGTAGTGAAGTATGTGAAAAATAATTTTCTTTATGCCCGAGCCTATTCTGACTTACAGACCCTTCAAGCCCAGTCCGTGGCTTGGCTGCAACGAACCGGCAATGCTATGGCTCATAGTACTACCCGCAAGATCCCACTGGAAGAATGGCAACACGAACAACCACACTTGCAACCCTGGGTATCGGTAAAAATATTGCCCTCCTACCTGTTTCGGGCCATCCGCAAGGATAACACCTTTGCCTATCTGGGCAATTTTTACTCCGTACCACAGGGAACTGTCTCGTCCTGAAAAAACCTTACAGTTTTTAATGATAATCCTGATTGTACTTTACACTGGTTTTCAGTAATCCTGATTATACCTTACAGTAGTAGAAGAGGCAAATTAATCAATTACTTTTATCAAAGAGTAAATATCTCAATCATGTTTAATAGCTTAATACTTTTGTTAGGATAAACGTCCATGTATAGATATGCGTTGATGCAATGCCTCATAAAACCTTATCAAAAAAATTCATGGGCGTAGCCCATTCCTTTTCTTCTTTCTTTTTTTGCTTCTTTTTTTCTTTAAAGTTAAAAACTTCCGTTCAGCTGCAATGCTTACTCACATTGAGTTTCATTGAAATTAAATTCATGATATATCAAATGAAAAACCTACATTTGTTTTGCCGGAAACAAGCGGAAACAGGCTC
>JBBSJJ010000316.1:0-1596 GCA_038257335.1 Chitinophagales bacterium | reverse complement strand
TAAAATGAACTAGTTTGGTATCCTTATCTTCCCAATAAGGTTTCCAGTCTTTATTATTATCAATTGCCCATTGTTTGGTAGCACTTATATAACCGATCGGTGCATCAAACCAAACATACAACACTTTACCCTCTCCCCCTTGCACATCGCCTGGGAGTGGAACGCCCCAATCCAAATCTCTTGTAACTGCTCTTGGCTGTAAGCCCATGTCCATCCAGCTTTTACATTGGCCAAGTACATTTACTTTCCAATCATCTTTATGCTCTTTTAATATCCATTCCCTTAAAAAATCTTCATGTTTATCCAAAGGCAAAAACCAATGCGTGGTTGATCTTTTTGTTGGCGCATTTCCACTTAATGTACTTCTTGGATTTATTAACTGGTCGGGACTTAATGATGTTCCGCATTTTTCACACTGATCGCCATAGGCGTTTTCGTTTGCACAAACCGGGCATGTGCCGATTATATAACGGTCGGCTAAGAAGGTTTTAGCTTCTTCATCATAAAACTGTTCGGTTTCTTTTTGTTCCAGGTCGCCTTTATTGTTGAGGGTAGTAAAAAATTCCTGCGCCGTTTCGTGATGCAGTGCTGATGATGTACGATGATAGATATCGAAAGAGATGCCCAGGTCGGCCATATTGCTTTTGAGCATGGCGTGGTACTTATCTACTATCTCCCTTGGCGTTGTGTTTTCCTTCATGGCCTGGATGGTAATAGCAGCGCCATGTTCATCACTGCCGCATACATAAACCACATCTTCTTTTTTAGCACGTAAATAACGCACATAAATATCGGCAGGCAAATAAGCCCCGGCCAGGTGACCAATATGTTTAGGGCCATTGGCATAAGGCAGGGCCGATGTAATTAAATATCGTTTGGGTTTATTCATTCGGCTGCAAAAATACCGTAAACCTTGCCATTGCCCAAACTAAAGAAACTGTCTCAAAAGTTTTTTTTAACCGCTGAGGCGCAAAGGCGCAGAGAAAAACAAGTTTATTTCAACTAAAAACTCCGCGTCTTTGCGCCTCTGCGGTTATTTTTTTTGGCTTTTGAAGCAGACTCATAAAATCAATAAAAAATATTTAACCAATCTCCTTTTCTACTGCTGCAATTGCCTTCAGCGTTTTCATTACTGAATCGGGTGTTACGGAAATACTGTCAATACCAAGTTCCACTAAAAACTGTGCAAAATCAGGAAAGTCGGATGGTCCCTGCCCACAGATACCAACTTTCACATTCATTCTTTTGGCAGTACTGATAAGCATACGTAGCAATTCTTTTACAGCCGGATCCCGTTCATCATACAAATGCGCCACCAGCGATGAATCCCTGTCGAGGCCTAGTGTTAATTGCGTAAGGTCGTTTGAACCTATGGAGAACCCATCAATATGTTTTGCAAATTCTTCGGCCATAATAATATTGGATGGCAGCTCGGCCATTAAAAAAAGTTCTAAACCGTCTTTGCCTCTTTCCAATCCGTATTCTTTCATTACCTCATGCACTTTGTGTAATTCTTCTACCGTTCTGCAAAACGGAATCATCACCACCACATTACTCAACCCCATTTCTTCCCTTACTTTTTTAATGGCCCTGCAT
>JBBSJJ010000315.1:0-1596 GCA_038257335.1 Chitinophagales bacterium | reverse complement strand
TAAAATGAACTAGTTTGGTATCCTTATCTTCCCAATAAGGTTTCCAGTCTTTATTATTATCAATTGCCCATTGTTTGGTAGCACTTATATAACCGATCGGTGCATCAAACCAAACATACAACACTTTACCCTCTCCCCCTTTCACATCGCTTGGGAGCGGAACACCCCAATCCAAATCTCTGGTTACAGCTCTCGGCTGCAAACCCAGGTCCATCCAGCTTTTGCATTGGCCCAACACATTCGCCTTCCAGTCATCTTTGTGTTCGGTTAATATCCATTCTCTTAAAAACGCTTCATGTTTATCCAACGGTAAAAACCAATGAGTTGTAAGTTTTTTTACAGGAGGATTACCGCTTAATGTGCTTCGTGGATTAATCAACTGATCGGGACTAAGTGAAGTACCACATTTTTCGCACTGATCGCCATAAGCGTTTTCATTTGCACAAACAGGGCAGGTGCCTATAATGTAACGATCGGCTAAAAATGTTTTAGCTTCTTCATCATAATACTGTTCGGTTTCCTTTTGTTCTAAATCTCCTTTGTTATTTAGGGCTGTAAAAAACTCCTGTGCCGTTTCGTGATGTAACGGCGAGGAAGTGCGGTGATAGATATCGAAGGAAATACCCAAGTCGGCCATATTACTTTTGAGCATGGCATGGTATTTATCAACGATCTCCCTTGGCGTTGTGTTTTCCTTCATGGCCTGGATGGTAATAGCAGCGCCATGCTCATCACTTCCACATACATACACCACATCTTCTTTTTTAGCACGTAAATAACGCACATAAATATCGGCAGGCAAATAAGCCCCGGCCAGGTGACCAATATGTTTAGGGCCATTGGCATAAGGCAGGGCTGATGTAATTAAATATCGTTTGGGTTTATTCATTCGGCTGCAAAAATACCGTAAACCTTGCCATTGCCCAAACTAAAGAAGCTGTCTTAAAAGTTTTTTTTAACCGTTGAGGCACAAAGGCGCAGAGAAAAACAAGTTTATTTCAACTGAAAACTCTGCGTCTTTGCGCCTCTGCGGTTATTTTTTTTGGCTTTTAAAACAGCCTCATAAAATCAATAAAAAATATTTACCCAATCTCCTTTTCCACTGCTGCAATTGCCTTCAGCGTTTTCATTACCGAATCGGGTGTTACCGAAATACTGTCTATACCCAGCTCCACCAGGAACTGTGCAAAATCAGGAAAGTCAGATGGTCCCTGCCCACAGATACCAACTTTTACATTCATTCTTTTTGCAGTACTGATAAGCATACGAAGCAATTCTTTTACAGCCGGATCCCGTTCATCATACAAATGCGCAACCAACGATGAGTCCCTGTCGAGGCCCAGTGTTAATTGCGTAAGGTCGTTTGAACCTATGGAGAACCCATCAATTTGTTTTGCAAATTCTTCGGCCATAATAATATTGGATGGCAGCTCGGCCATTAAAAAAAGTTCTAACCCGTCTTTGCCTCTTTCCAATCCGTATTCTTTCATTACCTCATGCACTTTGTGTAATTCTTCTACCGTTCTGCAAAACGGAATCATCACCACCACATTACTCAACCCCATTTCTTCCCTTACTTTTTTAATGGCCCTGCAT
>JBBSJJ010000314.1:0-1604 GCA_038257335.1 Chitinophagales bacterium | reverse complement strand
CTGCTAAAGGCTATTACAGCCTGAGTGAAAACTACAAGTCCTTACATCGTAAAACACTTTAAAGAAACCGCCGTACACGCAAGTACATACGGTGGTGTGAGAGGGCGGCAAAGATTAATACCTTTGCCCCCTACTTTAATATAATGTGGTTGTTCTCTCTACCAGATGCGAATCCTGTCAGCAGGTTTTTTATACAATTTATCTCCTTCTTTTACATCGAATGCATTGTACCAGGCATCCATATTTACCGGGGCGCCAATGGTTCTGTATGGGCCCGGCGAGTGTGTATCTGTTATGATGAGTTGCGCAGCAGATTGTGGCAGAATATTGCCCCGCCAAACCTGTGCCCATGCTAAAAAGAATCGTTGGTCGGGTGTAAATCCATCTATCAATTGATTGCCTTTACCCTGCTCTGTCATTTTAAAAGCTTCGTATGCTACATTAAGACCACCCAGATCTCCAATGTTTTCGCCGAGGGTAAGTTTTCCATTTACATGGATGGTATCTAACACGGTGTAGTTGTTATACTGCGCAGCCAGGGTGGCCGTTTTCTCATCAAATTTTGAGCGATCCTCTACTGTCCACCAATCTCTCAAGGTTCCATCAGCATCGTACTTGCTGCCGTTGTCGTCAAAGCCATGGCTCATTTCATGACCAATCACTGCACCGATACCGCCATAATTTATAGCGTCATCTGCCTTAGGGTCAAAGAAAGGAAATTGTAAAATTCCTGCAGGAAAAACAATCTCGTTCAGCGTTGCATTGTAATATGCATTTACGGTAGGTGCCGTCATTCCCCATCGCTCTCTATCCACAGGTTTACCCAGCTGGTTCACCATGTAGTTGTAGTTCCAGGCGCCCACATTTTTTACATTTTCAAAATAATTATCGGCGCTTATTTCCAGCCCGTCATAAGTCCGCCATTTATCGGGGTAACCAATTTTTGGCCTAAAGGCCGCCAGTTTGGCGAGGGCCTTTTGTTTGGTAGCCGCACTCATCCAATCTAAATTATTGATGCGGATGGCAAAGGCTTTGCGCAGGTTGCTCACCAACTCTTCCATGCGTGCTTTGGCTTCTGGTTTAAAATATTCTTTAACGTACAACTGTCCCAGCAGTTCGCCAATAGAACCGTCTGTGAGAGACGACATCCTTTGCCAGCGGGGTGTTTGTATGCGTTGCCCGGTAAGTACCTGGTTAAATGCAAAGCTGGCGTCTACAAAAGTTTGGCTTAGGTAAGGTGCAGCAGCTTTTAAAATATTCCATTGCAGGTAAGTTTTCCAATCTTGCAGTGGCACCGTTTTTACCATGCCCGCAACAGTGGTAAAAAATTTGGGATTGTTTACCAACACACTGTCTTCGCCCTTTACTTTTAACTCCTTCAATATTTCCCGCCAGTTCAGCCCTGGAGTAGTTTTGCTAAGTTGGTCTATTGCAAACTTATTGTAAGTTTTATAAGGGTCCCGCATTTCTACCCGGCTCATCTGGGCTTCGGCCAATTGCTTTTCGAGTTCGAAAACGATGTCGGCATTTTTTGCAGCCACTGCAGTAGAATTCCCTACCAAAGAAAATAAAGTGCTGATGTATTTTTTGTATGCCTCCTGGAT
>JBBSJJ010000313.1:0-1623 GCA_038257335.1 Chitinophagales bacterium | reverse complement strand
TTTTAAGTAAATAGATTGTATGGCAAAACTTGTTGGTGCCGGTGCCGGGATAAAGGAGATGGCTACCATTGAATAAGACTGGTCCAATCCTTCAGTAGAGTCATTAACGTACTTACCCACTTCCAGCATATTCTGTTTCATTTTTTCAAACGAAACACCTTCTGGTGCAATGGCGATAAGGCTCATATTGCTCCTGTCTTCAACCGGTGCCAGTTCTGATGGCAACTTTTTTCCAACGAAATAAATAAGACTTGCTGTACCAATTAAAAACACCCAGGCCAGCCAGCGGCGTTTCATAAATCCTTTAAGTAAAAATGCATAGCCATTATTCAGGCCTACAAAAAATGGTTCGGTAACACGGTATAACCAGTTTGGCTTATGTTGTTTTTTCAACAGGTACGCACTCAGCATGGGTGATAAAGTCAATGCTACAAATGCAGAGACCAACACAGATCCGGAAACCACTATGGCAAATTCTTTAAACAACTGTCCGCTGATACCACCCATAAAAATGATGGGCATAAACACGGCCGCCAATGTGATGGTGGTTGAGATGACCGCAAAATAAATTTCTTTACTACCTGCAAATGCAGCCTGCACGGGGCTCATACCTTCTTCTACTTTTTTATAAATATTTTCCAACACTACAATGGCATCATCCACCACCAAACCTATTGCCAGTACCAATCCTAAAAGTGTAAGTACATTAATGGAGAAACCAAAGATGTACATGATGAAGAATGCGGATAAGATTGAAACCGGGATGGCCAGCACAGGGATGATGGTAGAACGCCAGTCACGGAGGAAAAGAAAGATGATGATCACTACCAGGCCAAAGGCAATCAACAACGTTTCTTCCACTTCTTTGATTGACTCACGGACAGGTTTGGTAAAATCAAACCCCACAATCAAACGGTACTCCGAAGAAATTTCTTTTTTAAGCTGATCCAGTCTTTTATAAAATTCATCCACCACCTGTATGGCATTGGCACCACGTTGTATCTGTATAGCCACACCCACACCAATGGTATTGGCTCCATGTGTTACATTGATGATGGCATTGCGTTCGTTCAGTTCGCCCAGTTCGGCAAAACCAATATCTTTTAATTTAATGGTTGCATTGCCTGCCTGTTTAATGATCATGTCATTAAATTCTTCTGCAGTCGTTAACCTGCCGAGTGTTCGCACACTCAGTTCATTGCTGCTGCCTTCAATTCTTCCCGAAGGGAGATCAATATTTTCTTTTGACAAAGCAATCCGTATGTCTTCAGGTGTTAATTGGTAGGCCGCCAGTTTTACCGGATCGAACCGGAGCCGCATGGCATATTTATGCTCACCAACTATTGCCACATTTTGAATGCCGGGAATAGACTGTATCCTGTCCTTAATAACAGTTGAGGCCAGGTGACTTACTTCCTTGATGTCTTTTGTATCACTCTCTACTTCGAGGAATGCAACGAGGTTATCTGGTGAAGATGCTTTCGCCACGATAGGTGGATCTACATCTGCCGGTAATTTATTTTTAGATTTTGAAACTTTGTCTCGTACATCATTTAATGCATCTTCCAAATCTATATCTCTGTTAAACTCAACAGAGATTACACTAACCTGCTCTCTTGACTC
>JBBSJJ010000312.1:0-1625 GCA_038257335.1 Chitinophagales bacterium | reverse complement strand
TACCCATCAGTTCTCTGGTAACGGTAGAGCCTACCAGCACTTTTGGTAGTGTGAAGCGCAAAAACCAAAAGCGATTGATTACCCTGCGATCGAATGTATTGACAACACAGGGTTTCAACGCCACGGCGGTAAACCAGGTCATCAGTGGCCATATTGCTTCCTTTAGTAAAAAAGGTGAAGGCGTAACCATTACCCAAACGGGTGAAGGCGAGCAACAGGCAGAAACAGGTGCCTTCCTTTTGAAAGCATTGTTGATAGCGCTTGGACTTATTTTGATTACGCTGGTGTTGCAGTTTAACTCTGTAAGTAAATCAATCATCATTTTAACGGAGATTGTATTTAGTGTGATTGGTGTGTTGCTGGGCTTCTCTATTTTTGGAATGGAGGCCTCGGTGCTCATGACTGGTTTAGGTATTGTAGGTCTTGCAGGTATCGTGGTTAAAAACGGTATTTTGGTAATAGAGTTTGCAGAAGAGTTGAGAAGTCGTGGAATGAAAACGAGAGAAGCGGTGATACAGGCTGGTAAAACACGTATCATACCGGTGTTGTTGACGGCACTGGCAGCCATCCTTGCTTTTATCCCAATAGCCGTTGGGTTTAATATCAATTTTATCACTTTGTTTTCAGAATTAAATCCGCATATTTTCTTTGGTGGCGATAATGTTGCGTTCTGGAAGCCGTTGAGTTGGACGATCATTTTTGGTTTGGCATTTGCCTTCTTTATGACGCTGATTATTGTGCCGGCTATGTACCTGATAGCAGAAAGATTGCGCAGGCCGATGCGCAACATGTATGGTGGAAAATGGATCAGCTTTTTGGGAATACCTCCATTGATATTCCTGTTTATACCGTTGATGATTGTGACTGCTGTAAAGCATCTTATTAAAGTTAGCAAGAGGGAGCGGACATTAAAAAATTCTGATGCTTCCCAAACACATATCAGGAGCTGGTTTTAAAAATGATCTTTTAAATTAATATTGTAGAATGCCCCGGGATTGCCTGGGGCATTTTCAGTAAGAAAAAATGGTACGTTTTTGAAGAGCCTGGGAGGCATTGCACTGAGCCCCATTGGGGCGGCATTTTGGTAGAAACAATCATAGCCATTTTATAACAGCCCCATCGGGGCGAAATTTATTTTTCGCTTACAAACGCATCTCAAAAAGTGTCGCCCCGATGGGGCTTTTGTTCTTTTTAATCTCTTGGTACTACCAAAGTGTCGCCTCTACGAGGCTTGATTAGCTTGACGCAAGTGCGCTCTTTACGGTGAGGTGCGAAGGATCTGCTTTTCCGTACCTCCATCCGGCAGATACTTCGCTTCGCTCAGTAAAAAATGCCTAGGCATCGTCAGGGCTGATGAATTTATATTCTATAATCGCTGATGTTTTCCCTGCCTGCCATTCCTGCCCTGCCTGCCCCTGCTTGTGGCCCTGATTGCGGATCTCATTGCCAGCCTCATTGCACATTGGCTGAAGTTTAAAAAAATCAATTCTCTTCAAACCATTGCACTGAGCCCCATTGGGGCGGCATTTTGGTAGAAACAATCATAGCCATTTTATAACAGCCCCATCGGGGCGAAATTTATTTTTCGCTTACAAACGCATCTCAAAAAGTGTCGCCCCGATGGG
>JBBSJJ010000311.1:0-1637 GCA_038257335.1 Chitinophagales bacterium | reverse complement strand
CGCAAAAACCGGCTTCGTAACTATTTAGTGAGCAGAAACATCAACATAGCTTTAGTAGGTAATCCCAACAGTGGAAAATCATCTCTTTTTAATGTGCTCACCGGCCTTAATCAGCAGGTGGGCAATTTCCCCGGCGTAACGGTTGATAAAAAAACGGGCACGGCCTCGCTTTCTGCTGGCAGGCAGGTAAACCTGATAGACCTGCCCGGCACTTACAGCCTTTATCCCCGCAGGGAAGACGAGTGGGTTTCTTACAAAGTGCTGCTGAACCAGGATGAGCAACTGAAGCCTGATGTTGTTTTGGTAATGGCAGATGCCAGTAATTTAAAACGTAACCTCCTATTCTGTACCCAGATCATTGACCTAAAGATTCCGGTAGTAATTGCCCTGAGCATGATGGACCTTGCCCGGCAAAAGGGAATTGAAATTGACATTGCTGGTCTGGAGCGGGAGTTGGGTGTGCCCATTGTGGCCATCAACCCCAGGAAAAATAAAGGCATCACTGCTCTTAAAAAAGCGTTGGAATTAACGATAGACAATCCTCCGCATATAACACCCCGTAATTTTATAGATGCAGATGCGCTGGCACCTAAAGCAGTAGAAGCAGTACAAGCGCTGTTTCCGGAAGTGAGCAATTACAAAGCCCTGCATTACCTCATCAACCATGAAAATTTTTCACTTAGTGCCACCGAACAAGATCAAGTAGAAGCCATTGAGGTAAAGAACCAGTTCAACCCAACCCGCACGCAGGCCGAAGAAATTATGCAGCGGTATGCACGCATCAGGCAGATCATGCAACAGGCCGTGGTAGAAGAAGGCCCGCTGGAGAAATCGTTGTTTACAGAAAAGCTGGATAATATTCTCATGCATCGCCTTTGGGGTTATGTAATCATGATAGTGGTACTCTTTCTTCTTTTTCAAAGTATTTTTTGGCTGGCGCAATACCCGATGGATGCTATTGAATGGAGTTTTGGTAAACTTGCCTCCTGGGTTACTGACGTACTGCCCGGCGGTTGGGCAAGTGATCTTTTTGTGAACGGGATATTGGCAGGCCTTAGCGGCATTTTGATTTTCATACCGCAGATCATGATCCTTTTTGGCCTCATTACACTTTTAGAAGATTCGGGCTATATGGCACGTATTAGTTTTCTTACCGATAAACTGATGCGCAAGGTCGGCCTTAACGGAAAGAGTGTGATGCCCATGATCAGCGGCTTTGCATGTGCTGTGCCCGCCATCATGAGCGCAAGAAACATAGAGAACGCCAAAGAAAGATTGCTCACCATCATGATAACGCCGCTCATGAGTTGCAGCGCAAGGCTGCCGGTATATACTATATTGATTGCATTGGTAATTCCCAACACCTTTTACTTTGGTTTCATGAGCTTGCAGGGTTTGGTGATGATGGCACTTTACATGATGGGTACCGTAATGGCCCTGGTTGTAGCCTGGATCATGAAATGGTTTATTAAAAGCAAAGAGCGTAGTTTTTTTATATTGGAGCTGCCAGTTTATCGCAGTCCACGGTGGAAAAATGCGTTGGTAACCATGGTAGAAAAAGCCAAAATATTTGTGAGAGATGCCGGAAAGATCATCATGGTCATTAGTCTTTTGTTGTGGGCACTCAGCAGCTATGG
>JBBSJJ010000310.1:0-1656 GCA_038257335.1 Chitinophagales bacterium | reverse complement strand
TAAAAGATTAATGCTGGAAGTAGATACTGTTTTAAAAGATCAGATGGATAAATCCGTGCTGGTACTAAAAACAACCAATCCCGATTTTGTGTCAACATACAGGGGCAACCGCATAATTATCGACCCTGGCCAAATAGTAACTACATTAAAAGGAACCGTAAAAAATGCAGTTAACAACACACCCGTTGCCACCGCATCTCTTAAGATTCTCGAAACAGGCCAGGTATTATCAACTGATTCATCAGGTAATTTTCTCCTAAAACCAATAATTGCGGCTGTGTATACAATACAGGTATCAGCAACAGGCTACATGGGTAATGTGGCAAACGAGGTAACAGTAAAACAAGGGCAAACTACCACCCTTAACCTGTTGCTGCAGCCTGCAGGGGTAGTTGTTGGGTAATTGATCTTAAAAGCAATGAGGCCATCAGCTTCATAAGCCAGCTCAAAAAATTGATTTAAGTTTTATAAAAAAGTCCTCCGGAAAATTTTCGGGGGACTTTTTTATTCTGTCATTTCAACCAACGGGAGTAATCTATAACCCACCATCACATAGTTTGATAAACCCTTAAAACAATATAAGCCCCTCGTAGTTTAAGAATAAAGTACTAATGCCCAAGCCACAGTAGTACAAAAGCTCAATAGAGCTGTTCCCTGAATCGGGTTGTATATCGATTCAGGGTGCCCTTTTTTGGTTACTTTTTTGGGCAAGCAAAAAAGTGACAATAAAAAGAATGAACTATGCAAAAAAAAGAATGAAATTGAAAAGGGAATCCCTGCCTTTCCCTTTCTGGCAAGTCTTCCGATAGGATGACTTGATGCCTGTTAAATCTACCGGACTGTGTCCGGAATTTGTGCACAGCATCCTGCGGAAAAAACTAAAGTTGATTAAATTTTCGCCGCTGTAAAGTCCGCCAACAATATTGGCGGGCTTTTTTATTCTGTCATTTCGACCAACGGGAGAAATCTATAACCCACCATCACATAGTTTGATAAACCCTTAAAAAAATATAAGCCCCTCGTAGTTTAAGAATAAAGTACTAATGCCCAAGCCACAGTAGTACAAAAGCTCAATAGAGCTGTTCCTTATTCTGTCATTTCGACCAACGGGAGAAATCTATACCTTAAGGCAGATGTCTCTCTACGTTCGAAATGACAAAAAATAATTTAGATTTTTTCTAATGACTACAGTCGAGCACTGGCCAATTTTCATTTCACAATAATCTCATCCACAAAAATATGCGTATCCCCTCCTGCCCCTTCGTGCCATGCCGGTAGCTTCCCATACTGTATGGCTTTCACCCGTACATACCTTGCATTTACAGGAGTAAAGCTTGCTTCTACCGTTTTTACCTGCGCTTTCAGGTCGTCGATGGGTAAAATATTGCTGCCGGTAAATACTTCAGTAAAGGTTTTATTATCTGAAGATATTTCTATAATGATTTGTTTTGGTAATACGATCCATGCACGGGTATCCTGCAATAAGCTTATATCCACCTGCGATATTTGTTTTAACTGCTGCAGGTCTATCACTACATCCATATCTGTTTTTTGGTAACCCTGCCAGTTGCCCTTGCGCCAGTCCACTTCGCCACGCATATCATCTATCAGGCCGTTGTTTCCGCCGCCATCATATTGCTGTTCATAAGGCGTATT
>JBBSJJ010000309.1:0-1702 GCA_038257335.1 Chitinophagales bacterium | reverse complement strand
GTCTTCGTAACTTTTATCCAAAAAACTATGCCGCTGTTGGCTAAAAGTATATTTGTTTACATTCTCCTGGTTGAAATAATATTTTTTAGAAGAAAATGCACCAGCCACCCATTGCCAACTGCAATTGTTGCTGGCAATATCCCCATCCAGCAAATGATAATACATCCAGCGGCTGGGTTGCAGCCAATGGGTTTTAGCCATATTGCACACTAAAGAAGCAGTGTACATTCTTACATGATTGTGCAGGTAACCTTTGCTGTATAAATCGGCAATGGCTTTGTCAATAGCTTCAATGCCGGTGCAGGCATTGTGCACGGCTGCTACCATCTGATGCTGCAGCACAGCTGGCTGTGGCTGTTTCATATCTGTCCAAATATTTCCGCCGGCATGCTGCCACACCCGTTGAAAATATTCCCTCCAGGCCAGCTCTTGTAAAAACTTTTCTATTTGGTGTGGCTCACATCCTTGTTGTAAAACGGCATCCCTTATTTGTTTTACAGAAATAACGCCACGGGAAATATAGGGCGACAAATAAGTAACTGCGCCATTTATAAAATTTCTTGTCTTGCTGTACTGTACCGGATCAATATCATTTATCCTTGCTAGTATTGCAGAGTAGGCCGTGGGAAAATTAATACCAATATTATCCGGCGTTTCAGAAAGTGAAATTGAGCTCATGTTACCGCTTGCTTATTTTATTATGGGTGATAGATTTTTGGCGGCTGCATTTAAACCGGTCCACGTCATCGCCACGCAGTGCTTCGTGCTTGGTGCTGCGGCCCTTGGTACGTTCCCGCCACAGTTTAAAACTGCTTGCCTTCAATTCTGTGCGCATCAGTTTTATAACGTCCTGCTGTTTTAAACCAAACTGCATTTCTATGGCTTCAAAAGTTGTACGATCCTCCCAGGCCATTTCAATGATGCGGTCTTTATCTATCAAACTTAAATTTTCTGCTGTGCCCATTTTTAATTGGTTGATTTCGTTTTATTCATTCGGCATTTATCACTGCAATATTTTACTTCACTCCATACCTTTTCCCATTTCTTGCGCCAGGTAAAGGGGCGGTTGCACACCACACAAACTTTATCCGGAAGTTGCAAAGGGTTTCTTATTTTCTGTTGCATCATAAACTGTTTAGGTATTTGTCTGCAGCAAAAAGATGGGCCGCTCTTTTTTCGTCAGTCATTTTATCAAAAGTGCCCACCAGCATACCCAGCCGTGGATTTTGTAAAAAGAAATCCCGGTGCACGTGCATGAATCGCCAGAACAATCCATCCCATACGGGCTGCCAATCTCCTTTTTGATAGTCACTCATTTTCATTAAATAATTACTACCGCTAATGTAGGGTTTGGTAGCCATCAAGCCACCATCTGCAAATTGCGTCATGCCATACACATTGGGTACCATCACCCAATCATACGCATCTATAAAAAGTTCCATAAACCATTTGTACACTTCATCCGGGTCAAACTCACACAGCAACATGAAGTTGCCCAGCACCATCAGCCTTTCTATATGATGGCAGTAGCCGGTTTCCAATACTTTTTTTATAGTAATGTCAATCGGTGCAATGCCGGTGGTACCCGTCCAGAAACTGGGCGGTATTTTTCGTTTAAATTTCCAATAATTGGTAGTGCGTTGTTTGCTCCCTTCCCTTTCGTACACGATGCGTATGAATTCACGCCAGCCAACAAGCTGTC
>JBBSJJ010000308.1:0-1714 GCA_038257335.1 Chitinophagales bacterium | reverse complement strand
TAAAATGTTTCCCGTAGGTTGCTCCTGGCATCGGTTCCGTAGTTCACAAAAAAGATATGAACGACCCCTTTGTTGGGAAAATAAAAAAGATTGGCGCTATAGCCGAGATCCCTACCCTTGTGGCCTATACCAAAATCATTACCATGATCGAGAAATGATTTTTGTAGGCCGTAGCCATAGAAGTTGGGTTTGTCTTCTTTACCGTAAGTAAGCATAATGGACAAAGATGCAGGGCTTAACAGGGTCTTTTGCACAAAGAGCGCATTAATAAATTTAAAGAGGTCAAAACTGTTGCTATATAATCCTCCATAGCCATTTCCACTGCCGGTAACAAGGTTGGATACATTTACAATGGTACCGTTGTTATACAAGTCAAAATATCCCTGGGCTACTGTGTTGGGGAATGGGTCATGAGGCTGGTAGTAGGTGTTGCTTAATGACAAAGGCTGTAAAACATATTGCCTTAAAAGGTTAGCATGTTTTTTACCGGTTTGCGCTTCCATAACCATCGTAACCAATATGGTATTTGTATTAGAATAAGTGGCCGTATCTGATGGGGCAAAAAGCGCAGGCTTGTTATAAATAAATGCCAGCAGTTCTTCCTGGTTCCATTTTTTATTGGGGTTATTTAACACCGCCAGGTAAAACGCATCCTGTTCTATTACATCTGGTAACCCTGTTTCATGATTCATGCATTGGCCCAGGGTAATCTGGTTGCCGTTGGGTAGTTTGTCTGTGATTCGGGAAGGGAGCCACTTGCTTATTTTTGTGTTAAGCGCTGTATAACCCATGCCGGTGCTAACAGAATCTTCCATTAATTTAAAAACGAGAGCCCCCATAAACAGCTTGGTGATGCTGGCTGCTTTGGAAACGGTGCCCGGCACAAAATCAATATTATTTTCAATGTCTGCTTTACCCGCTGCACCCATCCAGGTTCCCCGCTTGTCGCTCACCAGCAATGAAATTCCCGGAAGGCCCTTTTTTTTATACTTTTCAAGCAAAGCTGTGAACAATTGATTTTTAGGGTGCAGTTTACTGGTATCGCTCCAGGGACTTTCTGGCCCCATACTGCTCGTTTGTGCAATCTGCGCTTTCCTGCAGGCTGTTATCATTAGCAGAAATAGCACGTTTACAAGGAATATTTTTTTCATAAATAGTTGAGTTTTTATGTTGCTTTCAAAGCCCGGGAAATGCCAATCATCATGCTGCTATAAGGCAACAGCGGCACGTATGATTTTACAAAAGGCAATTGGAGTCGCTGCTGCCAGGATAGAAAAAGTTTAACGGGTCTTTTTGACGAAGGATGCAACCGGTAGCCCGCACCGATAGCGAGAGCAGCAATTGCCTGGGCCCTTCCCAGGCCTTTGTTGTTTTTATAATTTCCGTCTTCATCTAATTTCAACTTGGCAGTGGCGGGTATAGATTGCATGTAGCCGCCACCGAGAGAAACATCCGCATAAATCCTGCTGTTGAATTTGTACCGGTAACCGATGTTTGAATACAATGACATACCATGTTGCACATAGCTATGAAAGAAATAAGCTGCCCTCCCATCCCAAAACCAGTCATGAGATTTTTTGCCAGCCAGATTTTTACCGAGGGTTAGTTCCAGTCCGGGATGATAAACGTTTGAGAAAAGGCCGCCCAGTTTTTTGAAGGGGTAGGCTGTTTGGGTATTGAAGGTGGCAAGGGATAAATATTTTTGTTGCCCAGC
>JBBSJJ010000307.1:0-1736 GCA_038257335.1 Chitinophagales bacterium | reverse complement strand
CCTTCTTTACCACCAAACCCACCGGGCAGGGGACGGGACTGGGTTTGTCGCTGAGTTATGATATTGTGAAGGCGCATGGTGGGGAGTTACAGGTGGAGACGAAGCCCGCCCGTGCCGGTACGGACGGGGAAGGAGAAGGCTCAACATTTATTATTCATTTACCAACTGCTTAAAAAAGTATATGAAACAACTTTTCTCAACTTGTTTTCTGTTATTGTCCATCACATGCATGGCGCAAATTTTCCCAAAAAACTATGTGGATAGTTTAACGGCCGTTGCTTTATCCACGAAGAGTAACTACCCTTTAGTGCTTAATCGGGACAGCGTACTCAAACTTATGTGGCAGCCCCATTCATCGGCAGACCGGATAGCTATGTTTTATAACATTGTCGAAAATTCTGATTTGCTTACACCGGAGCAATCCCTCTATTATGAACAGCTTATTTTAGAAGGGGCACAAAAAGTGGGAGATAAGGTACTCGAAGCTGCGGTGCTGGCGGAGTTGGGTTATCTTACTACACAAAACGGCAATACCGGGGGGGGGCTAAAAATGATATATAAATCATTGGAACTGGCAGAAGCCACTGGCAATGCAGAGGCCATCGGCATAGCTTATCTTAATTTAGGACTCTGCTATCCAAACAATAAAAAACTCGCCAAAGAATATTATTTAAAAGCATTGGAATATTGCCGAAAAGGCAATAGTTATTTAAATACTTCTAATAATTTAATAAATTTTGGCAGGCTGTACATGCAGGAACAACAAAAGGATTCAGCATTGCCGCTTTTTATAGAAGCCTACCGTTTAGCCGTAGAGCATAATATTGAATCCACTGCATTGGCGTATGGTCTATTGAATTTAAGTGACGTAGATGATAAAGCAAATCGCTTACAGTATTTACGTCAGGTGAGCCTTATGCCAATAGCCATTCGAAATGATGATGTAAAATTCTGGGTCGCACTCTATACTGCCAGATACTATATTCAAGAGAAAAAAATGGATTCTGCTTTTTTCTATGCTTCCGAGATGAATAGTTATACAGGTAAGGTAAGTTTGACCCGCCGGTTGGAGTCCTTGGTTATAATGGGTGAATATTACCGGGCTTTACCCAACACAGATAGTACACTATCGTATTTGGAACGCTATCATACTTTAAAAGATAGCCTTTATGGAAATAAAGTGGTGGAACAGGCACAGAGTATGGCCTATAACGATATGCAGCGGCAAAAAGAACTGATAGCAGAGAAAGCCGCTTTTCAAAACCGGATGATTCTATATTTTTTAAGTGCAGTTGCTGTTTTTTTGATGGGGCTGGCTTTTATTTTCTGGCGCAGTAAAAGAAAGGAGCAGCATGCAAAAAAAATGGTACAACTACAAAAAGACCAACTGGAGCAAACCCTTGATAAACTAAAATCCACCCAAGCCCAACTCATCCAATCCGAAAAAATGGCCTCGCTTGGAGAACTCACTGCCGGCATCGCACATGAGATCCAGAATCCGCTGAATTTTGTGAACAACTTTAGCGAGGTAAGTAGCGAACTCTTAGACGAAATGATAGAAGAGCTGTCAGTCGGCAATCAGCAGTCCGCAGTGGAAATCGCAGATGATCTAAAAGACAACCTTTCCAAAATAACACATCATGGAAAGCGAGCGGATGCTATAGTTAAAAGCATGCTTGAGCACTCCAAAACAGGAACTGGAAGCAAGGAGCTTACTGACCTTAATAAGCTGGTTT
>JBBSJJ010000306.1:0-1748 GCA_038257335.1 Chitinophagales bacterium | reverse complement strand
AGAAAACGGAGTGGCTTTTTATCTTTTGCCGCCAGGTTATTTCCCTTGTCAAAAATTTTTCAACCTTACCTATTCTAAAATTGGCAAAACCGAATATTTAACTGGCAAATGGGGTGGTGTGGGTGTTGGGTTAGATACCAGTTGTTTTCCTAATGAGCAACTTATTGTTGTTTTGCAAAAACTAAAAAATCCGGATTATCCCCTGGAATCATTTGTAAGCAGGAAGGTGATGAATTATTTTGTTACCCGTAAAAATCTAAAGATCGAACCTGATCCTGTTGACAGTTTGCTGCTGGTTGGAAAACCGCCTCTGCAAAAATTGCCCGATACAGACAGCATTATAAAAGAAAGGAAGTTAGATATCCAACGCATTCTGCAGCTTACCGATAGCGTGGTGCGTGTTTCCCTATACGACAACGCCATTATAGACGACGATACCATCTCTGTATTTGTAAACAAAAAGCCATTTCTCGTTAAAGCAAGAGTGAGCGATAAAAAAATTGGTTTCGAACTAAAGTTGACCGATCCCACTCAACCCATAGAAATATTAATGCAGGCAGAAAACCTGGGCAGCATTCCACCCAATACTGCCTTGATGATCATTGAGTGCGGTAAAAGGAGATATGAAGTAAGGCTTACGTCGAGCTACGAAAAACATGCAGTGATTGTTATTACTTACGACCCAGGGGCTGATTAACGCAGTGTGCAATTAATTCTTTACAATTGACCCAACGCCTTCTCAAAAAAACCTTTGGAACCTCTGGAACCTCTGAAACCTTTGGAACCACCCAAAAAACATGCGGTGATCTTTAATTGTCGCATACAATAGCCTCTCTAATATTGCGCCAACTCCTCCTCCAACAACCTACAATTTTCTTCATCGAAACAAACAAATATCACCTTCTCAATATTGCCTGTATTCAACAGATGCTCCTGCACGGTTTTCACAGATATCTTTGCAGCCTTGTCTTTTGGGAACCCGTAAATACCGGTGCTGATATTTGGGAATGCAATGGAAGTACAATCATTTTCTTCCGCCAGCTTCAATGAATTTTTATAACAGTCTGCAAGCAAGGCTTCTTCATTTTTAGTTCCACCATTCCATACCGGGCCTACGGTGTGAATGACAAAACTTGCGGGTAAATTACCTGCAGTGGTAATGACTGCCTGCCCCGTTTTGCAACCACCTTGCTTTGCAACAACTTTTCTGCACGCTTCCAAAATGGCCGCCCCGCCTGCCCTGTGTATAGCACCATCTACGCCACCGCCACCAAGCAAAGAAGTATTGGCAGCATTTACAATGGCCGTTGCTTTTATTTTGGTGATGTCTCCCTTCATTATTTCAATGGTTGATTTCATAACATGCTCCGATGTGTTTTAAAAACAGAGGGCTTCAAAGGACAAGCCATTTCACACCAGGGTCACAAAGAAATACAAAGTGCACAAAGAGTTCGATTAATCATCCATCGTTGTTTCTTTGCCTCTTTCGTATCGTTGTGTGAAACGGTTTGAAAAACGTTTAATCAATCAAATGAGTAAGTAACCCATCCCTGAGTTTGGGTTCAAACCAGGTACTTTTTGGAGGCATCACTTCGCCACTGTCTGCAACGGCAAACAATTGTTCTATGCTTACCGGGTACACGCTAAAAGCTACCGCCATTTCGCCGCTGTCTACTCTTTTCTCCAGTTCGCCCAGGCCACGAATGCCACCCACAAAATCGATGCGGGTATCGGTGCGCTGATCTTTT
>JBBSJJ010000305.1:0-1775 GCA_038257335.1 Chitinophagales bacterium | reverse complement strand
CTTGCCCTGATATGATAGGTGGCGGCCTGAGGTCCACGTTCGAAGATATTGATTATGCTAAGTTCGACCAGGAGTTGATGATACGTTCTGCACAAGTGCAGGCATTGATGCCCATGATGCAATTTTCTGTGGCACCATGGCGTGTGCTTGATACCATGCACTTACGCATTTGTAGAGAAGCTGCAATGTTGCATACAAAAATGGGAGACTATATTTTTGGGTTAGCCCAACAAGCTGCAAAAGACGGCGAGCCTATTGTGCGGCACATGGAGTATGCTTTTCCCAACGAAGGTTTTGAAAGCAGCGACGACCAGTTTATGCTGGGTGATAAATACCTGGTAGCGCCAATGATTACCAAAGGCACAACAAGAACGGTGAAATTACCAAAAGGGAAGTGGATGGATGAATTAGGAAATAAATATAAAGGTGGAAAGCTGATAACGATTGAGGTGCCACTAAACAGGTTACCATATTTTCAGCTTCAGGCAACAGCCGGTAAGAAAAAACAAAAATAATTAAGAGGGTTTACAGTAAGCGATTTGTGCTGCGCTGTTAATTTAGCATTCTTCAACCGACCGTTTAGGTAATAAAAAAAAATTTAGCTAATGAAAAGAAATTTTATTTTCTTATGCTGTTTTTGCTCTTGCATCTATATCACTACGATAGTGTCTGCCCAGGCACCGGTTAAAAGGTTGTATGTAGCCATCGATGATCATACAGATTATATGTGGACGGCCGATGAAGCGAAATATGATTCCGCTTTTGTGCAAATGCTGGATTACTATTTGTTTCAAATAGATTCTACCAAAAACCTGCCTGCAGATTTTCAGGCAAGATTTAATACCGATGGAAGTTTATGGTTAAAAGCCTACGCAAAATATAGAAGTCCACAACAATTCAATAAGCTGATTACTGCCTTAAAGTCCGGGCATCTTAGCAGTCCGCTCAACATGCTGGTAAGTTGCTATGGCGGTCAACCTACAGAAGCTGTTTTGCGGGGCATGTATTACGCAGGGCAACTGGAAAGGAAATATAAAGTACGCTTTATATTAGCAGGCAGTATGGAAAACAACACCTTGCCATTAGGCGTATCTTCTTTGTGGGCAGGCGCTGGTGCAAAGTATAGCTGGAAAGGGATTGGCGGTTACGGAAGCCAAATGAGTTATGCTATGAGAGCTAAACGCAGGCACCAGATGTATCGTTCAAACGGATTAGATGGCTCTGGTGTATTAATGAAATGGTATGCGTACGATGAATCAAGAACGGGATCATTAGGCGGCTACGCTGAATGCAGGTTAAACTTTAAATATAAAAATGCGGAACAAGATGTAGCTAATGTGATCAAAACACTGGATACCTTTTGTAATACTCCATCAACCTATCCCTACAATATTGGCGGAGCCTTTGGTTTTGGTCACGATGATTTGGAAACTTTTGTGGCACCTGCTTTTATCAATGCAGCACAACAAACATCAAACCCGAATAGAAAAGTAAGAGTCTCAAATATTGAAGACTTTTTTAAAGATTTTGAGAAAACATATCCCAACATTCCTTCCCAATCTATAAGTTTTGGAAACGAATGGTATTTGTTACCGGCATCTATGAATGAAACTACTGCAAAAATGAGAAGGGCTACAGAGAAATTGCGAACTGCAGAAGCTATGGCGGCAATAGTATCCTTAAAAGAACCGTCGTTTATGAATGCGTTTACAAAAGCTAAAAACGACGCCTGGGAATCTTTAGGCGTTTATTGGGAACACAACTGGACCGCTGAT
>JBBSJJ010000304.1:0-1780 GCA_038257335.1 Chitinophagales bacterium | reverse complement strand
GGACACTTTAAGATACAAAAAAAGGAGTAGAAATTATTAGTTCCTACTCCTTTTTATCACCGGTTCTTCAAGGGGACTTTTTCAGTGGCCTCGGCTATGCCGGCCCTTTTTTTGACTAAATAGTCGCCCCTTAAAAACTATTTAATCATTTGATTATCAACATTTTGTTGATAAAATAGTGCGTATGTATCTGCAAGTTTTGATTAAATTAGCTTCATAAGCTTGCAGATTTTTATGCTATCAAAACCTGAAAACACAACTCAATTAAGCTTTCTTCAACCTGGTTTGAGTGAGCAACTATCCCTTAAACACCCTCTTTATATTCTGGCCGGCAAGATTAACTGGCAACTCTTTGAGGATTCTTTTAAAAAGTACTACCGGGAAGATTTCGGACGTCCGGCCAAGCCTATCCGTTTGATGGTTGCTTTGCTGATATTGAAACATGTCCGTAACCTGAGTGATGAGAGTGTGGTGGAACAATGGTCTGAGAATGCCTATTACCAATACTTCAGCGGTGAGCGCTATTTTACCCCGGCTCCGCCATGTGAAGCTTCTGAACTGGTGCATTTCCGTCACCGTATTGGAGAGGAAGGAATAGAACTTGTTCTTATGGAAAGCATCCGGGTGAATGGAAAAGATGGGAAAGAAGATAAAGGGAGCGTTGATACTACCGTTCAGGAAAAGAACATCACCTATCCTACCGACAGTAAGCTGCACCGGAAAATAATCGACAAATGCATCGCTATTGCTCAGAAGGAGAAGCTGGAACTTCGCCAGAGATATACCTTCGTATTGAAGAAGCTGGGCATACAACAGCGGTTCAGGAACCATCCTAAAAACAAGAAAAAAGCTTACAGGGCAGACCGTAAAATAAAAACCATCGCCGGAAGGCTGGTCCGGGAGCTGGAACGCAAGCTTGTGGCCGGCAGGTATGCTTTGGAGCTGGACTTGTTCAAAAAGGTACTGGCACAAAAGAAACAGGACAGCAACAAGATCTACAGCTTACATGAGCCGGAAGTACAATGTATCAGTAAAGGCAAAGAACACAAAAAGTATGAGTTTGGAAGTAAGGTTTCCATCACCGTGACTCAAAACAGCGGTGTAATTATAGGGGCTTTAAACTTTAGTAAAAATCTGTACGACGGACATACCCTGGAAGCAGCCATGGAACAGCAACAGCGTTTAAGCGGCCATGTACTCAAAGAGGTATTTGTAGACCGGGGCTATCGCGGGATAAAAGAAGTTAAAGGGACAGTTGTACACTCACCCAAAGCTTTCAGTAAAAAAATTACCAGATACAGGCAGCGACAACTCCGCAAAGGTTTTAGCCGGAGGGCAGCTATAGAACCTAAGATCGGGCATCTGAAAAACGATCACCGGTTAAACCGGAACTATTATAAAGGAATTACCGGGGATAATATCAATGTAATGCTGGCTGCAGCAGCAATGAACTTTAAACGGATGATGAATATCTGGAAACAACAATTTTTGGCTCCTTTTTTTCAGCTCATTCAAATTATCAGCCTAACCCTATCACCCCGAAAAATATATTATTCTTTAATCTATTGACTTTTTAAGGCTCGACTATTTACTCCGCGGGCATGGCACACACCAGCCACAACTTCACCCTCTTTCGAGCTTTTTATCACGTAGTCTTCATAGTCTCCCATGCTAAGACCTTCTTTTTCCCAGCCAAGCACGCCCTTATAAAAATCACTTACTTGCTCAGCATTATCAACTGTGAGGTCATGCCAGAGGATTTGACCGGGTTTAGATTCTT
>JBBSJJ010000303.1:0-1780 GCA_038257335.1 Chitinophagales bacterium | reverse complement strand
AATGACTGTTCGGAAAGATATGTTGAACAGTATGCAAAAAGCCCACGGCGGCATCAGTTATTCGTTAGCAGATACAGCTTTTGGTTTTGCAGCAAACACACACGGAAAATATGCTGTTTCCATTGAAACATCCATAAACCACATTGAAGCTTTGTACGAAGGCGATTACCTTACTGCCGAATCTGTAATCGAAAAAGTAAATAACAAACTAGCTTTCAACATTGTTGAAGTAAAACGTGGCGATGAATTGGTTGCACTTTTTAAAGGTGTTGTTTATAGAACTTCAAAAGATTGGGAAGAAAAAAATTAACTAAAATCAATATTATATGAAATGGCAAGGCAGAAGACAAAGTGGTAATCTTGACGACCGTCGTGGTATGAGCGGCAAAGGTAAATTGGCCGCAGGCGGTGGCGTAATAGCATTAATCGTAATAGCGCTACAGTTTTTCGGCGGTGAAACTGGTCAGCAGCTCGCGCCAATTGTTGAACAATTCGGAGGTAGCCAATCTCAACAAGTTGAGCAACGCGAACTTACAGCCCAAGAAAAGGAAATGGGAAATTTTATGGGAACAGTCTTGGCAGATACCGAAGATGTTTGGAATCAAGTTTTCAACCAAAATAACTTAGGAGATTACGAAGAACCAACAATGGTTTTGTTTACTGATGCTGTAAGCACTGGCTGTGGAAATGCAAGCTCAGCCTCCGGACCTTTTTACTGTCCGGCAGATCAAAAATTGTATATGGATTTAGCATTTTTTGATGAATTGAAAACACGTTTCGGTGCGCAGGGTGGCGATTTTGCCATTGCTTATGTAACTGCACACGAAATAGGCCATCACGTGCAAACCTTGTTGGGTACTTCGCAAAAAGTGAGACAATTACAACAGCAAAACAGGAACGAAGCTAATCAACTTTCGGTGGCAATGGAACTTCAAGCAGATTTTTACGCAGGGGTTTGGGCGCATTACAATAAAGAATATTTAGAAGAAGGCGATATTGAGGAAGCCTTAAGTGCCGCCAATGCAGTGGGCGATGATGCTATTCAAAAAAGAACACAAGGCGATGTTGTCCCCGACAGTTTTACCCACGGAAGCTCTGAACAGCGGATGAAATGGTTTATGAAAGGTTATAAAACTGGCGATATAAAGCAGGGTGATACCTTCTCGGAAATCTTGAATTAAGAACGAATTTATTTCCCCCTTTGAAGGGGGCAAGGGGGATGTTTTCCTCTGAATTAATTATATTACTAAGTATGAAACAAGCATATATAATAGACGGAATACGAACGCCAATAGGAAGTTATCAAGGGGCGCTAAGCACTGTGCGTACAGATGATTTGGCCGCTTTGGTAATTGCTGAAATAGTAAAAAGATATCCAAGCATACCAAAAGAAGCATATGACGATGTAATTCTGGGTTGCGCAAATCAAGCAGGTGAAGACAATAGAAATGTTGCCCGCATGGCTTCTTTATTAGCAGGCTTGCCAGTAACCGTTCCGGGTGAAACAGTAAATAGACTTTGCAGTAGCGGCCTTTCTGCAATTATTCATGCGACCCGAGCCATAAAGTCAGGGGACGGGGATTTGTTTATTGCGGGTGGTGTTGAAAATATGACTCGCGGGCCTTACGTAATTGCTAAACCTTCTTCCGCTTTTGGAACCGATGCAAAAATGTACGATTCCAGTTTTGGATGGCGTTTTGTAAACCCCAAAATGGCCGAAATGTACGGTACAGACGGAATGGGAAACACAGCTGAAAACTTAGTTGAAAAACACAATATT
>JBBSJJ010000302.1:0-1789 GCA_038257335.1 Chitinophagales bacterium | reverse complement strand
TATTTTGGAAAGTCCTACGCCGTGTTGCCCGCTTTTGGAAAATTTACAGGCACCGCCCTTATCGAACCAAATCGTTCTGATTCTGTTTTTGCCATATTACCCGCAAACGCATCAAAAGGCGAATTGGGTGTGGTGGTAAAAATGTAATCTATGGTTTGATATAAAGAGAAAATTTTGGAGCCAGAATTCATAACCAACATTTAGCTTTTGTTGCGTCGCACTTCTATACAACTCGGCTGTTGGCAGCGTAGCTGCCAACAGCCGCCCTTAGGCAGCCTCATCCTTTAACTTGTTGAGCATTCGTTCGAGATATGCGATTTTTGTTTTCTTGTACTGTTGCTGATACATAGTTAGTTCTAAAGGTTTGAACTCTTCTTTTTTTGTAAGCATTTTATAATAAATTGTTGCTATTTTACCTGCCGTTGCCAGAACCGCATATTTGTTACCGCCTTTTGATTTCTTTTTTCTAAAATAATCTCCTAACCAATTATCGCTTCGCTGAACTGCATTTGCTGCATTTCGGAATGCCTGGCTTGCAGGATTGGGCTTCTTTTTCATCATAGAACTACTAATGATCCTGCCACCAGATATTTTATTATTGGCGCATAGATTAAGCCATGACCTGAACTTGCTCTCATCTTCCCAATTGCTTAGATCTGTTCCTGTTTCTGCCAATATTTCCAATCCACTTGTTTCACTAATTCCAGGGATGGCAAGTACATCTACCCCATGTATTCTCTGCAAGTACCCTCTTACGTCAAAAGGTGGATGGTTCTTATCTTTTTTTTTCCTGATCTTTTTTTCTTTACCACCTTTAGCAGAAGCCTTATCCGCTTGGACGGGATTAACTTTGGCTTCGTCGTTTTTTTTTTGTTTCTATCACCCCTTCATTGCATTTGGCTTCAAAGCGTAGCAACTGGTTCTCTATTTGTTTATCAAATTCTCCAATGCGGCTCTGGTACATTTTATAAAATTCATAGCTTTCTTTTAGGGTAAACAAATGCTCCTCCCGCCAGTTTCCTTCCAGTGATTTTTTAATAGTTTCATGGTCGGCCTTTATTCTGCTACCTATAAGAGGTAGAAAGTTTTCCGCTTTACGTTCACCTGCTATAATTGCCTCTACAACAGCTTTGCCTGTAACACCTACAATGTCACGGATAACAGTATGAAACTTGATATTCATCAGCTCCATCGACTTCTGCATCCGGTTTATAAAACGGCTGCTGTCTTGCACTAAGGTTCGGCGGTATCTTGTCAATGTACGTAAGGCGTCCTGCTCGTCACCTGGCAAATAAGAACTTCTCAGCAATCCACAACTGTGCAGCTTCTGTATCCACATTGCATCATCTTCATCCGTTTTTCTGCCGCTTACATTTTTGACATGTTTAGAATTGACAAGGGCAACCTCGAAACCCTCCTGCACCAGCAAACTGAATAAAGGTCGCCAGTAAACCCCTGTGCTTTCCATAGCAACCGTTTCAATATTGCACTCTTTAAGCCATGCTGCTATCGATTGCAGATCGCAGGTCATAGCTCCAAACTTTCTTACACGCTCTGCACAAACGTGTTCCCCTACAGCGATAACATGTTCTTTGTCTGATATGTCTATACCCGCTGCATGGGCATTAACCAACGGTAGTGACACAATGTTTTTTTTCTGTGTCTTTCTTGATGTTTTTTTACTCATAACTTTGATTTTTATAAAAATCAAAAGTTCTTTGCCCGGCAGCTGTAGTCGAATTTACTCTTCTATAGGACCTCCAACGGTCAATTAGTAACTCAAGTAACT
>JBBSJJ010000301.1:0-1810 GCA_038257335.1 Chitinophagales bacterium | reverse complement strand
CTGTCCATCGTTCGCATGTTGTGCAGGCGATCGGCCAGTTTTATTAGGATCACACGAGGGTCATCCGTAAGGGTTAATAGTATTTTTTTAAAGTTTTCTGCCTGTTGAGAGGTGTTGGCATCCAGTACAGTGGAAATCTTGGTGAGGCCATCAACAATCTTTGAAATTTCTTCGCCAAATTCCCGCTTGATATCTTCCAGGGTAACATCGGTGTCTTCCACCGTGTCGTGCAACAAGGCACAAATGGTGCTTCTTATCCCAAGGCCTATTTCTTCTACACATATTTTGGCCACTGCTAATGGATGCAGGATGTATGGTTCGCCGCTCTTACGCCGCATGGTTCTATGCGCTTCGGCCGCCATTTCAAAAGCAGTGCGTAGTAATATTTTATCGCCGGGTTTTAATTTGGTTTTTAGCACCCTCAACAGGGCCCTGTAATGACGAAGAATTTCTTTTTTCTCGTCCTCCTCGTTTAAACTGTATACTGGTAATTGCTCTATAACCTCCATTGAAACGAATTTACTTTAAAAAATGCAATACCGTTGAATACCCTTGGGATTTTATACATGAATAACAGCTGGGCAGTAAATTGGTTTGGAGGCTTGTTATGCTTAGCAGGCCGTAATGCGTAGGTAAACTTTAAACATCAACTAAAAATTTAATAACAGTGTGATAGCGTAGCTGCTGCAATCTTTCACAGCCCCATCAATTCTTTTAGTTATTTGGAATTATTTTTGAATAAATCCCTTACTTTTGCGTCCCGTTTGCGGATATGGCGAAATTGGCAGACGCACCAGACTTAGGATCTGGCGCCGCAAGGCATGTAGGTTCGACCCCTATTATCCGCACAGGTTACCATTAAATCCCTCTCCCTTAAGAGAGGGATTTTTAAAAATCAATCATTATGGCTACAGTAGTAAGAGAAAACATCGGTTTATTAAACGATAAACTCATTGTAAAAATTAATAAGGAAGATTACTTTCCAACTTTTGAGAAAAAATTAAAGGAGTACAGCAAATCAGCGAACATCCCTGGTTTTAGAAAAGGAATGGTTCCTGCGGGCATGATTCGTAAAATGTATGGTGCCGGCATCTTCTCTGATGAAGTACTTAAAACCGTGGAAAAAGAATTGTTTACCTGGTTAAACAATGAGAAGCCCGATATTTTTGCCCAGCCGCTGCCACTTACCAACGACATGAGCAAACTGGATATGAATAATCCTGCCGAAGTGGAGTTCGAATTTGAAATTGGATTAAAGCCCGAGTTCCAGATACCAGCTTTTGACAAAGCGCCCGTAACAAGACACATCGTAACCATTACAGACGATATGCTTACCGAAGAAATTAGCCGCATGCAAATCAAAGGCGGTAAGATGACGGAGCCCGAAACTGTTGACAACGAAGAAAATGTTCTCAATGTACTGTTTACCGAAAGCGACAAAGATGGCAACGCTGTAGAAGGCGGCATAAGCAAAGAAAATTCTGTGATCTTAAAATATTTTACTCCTAAAATTCAAAAAGAATTGATGGGTAAAAAAGTGGGTGACCATTATGTTTTTCAATTGGGCAAAACCTTTGAAGCAGACAAATTAGAAATGATGCTGCAGGATCTTGGTTTTGAAAAGAACGATAAAGAAGCAGCTGATAAATATTTTAAACTGGAGATTGTAAAGATTGGCCTGGTAGAAAAAAGGGAGTTGAATGAAGAATTTTTTGCAGAGATATTTCCTGGCAAAGACGTGAAAACAGAAGAAGAACTGCGTGCCTTGCTAACTACCGAAATGGAACAATACTGGGCCTCACAAAGTTTG
>JBBSJJ010000300.1:0-1817 GCA_038257335.1 Chitinophagales bacterium | reverse complement strand
TTTTCAACTAAAAGTGTAGGGCTACTTCCGGTATCTGCCAATATCCAATATCAATAGTTTTAAGAGGATATTTACTCTTACAAGCGGCATCCTTACAGCAATGTTTTAATACTGGTTGTGGTTCACGCATCACCCTTTTCTTTCAGCCTCATAAGGCAACTATTTTTTGCGTTTATTTATAGCCATATTGCTACTGAAGTTCCGGGCTTCAATTTTTCAGCTCGCTCCAGCGTTTCATAAACGCAGCCTTCCACTTGCTGCGCCAATACCTCAGACTTTAGGTATTGCATAACAACCCCACTGATGTGGTGGTGGTGACTACCGTAAATAAATTTTCAATTAGTTTGTATAATGGGCTTAAACTTTTAGCAGTTGCAGGCGTAATCGCTCATTTAATTCTAAAAGTCTATAGTCTATAAGACATGGCATGAATAAAACTTACTAAACCATTTGCCATACTTTTTAAACATCTATTACCACAATGGATTTTGAACCAGGCCCTGCGAAATATTTAATTCGTTTTGCGGAATAGGGTACAAATACATTTTAGGTTGAAATTGCCTTGTCTCTATCACATTAGGTGCATAGTTAAAAGCTGCAGGTGATATAGATGTACGGGTTATAGCCACGCCCCGTATTGGACCACCCAGCGTTGCAACGGCAATCATCCACCGGCGTGTATCCCAGGCACGATGGTCTTCAAAGGCAAGCTCTACTCTTCTTTCGTTACGAATTTTTTCTCTTACTTCTACCTGGCTAAGGCCTGCAGGCAAAGGAGGCATGAGCACTCCCGGGCGGTTACGCACAAAATCGTAATAAGTTTTTATGGCTGCATTACCGGGGCTGTATTCATTCAGCGCTTCAGCATAATTCAAATAAACTTCGGACAAACGAAAATAAATCCAGCTATGTGCAGCCCTTTGGTTGTTAGTAAGATTCAGGGTTTCGTTTACGTATTTGCGCAAATAGTAACCGGTTCTGGTTGCGTTTACTATGGGCATTCCATCCCGGCCACCAGTAAAAATTTCTAATGGTCTTGTAACCCCTGATACAGATGAAAAATTGGCATTGTTTACAGCAATAGTTGTAAACAAACGGGGGTCGCGGGCAAGTGCACCGCTGGTTGCATAAGGCGTGGCGGCATGTGCGGGATTGTTCCAGTCGAATTTGATTGCTGTTGTTGCATTCACTTTTATTTCATAAGCATCAACAAGGTCTTGCGAAGGTCCGTTTCCACTTTGTCCCCTGTCGAACCCAATAGGATAGTTGGCAATTTCAAAGTCGTTGGAAGCAGCGCTTCTACGGGTAAATATTATTTCGGCTGAATTAAAATTTCTGAAAAGCGTAGCGTAATTATTAAAAATGGTATATCCTCCAAGATCAATTACGGCTTTAGCTGCATCGGCAGCCGCTTTCCAACGCTCGGCTCTGTCGCCTGTCGGTAATGAAATTAACAGCGGTTCGGCATACCCGCCTGCCCAGGATGTGTTGTTGAATAAATCGCTGGCTGCATACAGTAACAATCTTGCTTTAAGCGCCAAAGCAGCTCCCCTGGTAGCACGGCTAAGGTCAACGGAATTTGAAGCTGAATAGTTTACCGGCAGATTAACAGCAGCAGAATCACATTCATCAGAAATAAACTGCACACATTCCTGGAGCGTATTGCGTTTTACGGCTGCAATATCGGCTTCGGTGAGCGGTGTGTTCATAATGGGCACACCGCCGTAACGCTTGATTAGTTCAAAATAAAAGAAAGCACGTTCCACGCTTTTTTAATTCTGTCAGTTTCTAAATTCTGCAGTTCTATTTCCTTTTGG
>JBBSJJ010000299.1:0-1826 GCA_038257335.1 Chitinophagales bacterium | reverse complement strand
AGTTATTACAAAGTCTGCCTCGCCCCAGGCATTCACCCATTGTGCAAATGAATTGGCCACGCATTGCGGCAGTGGCTTGATGTGCGGTGCCCAGGTCAACACAATTTTAGGCTTCCCTTCTTTCACCTTTGACCCTTCACCCTGCCTAACGGCAGGCAGGCTTTCCACCATTGACCTTTCACCCTGCCTAACGGCAGGCAGGCTTTCCTCCATTGACCATTGACCCTTGCCCCCCCGACCCTCCAGCGCTTCCCTGATCGTAACAATATCCGCCAACGATTGCAGCGGATGTAACGTTGCGCTTTCCAGGCTCATGATGGGTACGCCAGCATATTTTACAAACTGGCTGATCACTTTTTCTGCATAGTCCTCTTCCCTGTTTTGCAAAGACGGAAATGTGCGGATGCAGAGAATATCAAAATAACTTCCCAACACCGGTGCCGCATCTTTGATGTGCTCTACAGTGCTGCCGTTCATAATGGCGCCCTCTGCAAACTCTAACGCCCATCCGTCTTTATCTACGTTAAAAACGATGGGTTCCATACCCAGGTTTTGTGCAGCCACCTGTGTGCTAATGCGGGTGCGCAAGCTGGGATTCAAAAATAACAAACCTATTTTTTTGTTGGCCCCCAGGCCTATATCTATTAAAGGATTGGCTTTATAGAAAATGGCCTTTTCTACCAGGGCATTGATACCATCTACATCATTTACAGAAATAAAATTTGTCATGCCTCTAATTCTATTTTAATGGCGTCTAAAAATAGATCCGCATCGGCTTTTGTAATATTCAACGCCGGTAGCAAACGAATCACATTTGGCTTTGCCTCGCCGGTAAAAATATGGTGTTTGTGCAGCAAATTATTTTTTACATGCTTCATGCTGACTGGTAATTCTATGCCAATCATCAGGCCCTTTCCCCTCACTTCTACAATATTGGGAAAGGTTCGCAATGCGGTTACGAGGTAATCGCCTATTTCAGTCGCATTGCTCATCAACTGCTCTTGCTCCATTACTTCCAATACTGCCAAAGCTGCGGCGCAAGCCAGGTGATTACCGCCGAATGTAGTGCCCAACATAAAATGTTTGGCAGCAAACTTTGGTGCAATAGAAATAGCACCTATCGGAAACCCATTGCCCATTCCTTTGGCCATGGTGTAAATATCTGCGTTCACTCCGGCAAAATCATGTGAATAAAAAAGCCCGCTCCTGCCATAGCCGCATTGCACTGAGTCTGCTATATACACTGCATTGTGTTGATCGCACAAAGACCGGATGCTTTGCAAAAAAGAGTCAGAAGCAACATTGATGCCGCCCACACCCTGGATGCCTTCTACAATTACAGCGGCAATTTCATGCTGCGCAAACGTGCGCTGCAAGGCTGTTTCATCATTAAAAGGAAGAAACAATACGTTGGTTGTTTCATTTACCGGTGCCACAATAGAGGGATTATCCGTAGCAGCCACTGCCAGTGATGTGCGGCCGTGAAATGCTTTTTTAAAAGCAATTATCTTTTTCCTGTTGTTGTAAAAAGAGGCCAGCTTCAATGCATTTTCATTGGCTTCTGCACCGGAGTTGCATAGAAACAACTGGTAATCCTCTTTGCCGGAAACTTTGCCCAGTTTGTCTGCCAACTCCTGCTGCAATGGAATTTTGATGGAGTTGGAATAAAAAGAAATCAGGTGCATCTGGTCTTCTATTCGTTTCACCCAATGCGGGTTCGTATGGCCAATACTGATGACTGCATGGCCACCATAAAGATCCAAATATTTGGTGCCTTTATCGTCCCAAACATAAGAGCCAATGGCTTTTACAATGGTAACATCGTT
>JBBSJJ010000298.1:0-1837 GCA_038257335.1 Chitinophagales bacterium | reverse complement strand
GAGAGTTATTAAAGGTGGTAGCTGGAATGACAGGGCTTATTGGTTATCGCCAGGCACACGTCGTTACATGGAAGAAGACCAGGGTGCAAGTACCGTCGGTTTCCGTTGTGCACAAACCTATCTTGGCCCGCCGGAAGGACCCGGGTTTAAAGAAGGAAATATCTTTGGAAGCAAAAAACAAAATTCAAGAAAGAAAAAATAATAAGCATAAAAAACCTCCCTTGCAAAAGGGAGGTTTTTTTATGCCCTTCATTTAATGCATATTCCTATTTTTGAAAGATGAATATTGAAGAACTCTATGCCCTCTATCAGCAAAGCCCAAAAGTAGAAACGGATACAAGGAAAATAAAAAACGGAGATTTATTCTTTGCCCTGAAAGGACCCAAATTTAATGGTAACCACTATGCGGAACAAGCGCTGCAAGCCGGAGCAACTTTTTGTATTTGTGACGAGGTTACAGAGTTTAAAAGTGATCGGATCATTTTAGTAGAGGACGCTCTCCGTACTTTACAGCAACTAGCTAAATTCCATCGGCAACAATTTTCTATACCATTTATTGCCATTACAGGCAGCAACGGAAAAACAACCACTAAGGAGCTGGTAAGTGCCATACTGGCCACCAGGTACAAGACCTACACAACGGAGGGCAACCTAAACAACCACATTGGCGTGCCACTCACGATATTAAGAGTACAAAAAGGTGCACAAATGGCCATCATAGAAATGGGAGCCAATCATCGTAAAGAAATAGAGAGTTATTGCGAATACTGCCTCCCCACGCATGGGAACATAACCAATTGTGGAAAGGCCCACCTGGAAGGATTTGGCGGTGAAGAAGGTGTGAGAATAGGCAAGGGCGAACTGTTTGATTTTATCAGGTCAAGTCATGGTACTGCTTTTATCAATGCAGATTACGATTACCTCGAACAAATGAGCACCGGCATAGAAAGTATTGTTCGCTATGGAGAAACAAAGGGCGAGCTCACAGGCAGCATCGTAAGCGACGAAACCTACCTGGAAGTACGCATAACTCACGGCGCCAATCTCCCCTCGCTTAAAACGCAATTGGTGGGCGGTTACAACCTACCCAACATTTTAACGGCAGTGTGCATAGGCAAAGCATTTGATGTACCCGAGGATGCTATAAAGACAGCCATTGAAGCCTATTCGCCTTCCAACAGCCGGTCGCAGCTTATAAAACAAAAGGGCAATACAGTTATTATGGACGCTTATAATGCCAACCCCACCAGCATGAAAGCAGCCATAGAAAATTTTGCCAAAATGGAAGGCGGTAAAAAGATCGTTATCCTTGGAGCCATGATGGAACTTGGAGAAGCAAGTCTTCAAGAACACGCAGCCATAGTGGAACTTCTTACGCAATACCCGTGGCATCAGGTTGCATTAGTAGGTAAAGATTTCACCGACCTCCCTCCAACATTTCACCATTTCACAGATTCAACACAAGCAAAAGAATGGTATCAGCAACAAAAGTTCGAAAACTGCCAGATACTATTAAAAGGCTCGAGAGGACTCCAAATGGAAAAGGTTGTAGAATGATTTTACTAAGAGGATAATAGCACTTACATTTGCAGCCCGCAAAACAACTTTTTATAAAATGATGTTTTGCCAGTTCTATTATTTATTGGAGACTTGTCCGAGTGGTTGAAGGAGCACGCCTGGAAAGTGTGTATACGGGAAACTGTATCGAGGGTTCGAATCCCTCAGTCTCCGCATGAAGAAGTGCTTTTTTGTATATCTGATTCAGAGCAAAAAAGATGGCTCGTTTTATATAGGTCAGACTGATGATCTAGATTTTCGTATCTGTAAGCATAATGAT
>JBBSJJ010000297.1:0-1868 GCA_038257335.1 Chitinophagales bacterium | reverse complement strand
TGCCTTTACTTTCTTTCTTCATTTCATCCATTTCTCGGATCTGCTCTGCGCTTAAAATGTTTTGGCGCTCTACTTTGGCGGCGTCTCTTACCGCTTTCATCTGGGCTTTCTTTTGCTCCTTGCTCAGCGATGCATTGGCCTGTATGGCTTTAACTTTTGCATGATTGGCTTCATTGAGCGCTTTCAGTTTGGTTGCTTGCTCATTGCTAAGGCCAAGTTTCTCTTTCATCGCTTCTCCACGCTGGCCATCCATGTTTTTTCTTTTACCATCCATGCTGGTTTTTCTAGCTGCCACAGTGGCTTTTTGTTCTGCAGTAAGCAGGTTTTCCATTTGTGCTTTTTGCTCTTGCATCAAGGCTGCTTTGCGCTCCCGCATTTCTTTCACCGATAAATTGTCCTGCTGGTTCAAAGCTTCCATCTTGGCTTTATTGGCTTCCCTGTTTGCTTTAAATTGTGCTTTTTGTGCATCAGAAAGGTTGAGGTCTTTCATCATTTCCTTTTGTTGTCCCTGCTGCATTTCTGTACCTTTTTTGTGAGATTTCATTTGCCTGTTTTGCTGGGCAGATACACTAAAACTTACAATGGCAAATGCGAGGGAGAGGGCAATTATCTTTTTCATGATTATTTTTTTAGTCGTTTTAAAGTTGTTGTGCAGTGATAGACGAAGCACGGTGCTGATAGTTTAATAAAGGATTTGTTAAAGGGTGCTAACTTTAAAATAATGGCTTTCTCTCAATCTCAGCCTGAGGGTGACGGCAAAGTACCGTAACTGCTGATAATACGCTCCACTTGAAGGGCAGTGTTGGGGATACAAGTGCCGGCCTTAACGAAAATATACCCATTGCGGGGTATGATTATAACTGATAAATAGATTATTTTTAATATAGGTTCGTGGTACATTAGAACTGCGAAGCATGCTGATGGAGTAGTATTGTTTCTGACCTCTTTAACCAAGAAAAGTTTTTTATAACTGCCGGAAGCAGGTTTAAAACTGAAGTACAGAATAAAAATTAGGCACTTCGAAAACGACAATTTGCATTATGGAAAAACAACTGTCTAAATTTTATCTTAGCGCCAAAAATATTTGGGGTACAGCAATTAAGGCAGAACCCATGGGCCTAAAAGAACTTGGGCTGGAACTTGACCTCCATAAGCGGCTGTTAAATATTTTTCAAGCGGGCCGCCACTACTACATGGTATTTAATGTATTTCATGCAGCATTCGAATTTGTAAGCCCCGAGATTAGAGAGGTTCTTGGGTTTGAACCGGCTGAGATGGATGCTATGTTTTTTATGGACAGTATCCATCCGGATGATAAAGTGTATTTCCTGAGTTATGAAAATAGATCAACCGAGTTTTTAAAAGGGTTGCCCCTGGAAAAAAGGGGAAGCTATAAATACCAGCATGACTACCGCATGCGCACAAAGGATGGCAGTTATGTACGACTGCTGCACCAAATATTACCGATAGATTACGATGCCAACAGTTACTACCGAAGCCTTGTGCTGCACACAGATATCTCTCATATAAAGCCGACCGGAACGCCTTGTTTCTCCATTATAGGCCTTGATGGCGAACCTTCCCATTACAACATTCAGGATACGGAAATTTTCACCAACTCTTTCGACATGTTTACCCGAAGGGAAAGAGAAATACTAAAACAAATTGTAGAAGGCAGGAACAGCAAGCAAATTGCTGACGAGTTATACATAAGCCTGCATACCGTAAATACCCATAGAAAAAATATACTTGTCAAGGCTAAATGTAACTCACCCATTGAGCTCATCATTAAATCAGTCAAGCAAGGTTGGGTATAGCGATTCCAAAAAATACCTACTCATAGCGATTTTATTTCCCCTTTTATTTAT
>JBBSJJ010000296.1:0-1871 GCA_038257335.1 Chitinophagales bacterium | reverse complement strand
CTCAGCGTTTCACCGCTGGTATCTATAAATATTTCTGCCAGGTCGTCCTTCCAATATAAATGAACTACCACGCCATTTAACTCAGATCCTGAGTTTGGCCGAGCACCGGTTTTTTCTCTAAACCTGTCTGCGATGGCGTCTTTTACTTTTACGTTGGCAAATAAATTATTGGTAATGGTTTCATTGCTCACATTGCTGCTGATAGAAAAATATTCATCCGCAGGAATGATGGATTCCCATGGCATATCCAGCAAAACTTTGTACAAATCATCTGCGTTGGTTGCTCTAAACTCTTTGATAGAAAACAATACCTGGCTGGCGCAACGCAGGTTTAGGTTTAGTTGAATGCACTCCTGCAGAGTACCTTCAAGTTCTACTCCGGTTTTAAAAGTGCGCACGGCTTTGTAGCCAAGGGCTTCCGTTTCTTTTAAAAGCCAGGGAGATAAACGATTGCTGCAAGTAATGATGATGCGGCTGGTAAGTGCAAATAAATTCACAATATAAATGGTTGTTAGGGTGCAAAGGTAATTAAGAATATTGGGCTTTGGCTTGAGCGCTACCCGCTACACTTTCTACCAAGGTGACTGTTTATCTTGTTATTTGAGGCCCTGGAGTTGGCAGGTTCCATTAACCAACCAGGTAAGTAAGGCCATTGTTCACTGGCTCAAACAGATCTCTTACTTTTTTTTCTATGCAGAGTTTTTCAAACAGGTCTCTCACCTCTTTGTAACTATCATGTATGGGGCATGGGTGCAAACCACTGCATTTGCTTAACCCGAGGCCGCACTGTTTAAAAATTTGACGACCATCAATGGCATCTACGATATTTATGATGGGCTGTGCTATTTGTTTGGCAGAAATAAAAAAGCCACCATTGGGGCCTTTTGTGCTAAGGATAACTTTTTCTTTTACCAGCGTTTGCAGCATTTTGCCCACCGTGTGTTCACTGGCATCTATATAAGCTGCAATTTCTTTGATGCCCGATTTTTCGCCTGATTCAAATTTAGAGGCCAGGTAAATGACCGCTTTGATGGCAGTTTTGCAGGTAAGGCTCAGCATAATTATTGGTTTAAAAAATTTTTCCCTTCTTCAGAAATAAATTCGTGACTCCAGGGTGGGTCAAAGGTAAGTTCCAATAGCACCTGCGTATCTATAAATGTATTTTCCAGTGCCCGTTGCACCGCCCCGGTAATGGATGCGCCCATGGGACAGAATTGTGTAGTCAAGGTCATGGTAATAAATATTTTGGAAGAAATATCATCAAAATCTATTTGGTAAATTAAGCCAAGGTCTACCACGTTTAAACCAATTTCCGGATCCATTACATTTTCAAGAGCAGCCAGGGCAACAGTACACCTGAGATTGTTATTGGTTATCACATTCATAGCGGTGTAGATTTATGCAGGAACAATTTAATGACATTCCAATTATAAAGCAATGCGGACAATATTAAGAATAGGCTGGCCATTTTTAAAACAATCATATTAGCGGAGATAATACCTGCGATAAAAACAACAAAACCCAGCAAATAAACAATGGCCATAGCAGAAAAAATCCGGCTGCTGAATAAATCTTTGGGATTGGGTGTTTTGCCAAGACCCGCCTGCAAGTGATACACTTTGTTCCAAATAATAAACGGCAGTGTTTTAAAAGTCATTCCAAAAATAATTGCGGTTAGCCATCCAAAAAAAACTACGAACCCATAGGCCAATACCAATTTAGTATTCTCCGAACCAGCTATCAATAACCCAATAACCAGTATTAATAAAACAACCGGCAATAGCATCATGCCAACTGATAAAAGCGAAATTTTCATTTGCTCATCTACCTGCTTCCTGATGCGATGTTTAAAACTCTGGTAACAATAATAG
>JBBSJJ010000295.1:0-1872 GCA_038257335.1 Chitinophagales bacterium | reverse complement strand
TCTACAGTGCTTGCACCTGCAGCACCAAAAGGAATACTGAAATTGGTTTTGGCCTTTGTTTTTGTTTTGATGAAACCAGTAGCGGGTGTGGGTTTTCTAACATCGTATAAATAGGCAGCGTTGTAAAAAACGGGAAGGTTGTAAAAATCTTTGAGGCTCTTGGGTCCACCACCTAGTTGCCATGCGCCATTGTCTGGGTAATGGTCCAGGTTGAACAATGTTTTGTTTGCAAAAAAATAGGCGCTTGTAAAGTCTTTTACAAAAAGCGTCATTTTTTTATCCAACGTTCCCGAAGCACGGGCCACATCTACAAAATACCACCTGTCTGGGCTCGGCCCTAACTGTATCACATTCCAGGAATGATTGATCTCGTCTGCAGGGTTGTTTAAGTCATCAATACTGTTCTTTACGTAGCCATCCACTGCAAGGCACCGGATGTTTGCCAGGCTGCTCATTTCCTGGAAGAGTTTTGAAAAACCAAGTGAGGTTGCTTTTCTAAATTTTACGACATCCTCGGGCAAGGATTTTCTTTCATCATTTATTTTGATGGCCTTAGGATCAAGGGCAATGTTGTTGGCTATCCAAAAAAAGATGGCCCGTGCTTTCTGTTCTTTATCGTCCAATTTTAAGGTGAGCGCTTCTGTGATCTGCGCTACATTTTGGCTATCCAATGCACCTAATTTTACCACAAAATCATCTACAGCTTTGTATGGTGTGCTTTGGGCATGGGCAAATTGAAAGTGGCCTAAAAAAAAGAAAAGGAGGTAGAGCAAATATTTTTTCATGCGATAAAAATAGGAAAGCTTTTCGTTAAGGAAACCCGAATTAAAAGATACCAGCTTATGATTGATCCGTAACCCATACTGCCACCGAAGCAGCCCCGCAATGAAACTGTCCCCAGCCTTTTTCATTAATGACTACAGGGTCTGCATCTTTGTTTAAATAATCATAAAAACTTTTACCTGCATATTGGGTCCCCATTAGCATGGCTTTAGAACCTGCCTCGCTGTTGCTCATAAGTACTGCGCAACCGGCGGCAGTTTTCTTGCCTTCTCTTACCCAGCCAATACAATTGCCATGATCAAAATAATCCCGCTGTTCTCCCCAGGCTTTGTTTTTTCTTAGCCAAAGCAACTGGTCCAGTGCAGGCACTGCAGCGATGGTAATTTCATGATCGTTGCCGTCTTTTCCTTTATCAACATATTTTGCGCCGTAAATATCCGGGTAAAAAATACAGGGGTAACCATCTTTTCTCAACAAGATGAGCGCATAGGCAAGGGGCTTGAACCACCCTGCTACCGGGGCTTCCAGTGCCTGTAACGGTTGCGTATCGTGATTATCCACCACCGTTACGGCCAGCAGGGGATTTGCCTGCACAAGTGTATCATCAAAAATTGTTGCGAGGTCAAAATCTTTCCCTTGTTCGGAAGCTACATGAAACTGGTGGTGAAGGGCTGCATCGAACAGGGACATTTTTCCGTTGGTGGCAGCAATATATTTTTGCATAAGCTCCAGGTTGCCGGGTGCCCAGTATTCGCCTACGGCAAAAAACTGCTTGCCAAACTGAGCTCTCATAAAATCGAGCCACTCATTGTAAAACAAGGGGGAAATATGTTTCACCGCATCCAGCCGCACGCCATCGAAATTTACTTTTTCCTTGTACCACTTTCCCCATTTCTTTAATTCTTCTCTTACCGCGGGGTTTCTAAATTCCACATCAGCATACATCAGGTAATCATAGTTGCCTTTCTCGTCGTCTACCATTTCTTCCCAGTCTTCTCCGGCATCGTTTAGGATGCTAAAAATTGCAGACTCCTTTTTAAGGTCATCATAATCAGTACCCGAAAAACATCGGTGATCCCAAATAAAATT
>JBBSJJ010000294.1:0-1910 GCA_038257335.1 Chitinophagales bacterium | reverse complement strand
GGTACTGGACGCAGAAACAAACAAGACGGTAGAATATTTTAGCAAGATTGTTTTTGTAAATGCTTCTGCATTAAACTCGGCATGGGTGCTCATGAATTCTGCCACGGATGTGTGGCCTGATGGATTGGGCAGCAGTAGCGGGGAACTTGGCCACAACGTAATGGATCATCATTACAATATTGGCGCTTCGGGCACGGTGGAAGGGTTTGAAGATAAATATGTTTATGGCCGCCGGGCGAACGGTATATACATTCCACGGTTTGCAAATTTGTTTGGCGATAAAAGAGATTTTCTTCGTGGCTATGGCTTCCAGGGTGGTGCCAGCAGAAGAGGCTGGAGCAGGGAGATAGCAGAAATGAATATTGGTGCCAGTTTTAAAGAAGCATTAACCGAACCCGGTGAATGGACCATCGGTTGGGGCGGATTTGGTGAAGTGTTACCCAATCATGACAACAAAATTTCTTTGGACAAAACCCGAAAAGATAAATGGGGCTTGCCCATTTTAGCCATGGATGCGGAGCTACAGGAAAATGAGAAAAAAATGCGTATTGATATATTGAAAGAGTCTATTGCGATGCTGGAAAATGCCGGGGTAAAAAATGTATCGGGTGGAGATGGCGGACATAATATGGGGCACGGTATTCATGAAATGGGTACAGCAAGGATGGGCAAAGACCCAAAAACTTCTGTGTTGAATGGCAACAACCAGGTGTGGGATGCAAAGAATGTTTTTGTAACAGATGGTGCCTGTATGACGTCTGCCTCTTGTGTAAACCCATCGCTTACCTACATGGCATTAACAGCAAGGGCTGCAAATTTTGCGGTGAGTGAATTGAAGAAAGGGAATTTATAAAAAATTAAGAAAAAATTTAATTATGGTACCGGCAGTTGTTTTTCATGGGAGCATCCTTGTGTCACTCACTTGTACGGCATACCATTTTTCATCGTGTTTATGCAACTTGAAAATAATATCAACCGAAAAAACATACACTAACATCCAAAATTAAAATACAATTTACTTTTATGAACAGAAGAGAACTCATTCAAAACATAAGCCTGCTGTTAGGTGGCTCCATTGTGGGTGGCAGCCTTTTTACAAGTACAGGTTGCAAGTCGTCTGACAAACAGGTTAACGCAATGTTTACCGAAAGCCAGGTAGCATACCTCAATGAAATTGCAGATACCATTTTGCCTGAAACCTCCAGCCCTGGCGCAAAGGCTGCCAAAGTGGGAAATTTTATGGCCTTGATGGTAATGGATTGCTATGAAGAAAAAGACCAAAAGATATTTATGCAAGGGTTAGAAAAACTGGATGAATTAAGCGACCAGAAATACAACCATTCGTTTGTAAAAATAACTTCCGTGCAGCGTACAGAACTATTGACTGCGTTGGATAAAGAACAAAAATCTTTCCAGGATAAAAAAGAAAAAGATGCACCCAGCCACTATTTCAGGATGATGAAAGAGTTGACGCTACTAGGATATTTTAATTCTAAAGAAGGTGCAACACAAGCATTAAGATATATAGCGGTACCTGGTAAATTTGATGGAAGCTACCCTTATAAAAAAGGGGACAAGGCATGGGCTACTTAAACTTACTTTTCTCTTAAACATGGTTTATTTGATTAGTATGTTTCCCTATTGCATAATTTAAGTTCAGGAATGGTATGTAGTACAAGTCCCGATTCAAGTGTAACATCGGGATGCCGAAAGTCGGCAAGTCCCGAGGCTACACACAAACCTTTGTTGGGATTTGCAATGACACAACCATGATGCTACAAGGCACAATTGTTGGTTCCCAAAAAAACGAGGCCAGGTACAAAATAATTGACCCAAACAACTTCTTAAAATGTTGGAAAGAAAGTTCGATATTTTATTACCACATCTTATTTATCTACAAAAACTTTGAG
>JBBSJJ010000293.1:0-1911 GCA_038257335.1 Chitinophagales bacterium | reverse complement strand
TTATAATCCTTCATCCGGCAGACTTACAGCACATCCTGAAATAAATAATTACCATGGTGTGGGCGACAAACAACCCATGCTGGAAGATAGTAAAGGCACTATTTGGTTTCCGGGATTGGGCGGCGCACTCACCCGCTTGAATCCAACTAATGGCAAGGTTGACAGTATTAATATTAACAGCAATCCTGCCCGGCCCATGTTGCCCAATTCTTTCTGCACAGCATTATATGAGGACAAGCAAGGAGTTTTCTGGATAGGTACCCAGGATGGATTTGCAAAACTTGTTTTTAATAAGACTAACTATGTGAGCCCTGAAATAAAATGGTATTACAATAATACCAAAAGCAGAAACTCTCTTAATTATAATCATGTGTCCTGCATTATGGATGATCCATCAGAACCGGATACATATTTATGGATATGTACAAAGGGTGGAGGCCTGAACAGGTTGAATAAAAAAACAGGTGATTTTTTTCATCTTACCACTAAGGATGGTTTACAACATAATGTAGTGTATGGCATATTGCCCGATAATGAAGGTAACATTTGGGGGAGCACCAATAACGGTATTTTTTGTTTGTTTACTGGCCGCAGTAGCGATAGCAGCCAATGGAAGTTTAGAAATTTTTCTAAAGCGCATGGATTGCAGGATGATGAATTTAATACGGGAGCTTATGCCCGGCTGCCGAACGGCCACCTTGCTTTTGGGGGAGTAAATGGCTTAAACGTATTTGATCCGAAAGAAATGCTTACTACGCAATTTGCCCCAGGGGTCTTCATCACCAATATACTCATCAATAATGAACCTATATTACCCGGCGACAAAACAGCCGTATTGCAAAGCAATATTGAACAAACTAAAAGTATAACGCTAAACCATCTACAGGATATTCTCACTTTGGAATTTTCATCACTTGACTTTACAGCTCCCTGGCAAAATAAGTACCGCTATCAGTTAATTGGCATTGATAAAAACTGGGTGGAGAGTGGCAACAGGCGGTCGGCTACTTACCTGCACCTGCCGGCTGGCAAATACAATTTTAAAGTGCAGGGTAGTAATAGTCAGGGCATATGGAGCGAAAAAATAAATGAATTACAAATTACAGTATTGCCACCGTGGTGGGGTACCTGGTGGGCCTACCTGCTGTATGCTTTGCTATTTGCTTTGCTTATAAGAGCCTGGTTTATTTTTAGCGTAAACAGGGCCAAACTGAAGTCGCAACTAAATTTTGAAAAACTTGAGGCTAAAAGGGTAAAGGAACTAGATACTATTAAAACGCAACTATACACCAATATCACCCACGAGTTTCGTACACCCCTTACGGTAATTTTGGGTATGGCACACCAGGTAGTGAACAAACCAGCAGAGCACTTTAACAATGGCATGGACATGATTATCCGTAACGGGCAAAGCCTATTAAACCTGGTAAACGAAATGCTGGACCTCTCCAAACTGGAAAATGGTAAAATGCAATTGCAATTAGCAAAAGCAGATATCATTCACTTTCTTCGTTACATAGTAGAATCGTTTCATTCGCTTGCCGAAAGCCAGCAAAAGCAGTTACACTTTCTTTCAGATATAGATGCACTCTTCCTGGAATTTGATCAGGAAAAAGTGAGGCAGATTGTTTCAAACCTTTTGTCTAATGCCTTAAAGTTTACCCCTGAAAAAGGGAATATTTACATTTCTGTTTTAGAAATTTTGCCAGAGCAGAACGGGCAAAAAACCACCGTGGTTATTAAAGTAAAAGATACCGGTATAGGCATACCAGAAAACCAGTTGCCTCATATTTTTGACAGGTTTTACCAATTAGATAATAGCCATACCCGCAATACAGAAGGCACAGGCATTGGACTGGCGCTTACCAAAGAACTGGTGAAATTAATGGAAGGTGAGATCATGGTGAAAAG
>JBBSJJ010000292.1:0-1918 GCA_038257335.1 Chitinophagales bacterium | reverse complement strand
TAGAAACATCGAAATGAATAATTTTTCCAGACTCCGTAGGAGTCTCCTAAGCACCGGAAGCACCTACGGAGCTTTTAATACAATTAGCCAGACCATTCTATAAACAGGAAACTCTATTGGAGCCTAAGTCAACGACATTGATTGCTTATTGCCCATTGCCCATTGCCCATTGCTTATTGCCCATTGCTTATTGTCCATTGCTTATTGCCCATTGCCTATTGTAAGTTGCCTATTGCAAATTGCCTATTGCCAATTGCCCATTGCCCATTGCCTATTGCCCATTGACCTCTTGCCTATTGCCCATTGATTACAACCCCGCCAGGCTTTCTTCAATGATCTTAATCTTCGTATGAGCGTCTGATTTTTTCTTTTCTTCCAGTGCCAGCACTTCCGGTTTTGCATTGGCCACAAACTTTTCGTTACCCAGTTTTTTTTCTACAGAAATGAGAAATCCTTTCAGGTGATCGAGTTCTTTTTGCAGTTCATCTTTTTGTTTGCCGGTATCCATCGGCTGTTCTGTTTCTATGTAGAATTTATCCTTGCCAATTACGCAGGTAATGGCACCTGCTACTATATCGTTGGTATAATTAATAGATTTTGTATTTACCTGTTTGGCTAAAATATTTTCTAAAGTTTTATACACGGCTGCATTGCCTGTTTGAATGTGCAGGGCAATGGCTTCTTTTGGTTTTATCTGTTGCTTGTTTCTTACATCTCTAATACCGGTGATCATATCTTTTAATAAGATCGCATTGCCCAACACAGTACTGTCTGTAGTTCCGGCCGGGGCAAATTGTTTTACACACAAGTCATCTTTTCTTTCTGCCAGCTGATGATAAATTTCTTCTGTAACAAATGGCATGAAGGGATGCAGCAATTGCATGAGTTCGGTAAAGAAGCCGATCGTTTTTTCGTAAACTGCAGCATCTATGGGTTGTTCAAAGCCCGGCTTGATCCATTCTAAATACCAGCTACAGAAATCATCCCATATCAGGGAGTAAATTGTTTTCAACCCTTCGCTTAAGCGAAATTGTTTTATTAGTTCATCCACTTCCAGCCGCACTTCATTTAACCGGCTCTCAAACCATTGTACCGCAAACGCTGCCGACTGACCACTGCCTTCTGCCAACAGCCCACTGCCCACTGCCGACTGCCCTCTGCCTTCCCACAGTTTTACCAGCTTCAGCGCATTCCACATCTTGTTGTTGAAATTGCGGCCCTGCTCCAGAGCGCCTTCATCAAATAATAAATCATTGCCTGCCGGAGAAGAGATCATGATGCCGAACCTCGTAGCATCTGCACCGTATTGATCAATCAAGCCCAGCAGGTCCGGTGAGTTGCCCAATTGCTTACTCATCTTTCTTCCCTGCTTATCTCTTACCATACCTGTGAAGTACACGTCGTTGAAAGGTTTCTTGTCTTCGTACTCATAACCAGCCATGATCATGCGGGCCACCCAAAAGAAAATGATATCCTGCCCGGTAACCAAAGTGGTGGAGGGGTAGTAGTATTTCGCTTCTTCATTACCCGGATTGCTAATGCCTTTAAAAACTTCCATCGGCCAAAGCCAGGAAGAGAACCAGGTATCCAATACATCTTCGTCTTGAACCAATGACGATTGACCAATGACGAATGACGAATTTTGCGCAGCAGCTAATTTTTCAGCAGATGCTTTATCTTCCCCTACATAATAATTACCGTTTTCATCATACCATGCCGGTATCCGCTGTCCCCACCAAAGTTGGCGACTGATGCACCAGTCTTTGATATTCTCCAGCCAGTGATTGTAAGTATTCTTTGCTTTGGAAGGATGAAAAGTTATTTCATCGCTCATAACTGATTGCAGCGCTTCCGGATTTTTCTCCATGAATTTCTTCATGTCGATAAACCATTGCAGCGATAATTTATTTTCAATAAC
>JBBSJJ010000291.1:0-1927 GCA_038257335.1 Chitinophagales bacterium | reverse complement strand
TTTTGATGATGTAAACAAGCGGGTGTCCCGGCTTGCTGCAAATATTTCGCTCAACAGAAAAAATCTGGTGCCTGTTTCTTTTATTGATGTTTCAGATTCGCTTTATATAAAAGGAATGCTTGCCGTGTATGAGTTAAACAGCATTGAATTAATAAAGGATGTTTTTTTATGGGCTTATGAAAGATCATCTGCCCGGTATTCAGCACTGAGGCAGTCTTTAGGTGAGCCCGACCCCTTTCGCTTAAAGTACAGAGTACAGATCCGGTCGCTTATATTTGAAATTGTTTCAAAAGAATTGCCTTACCGTGAAACTATAATTTTAATTGAAACAAAGGCAGCAGAAATACTGGAAATTGAGCAAAGCAAATTTAAAGAAGCTATTGAAACAGAATTAATGAGTTTGCATGAGGGAAATATTGCACGCTATGGTATTCGCCCATCAGAATATATTAAATGGGCAAAAATCTGGCGCAGATAAGTTTACCTAAATCAATAAAAGATAATGGTTCTTCTGATATTTTGTTGTTGAAAAGGTTAAAGCGTTTACAACATCAACAACCCCGCCTTCCACAATCCATTAACCGGTTTGTTATCCCAAAATAATTCAAAGTCTTCCAAGCCAGCAGCCTCATAACTTGCTTTCAGCTTTTCTAATGTTTCTTGTTTTTCGTTTCTCACGTTTATCGTTGAGAGTATGTTTAGTAACCAGTTTCCCTGGACTTCATCAACTTTAATAATGATAGTTTCTTTTTTGGTAGTGAATGTTAGCTGCAGCATTTCCCACTGATTTCCTTTTTTGCTTTTGACTATTTTTTCGGCTGTGGGTTGGTTGCCGATAAACAGCACTTTGGTATTGGCATTTGTGTTGGGTAGCTCGGGCTCTTCAATTGCTTTAATAATATAGTCGGGCGGTATGGTTGTGCGTGGTACTTTATGATCGAACCATTTTTGCAAAGGATAATCAAAACAGGCACCGTGCATATAATTGAGCAAAGATTTTTTTAGGCCAAAGCTGAAACTTTCATGATCGGCACCGGTGGGGTCAATATGTTCAATATCATTGTTGGCAAAGCTGCCGATTGCTTCGCTAACTTTTTGTACTTTGTAGGCAGCGGGGTTTAATCCAACAGGGCTGTGTGCCGTCATGGTAAATAAATGCCAGAAGGCGGATTGTAAAATACCGGCTTCAAAAAGCTGGCGCACCATTTCCAGGCTGTCAATGGTTTCCTGCGCCATTTGCGTGGGGAAACCATACATTAAATAGGCATGCACCATTATGCCGGCTTCGGTAAAATGTTTATTTACCCTAGCCACCTGTGCAACGGTAATTCCTTTTTGGATCAGTTGCAATAGGCGGTCGCTGGCGACTTCCAGTCCGCCGCTGATGGCAATGCAGCCGGATGCTTTTAAGAGGATGCAAAGGTCCCTAGTAAAACTTTTTTCGAAACGGATATTGGCCCACCAGCTTACAATTAATTTTCTGCGGATGATCTCTATAGCAAGGGCACGCATTAATGCAGGTGGTGCGGCTTCATCTACAAAATGAAAACCGCTTTGCCCGGTTTGTGCTATCATTTCTTCCATGCGGTCGGCAAGTAATGATGCAGTGATGGGCTCGTAATTTTTTATATAGTCTAAACTAATATCGCAGAAGGTACACTTGCCCCAGTAACAGCCATGTGCCATGGTGAGTTTGTTCCAGCGGCCATCACTCCATAAACTGTGCATGGGGTTGATCACTTCAATGGCAGAAATATATTTGTCTAAATAAAAATCGCTGTAATCTGGTGTGCCTACCTGGCCCTGTTTATAATCGGTGCAGGTGGTATTGTTGATGTAGGTAACCTGTCCGTTTACTAACGTGAATGTGCGCTTGAGGGAGGGTAACCGGTCCGACGTCTCCGTCTGACCGTTTGGTTGTTGGTTT
>JBBSJJ010000290.1:0-1929 GCA_038257335.1 Chitinophagales bacterium | reverse complement strand
GAAAAAATGGCAGAAGACGATTATGCCTGGTGGCGCCAGCGTATGGAGCACATGAGCAATTATTTCGATGCCATTCGAATAGACCATGTGCTAGGGTTTTTCCGCATTTGGGCTATACCGCTGCAAAGCATAGAAGGCATCATGGGTAAATTTGTGCCTGCCTGGCCCTTTCATCACAACGAATTCGAGGCTGCCGGCGTGCAGTTTTCTGAAGATCGTTTTTGCGAGCCTCATATCACAGACCAGTTGCTACATGATCTTTTTGGGGAGCACAGCGGTTTTGTAAAAGAAACTTTTCTGCAAGACAATCGCTTCAAAGAAACGCTCAACACCCAACAAAAAATAGCCGCCTTCTTTGCAAAAAATACTGAAGCAGGTCAGTTGCAACCCGGCTTGTTTAATTTACTCAGCAACATCATTGCCATCCGGGACGAAAAGTTGCCGTACAATTATCACCTGCGCATAGGCATGCATGGTACGGAGTCTTTCAAGTCACTGCCATACCACCGGCAGCAGGGGCTCAACCGCCTGTACGACGATTATTTTTACAACAAGCAAAATACACTTTGGGAAAAAGAAGGCATTCAAAAACTGGATGCGCTCAGGCGCAGCACCAACATGCTCATTTGCGCAGAGGATCTTGGTATGGTGCCCAAAATGGTAGAAGGGGTTTTAGCAGATATGCAAATGCTGGCCCTGGAAGTGCAACGCATGCCGAAGAAAGAAAATGAAAAATTTTCCAATCCGCTTAATGCGCGGTACCTCAGCGTAGTAACGCCATCCACCCACGACATGCCCACCATCAGGGAATGGTGGGAAGACGACCGCAAAACCTCGCAAGAGTTTTTCAACCAGCAACTAAGGCAATACGGTAATGCCCCTTATTTTGCCGAACCCTGGCTTTGCAGGGAAATTGTGCAGCAGCATTTAAATTCGCCGGCCATGTGGGCGGTGTTTCTTATACAAGATCTTCTTTGTATGGACGATAGCCTGCGTATTGCAGATCCCAAAGAAGAGCGCATCAACAACCCGGCAAACCCCGATCATTACTGGAATTACCGCATGCATTTAAAACTGGAAGATTTACTGGCAGAGCCCGGCTTTATCCTTGCAATCAAAACCATGATACAGGATAGCGGAAGATAATTTTTTGTTGACCCGGTAATATTTATTTGTGGAACTTCGGTGGCAACGTGGCACATCCCGATTATTTCGGAACTCTTTTACAGTGTACCCTTTGGCAGCTTTTACCGACTGCTATGGGCAACAAAATAAAGCAACGTTCTCACAGTTGTAGCCAACAAACAGCTGTAATTTTTTTATGTAAAACCCCGCCCAACCGGCCAATAGAATATGAAAGTTTCCTACAAAAAATACGAGTTGCCTTTTACCCATCCGTTCACCATTTCTAAAGGAACCAAAACACATCAATCTACTTTTGTGGTAGCGTTAGATCACTTTGGCATAAAGGGCTATGGCGAAGCACCGGCCATCAGCTACTACGATATCCCGGTAGAAAAAATGATAGAAGACCTGGAAGCCAAAAGAATGTTCCTGGAGAAATTTACCTTCACCGATCCCGAACGCTACTGGCATTACCTGCATCACCTGTTCCCCAAAAATCCGTTTTTGGTGTGCGCCCTTGATATAGCAGGCTGGGACATTTTTGGCAAACTCAAACGAAAACAACTGCACGAACTCTGGGGTCTCGATACCGCCAAGGCACCCCTCACAGATTTTACCATCGGTATAGACAGCATTGAAACTATGGTAAAAAAAATGCAGGAAAAACCCTGGCCCATTTATAAAATAAAAGTAGGCACTACAAACGATATCGAAATGGTAACCGCCTTGCGCCAACACAGCGATGCTATTTTTAGAGTAGATGCCAATGCAGGTTGGACGCTGGAAGAAGCCCTCCTAAAAATT
>JBBSJJ010000289.1:0-1938 GCA_038257335.1 Chitinophagales bacterium | reverse complement strand
TATGAAGGGAGCACAAGAACTATTATCTCGTCGTGCAAAATTAGATGCCGCAGCACGGCGGGGAGAATACGATATTCAGATGGAACATGATTTCGAATCGCAGAAATAATTAATAAAAGTTATCTTCGTTATCCCATGTTTAAAAGATGCGTCATATTTATTTTTCTGGCAACTGCTTATACGGTATTGCTGGCGCATAATTTTACCCCTCATCAGCACGACACAGAACAGGCTACTCAACATCATGGACACAACGATAACGATGATGACCACGAAGATGACAATAATGAGAATGGATTTCATCTGCTTCAGCACACCGGTGTTACAGGTGTAGAATACATAGCTGTTCAATCTGTAAAGATTGAAACTCAAAAAATTGTTAATGCATCAACATTTGTACATCTTGCTCAGCATTTTATAAAGCATTTGGAAAAACCTCCTTTAAAAGTCCTGCTTTTACGAACGGAAGACCTTTTTGTGCAGCTAATAGGCGCATACTTTTTCCCTATAAAAGCACCTCCTGCTTTTATTGCCTGATTTCTTTTCAGGCTTTCGGCGTTTTCTCTATTTATTTAATCTTTTCATTTTTCAACAATGAATAAGTTGCTATTTATAAGCGGCATTTTCGCTGCAAATTTTTTTCTTTTTCATGCGGTATTGATAATTTATAAACAGATATACAAGTACATGATGATGGTAAAAAGCTACTCACTAAAGACAAACAAAAAGTATTATGAAATATCTATTCACCATCTGCCTGCTTACAATCGGGATGCTGGCCTGTAAACCAAAAGCTGCAAAAGATGATGTCGCCACAAAAAGTTTAGAGCCACTTGCCTATACGCTGTATACAGATAAAACAGAACTCTTTGTTGAGTTCAGGCCATTGGTGGTTGGCCAAAATTCAAAGTTTGCTGCACACCTAACACTGTTGGGAGAAAATTTTCTGCCATACACAGAAGGAACAGTCACAGTAAGTTTGATACAGGCTGATAAGGGCATAAAAAATACTGCTACTTCCCCAAGTTCGCCGGGTATCTTTCGCCTGGCATTGCAACCTGCGCAGGCAGGTATGGGTAAATTGGTGTTCGACATAAAAACAAAAGATTTTACCGACCAGTTTATTATTGACAGCGTACAAATTTATGCTGATGAAAAAACAGCCATTGCTGCACAACCGGAAGCACCGGCAGGCAGCGATATTTCCTACCTGAAAGAACAGGCATGGAAAGTGGAATTTGCCAATGCCCCGGTGAAAAAAGAAATGATGTTTGATGTGATAAAAACGACAGGCGAAATTCAATCGGCTCCCGGCGATGAAGTAACCATTGCTGCAAAATCAAACGGTGTAGTAAAGTTTGTGGGCAATAGTAATATCACAGGTGCTGCTATTCGTTCTGGGCAAACGATGTTCAGTATTACCGGCGGCGAAATTGCTTTTGAAAACGTAGCAGCAGCTAAGCAGTCGGCAAGAGCAGAATTAGCGAATGCAAAATCGGAATACACAAGAGCCAGCGAATTGATAAAAGATAAACTGATTGTACAGGCCGAATATCAACAGGCAAAACTCAGGTATGAGCAGGCACAGATTGCATTGAACAACCTGGGCCGCAATTACAGCGGTGGTAAAAGCCTGTCATCACCCATCAACGGTTTTATTAAAAACATTATGGTTAGCGAAGGCCAATACGTATCAGCGGGTCAGCCATTGGCTACCGTTACTAAAAACCAGCGCATTATTTTAAAAGCAGATGTATCACTTAAAGATGCAGATAAAATCAACAGCATACAGGAAGCTAATTTTACCATCATACAAAACAAACAATCTTACAATACAAAAGAACTGAATGGAAAACTTTTGGCTGTTGGTAAAACAACCGGAGCCAATTCACCCTTTATTCCGGTGCATTTTCAAATAGACAGTAAGCCCGGTATGTT
>JBBSJJ010000288.1:0-1953 GCA_038257335.1 Chitinophagales bacterium | reverse complement strand
TTACTTTTCCTCTTTGTTGAACTATTTGCCTCATAAAGTCTACTAAATTGGTAGATTAAATTATTAAAAAAAGTCCCGAAGGGATTTTTAATTCATTTTATTCGAATAAACCTTCGATGGATAAGTATCGCTCACCGGTATCATAATTGAAGGTGAGGATTTTAGCACCGGCGGGAATTTCTGCCAATTTTTTGGCTACTGCTGCCAGCGAGGCGCCACTGGAAATGCCCACTAAAATTCCTTCTTCTTTGGCAAGTCTCTGGGTATATGCAAACGCCTCCTCTTTGCTCACCTGGATATAACCGTCTAAAACTTCGGTATTTAAAATAGAAGGTATAAAGCCAGCACCTATGCCCTGTATCGGATGCGGGCCTGGCGCACCACCACTCAAAACGGGTGATAACTCCGGCTCAACCCCAAAAACTTTCAAAGAAGGAAAATGCTCTTTTAAAATTTCTGCAACACCGGTGATATGCCCACCGGTTCCAATACCCGTGATGATATAATCAAGGCCTTCGGGAAAATCTTCCAGAATTTCCAGTGCCGTGGTTGTTCTATGAATTTCGGTGTTAGCCGGGTTGTCAAATTGTTGTGGCATCCAGGCATTGGGTGTAGATGCTACCAGTTCGGTGGCTTTTGCAATGGCGCCTTTCATCCCTAATTCCCGTGGGGTTAATACAAACTCTGCTCCGTACAAACTCATCAACCTTCTTCTTTCTATACTCATGCTTTCGGGCATCACGAGTGTTATTTTATATCCCTTTACTGCTGCTACCAGCGCAAGACCAATACCGGTATTGCCCGATGTAGGCTCAATGATCACACTGTCTTTATTTAAAAGGCCCTTGGCCTCTGCATCTTCAATCATAGCCAATGCAATACGATCCTTGATGCTTGAACCAGGATTTGTTTTTTCCAACTTAATCCACACTTCATGGCCAGGATACAATTTATTTAGTCTTACATGTGGCGTGTTGCCAATTGTTTCCAGAATGTTATTTGCTTTCATGTTATAAATTTTTATGATTGTTTTATTTCTACGCCTTGTCTAAATAACAAAATTCAATACATCAGGCAAAGGATTTTTATCCCTGATTGTTACTTCACTTTTGTGATACACTATAGATTCTGGCAATACACTATTGGTAAGCCACACATTACCACCAATCACACTATTTTTCCCAATCACGGTATCTCCGCCGAGTATGGTGGCACCAGAATAAATTACCACGTTGTCTCCAATAGTGGGGTGCCGTTTCGATTTTGCCAACAGTTTGTTTACACTCAATGCACCCAAAGTAACACCCTGGTAAATTTTTACGTTGTTACCTATAACGGTTGTTTCACCAATGACAATACCAGTACCATGATCTATAAAAAATGACGACCCAATGCTTGCACCCGGGTGAATGTCGATACCTGTTTTGCTATGTGCGTATTCTGCAAAAACCCTGGGTAATATTTTTACTCCTTGTTTCCAAAGGAGGTTACTGAGGCGATAAACTGCAGTCGCATAAAAGCCGGGATAGGCCACCAACACTTCTTCAATAGATTCTGCAGCAGGATCAAACTGAAGTATTGCTGCGGCATCTTTTAACAAGGCATCGTAAACCTGCGGCAGTTGTTCAAAAAAAATATTGGATACCTCCTGCGTTTTTTCTCCATCTGCAAGCACATCATAAATGAGGGTAGATAAATGGCTTTTCAAAGATTCGTATTCTTTGCCCAGTTCATATTCCGACAACTTTTTTTGATTTTGTGGTATAAAGAGAAATGAAAAGAATCCGTCCACAAATTCTGCTGCCAGCGCTTTGTCCGGAAAACTGCGGGTTGACTGCTGGTGTTGTGTATAAATTGTATTAATAAAATCTGCGTTGCCCATGATGAACTGTATTAACGTTCTACTATTTTAAAAGTTTATTGAATCATGCAAGCACCTACGGTTACGTTGCT
>JBBSJJ010000287.1:0-1967 GCA_038257335.1 Chitinophagales bacterium | reverse complement strand
CAAAGGGCAGAATGCTGATACCATCGCTGCCGGGATTAATTTTACTGGCAGCTTCATTTATTTCAGCATAACTCTTTTTATTGCCTGCAATATCTTTTACCCAGCGGTTTAAAATGCCTGTTCCGTTTATACAAAGTAAAACACCTAAACGGACCTCACCCCCCGCCCTCTCTCCCGAAGTAATCGGGGTCTTCGACAAAGGAGAGGGAGCTTTGTAGTTCACATGGGCAAATGTATTTACCCTTGATTGTTTATCATATTCCAATTGATTGCTTACACCATAGATAACGCCTGAAGTGCCGGCGGTGGCAGCTACTTCACCGGGTTGCAGCACGTTTAAGGAGAGTGCATTATTGGGTTGGTCGCCTGCTTTATAGGTGACCGGGATATTTGTATTTAAAGATAAACTTACTGCTACTTCATTGGTAATGCGTCCATGATCATCAAATACATTTTTTATGGTTGGAATGATAGCCTTATCAAAACCATAATAACCGAACACCTCTTTTGAGAGCTCATCATTTTTAAAATCCCAAAAAATACCTTCGGATAATGCAGAGATGCTGGTGGTGATTTGCCCGGTTAATTTCATAGCAATAAAATCTCCCGGAAGCATTATTTTATCCAGCTTTGCATAAACTTCCGGTTCGTTTTGTTTTACCCAGGCTAATTTGCTTGCGGTAAAATTACCCGGAGAATTGAGCAGATGGGACAAACATTTTTCTGCCCCAATTTTTTCAAAAGCGATATTGCCTGTTTCAACTGCCCGGCTGTCGCACCAGATGATACTGTGGCGTAAAACATTTTGTGCTGCATCTACCATTACCAATCCGTGCATTTGATATGCAATACCAATGGCCGCTATATCTTTTGGATTGTATTTTTTTTGTGCATGCAGTTTTAGGATGACGGCTTGCGTATGCTCCCACCAAAGCTCCGGCGATTGTTCGGCCCAGCCGGGTTGCAGCGAAATTATTTCAGTTTCTGTTTCGGGGTATTGTGCAGATGCAATGCACTGCTGTGTGGCACTATCCACCACAGATGCTTTTATAGAAGAAGTGCCGATGTCAATTCCCAGGAGCAGCATATTTATTTTGGATAAATGTTGTTGGTTAGTAATATAATGCCGTTGTACTTTTAAAAAGATTTTTCGTCTTTACGCCAGTGTATCTCTCAGATTTTTTCTCCTAAAACTGGCAACAATAGAGCGTAATTCCCTTTAACAATGTCGGCCTTAACAAGTCTATTTCAGAAAAACTAATACCCTGCAAAAAATAATTTTAAATGTGCCATTGCTCTTGACATGTGTGTTTTAACCGTTAATGGAGAAATGTGGAGCTGCACCGCAATTTGGGAATATGACAGATCCTCTTCTCTTGCCAGCTGATAAACCTTTCGTTGATTTTCTGACAACCTGCTTATTGCTTCGTTTAATAATCTGCGACAGTCGCCTTCTTTAAGTTTATTTGCTGCAGTGTTATCACTTTGTGCCTGGTTTACTTTTAAATAATTAATAGCCTTCCACTCATTGGCTTTTCTTTTCAGCCTGTTAATAGTATTATTCTTTGCCACCGTACATAACCATGCCTCGATAGGTGTTCCGGGTTTAATTTTACTTCGTTCTGTCCAAAGCTTTATAAAAACTTCCTGCACCACCTCATCTGCCAACACTTCTGATTTCAAATAACGCATAGCAACTTTATATATTTGAAGTCTATGTTTATCGTAAGTGAGCTGAAAGGTTTGTTCACACCCGCCGGCAAGCAGAGCCAGGAGCGCTTCATCAGTTGATGTTCGTAAGGTCTTTACTGTGTAAGACGGGAAATTTTTGAAAGCTGGTGCCTTTTCATCCTTAACTGTTGATGGCGAAAGTGCGTCTGCATTGGCATATGGGAGCATAAATCGTTCATTTATATAAGCAATCAAAAAACCTTTACGAACACTAAAATACGGACTTTTACTATTAT
>JBBSJJ010000286.1:0-1978 GCA_038257335.1 Chitinophagales bacterium | reverse complement strand
GGTGGATCTCCCCAACCTTTTTATCTCCCACAGCCAGGAGGGGCAGTTGCCGGAAATATTTGCATCGCTGCTGAAAAATATAAACCAACTCAACAGCCCGGTACTGTTTGCGTGCTCCCTCAGCAGCACGCTCACCGCCCATTTGAATCCTTTAGTGCCGCAAGAAAGCCTGTTGCTGACATTTAAGCATGGTGAATATGAGCCCGGTGAGATCAATGTTATGGAGGAATTCATTCTTGCACTGACGCTTGAATTTAAACGAAGGAAATCGCTTTTAAAAAAATCAGCAACATCTACTCACAGTCATACAACGCTGGTGGTTTTTATAGATGATATTTTTGAGGTGATCATGTGCTCGCATAAAAAAACAGTGTTGTCTTTTATGGAACTGTTGATCACCGGTGCGCAGGTAAACTTTTATTTCATCATGGGTTCCTCCGGCATTTACCGAAACCTGCTGAACCAGTTAATCAATGTGAGCCCTTCGCTTCAACAAAAATTAAAAAAATGGGTGCAGTCGCAACACATGCAGCCGCTTGGTGCAGAGCTGGTGATGAACCCGGACGGCTTACTTTTTTTTAGGGAACGAACGGAAAAAATACACCGGAGATTGTATCCATCAGACAGCTTGCCGCCAGGAGCTTAACAACAATTTTAAATTAACTCAGTAGCAAGGCCGCTTATGAACACATGGTAAGCGGCCCTGGTACATTTGGTTTATCATTAAAAAGCAATGCAACATTAGTTACTATCATGGGCTGGCTTCAAACATAAGCCAGGAAAAGAGAGATATCCTGGAAAATTTTCGAAACGTGCCTGGGGTAATGTATGATTACTGAAACTATGCCTGGCAGCCAGGCAATGCTGGTTTCAATACAACCTTTTACATTACCAGAAAACGGTGTACAAAGCCGCCAAAATTCCACAAACTATTAATGCGCCCACTGCAAAAGAAGGATTCATTTTAAACATGCTCTTATCAACCTCAAGCCCATTTGGCTTAACGCCTTTTCTATTTTCGTACACACTAATAAGGGCCATTCCAATGATACAAATAACAAATACAAAACCCATCCTATCTAAGAAAGGAATTTCATAAATACCCTCTGCATTGGCTTTTGCAAAGCCGAATTGTTCTAAGAAAGAAAGGTTCATGAATCCTGGTAAAAACTTAAAGAACAAAGAAAAAGCAAAGCCTCCTACTGTTGCAAACAAGGCTGCATTAGAAGTTGTTTTTTTCCAAAAGAAACCCAGGATGAACATGGCGAAAATACCCGGGCTTACAAAGCCGGTGTATTCCTGTATGTATTGAAAGCCTCCTTTTTTATCAATACCCATCAACGGGGCAATGATTACTGCCAGCAACATGGCAACTACCACGGTGATCTTTCCCACCTGCACCATCTTCTTCTCATCTGCACCGGGTTTCAATCTTTTTTTGTAAACATCCAAAGTAAATATGGTGGATATGCTGTTGGCTTTTCCGGCAAGCGATGCTACGATGGCGGCAGTTAAAGCGGCAAAAGCAAGGCCCTTTAGTCCTGCAGGCAAAAGATTCAATAACACCGGGTATGCCTTGTCTGGATTCAGTTCTCCGTTTTGTAGCATTTCTGTTTGAAAATCTCCTTGCTGGTGTAATACAAATGCAGCAATGCCTGGCAATACTACGATTACCGGCATGAGCAACTTTAAAAAAGCTGCAAATAAAATTCCACTCCTGGCTGTTTTTAAATCTGCGCCAAGTGCCCGCTGCGTAATGTATTGGTTGCATCCCCAATAGTTGAGGTTCACAATCCACATGCCCCCAAACAAAACAGTAAGGCCTGGCAAATCCATATAGCTGGGATTTTCTTGTTTTAATATCATGTGAAAATGATCATTGGCCTGCTGCGTCATTATTTTAAATCCGTCGGCAACGCCAGCGCCGCCAAACTTATCTGATACCATACTTAGTGCCAGGTAGGTTGTTACCAAACCG
>JBBSJJ010000285.1:0-2005 GCA_038257335.1 Chitinophagales bacterium | reverse complement strand
TCACCCAAAAATCCTGTAACACTATATTTAAATCCATAGTCCATTGAAAAATTAAAGTCCTGCACAGTGTACCATGCCGGTCCGTATGTTGCGGAAACAGCAAGATTTTTAGTGATAAAAAATTGAGGTCCGATCTTAACGCTATGAACGGCCGCACCTTTGGCTGCCTTGCCCGAAGCACTATCAAAAACTAGAAGTTTGTCACCGATGAACCAATCAGCACTCGTTTCAATTAGTGCTTGCAGTCTGTATTTTGAAAAGAAAGAGGCATCAATGCCAAGCCCAACACCCGCATCATTCGTGGCTAATCCGTTTAAAGTAAAATTGAAATTTGCTGTCGCTCTTAATGTGATAGACTTGTCAAACTGTATCTGCGAAATGTGGTCATAATGTGATAAGTAAGGTCTTTGTTTTTTGTCTGCTTAAATTTTTAGAGACTGTCAATTAAGCTTGCATGCAACGGACACGGCCTTTAGTTTTGTTTTGAAAGATATTCTTAAAACCTACTACTATTATAACCTTTTTCTTTTTTGCTTCTTTTTTCTTTTAGTATCCACATCATTTTTGTGGAAAACGTAAATTGATAAACAACCTGAACCCACATAAGCGCTTTATGTTACGGCAAGGAGTGAGACCTATGCCAAGTTCTAATCTTATGTGGGTTTTTTTTGAACAGGGATCATATAGAAAGTAGGGCTTGCGGCCCATTATCAAGGTCTTGATTTGTTCAAAATATTCAGGTCATTTATTAACGTTAAAAATACTTCCATGAACGAATTTAAATTTTTTGCCGGAATCGACATTTCGAAAAAGACGTTCGATGTGGCTATCCTCGTTGCAGATAATCCTGCATCCATCAAACATGCTTGCTTCACGCAGAATCTCAAAGGTTACCAGCAGTTTATTACCTGGATCACCGAGGGTAATCTGCCCTTATCTGAGGTTTTATTTTGCATGGAGCACACAGGGTTATACATCAGCGGACTGGTTGAATTTCTCCTGTCGCGCCAGGCAAATCTCTGGATTGAAATGCCCCTGCGTATTAAAAGAACTATTGGCCTGCAACGCGGGGGAGATGACAAAGTTGCTGCTATCAATATCGTACAATTTGCGTACCGTTACCAGGACACGGCCAGGCTCTGGAAGCCCGTGGATACTACTATTGAGCAGCTTCGCCACCTGGTGGCTCAAAGAGACCGGCTGATCATAGCCTTCAATCAATTGAGTGTTCCGGTAAACGAACTGGAAGAGTGCGGTAATACTCAGCAGGCAAAAGATCTGAAGCGCATTCAAAGGCCTGCCATCACCGGTATCGAAAAATCAATTCAGGCTGTAGAAGCCCGTATAGACGAAATGGTAGCGGCCGATAGTCATATCAATAAAACGGTAAAACAGATCACGTCGGTTAAAGGGGTGGGGAAACAAACAGCCATTGCATTATATGTGTACACAAAAGGATTTAGCACATTTGAAAACGCAAAGCAACTAGCCTGTTATTGCGGTGTCGTTCCCTTTACCAAATCATCGGGAATTAGCGTGAGATACAAATCCCAGGTGAGCCCTTTTGCAAATAAAAAACTGAAAAAACTTTTGCATCTCTGCGCCATGTCAGCTCTGAGATTTGATAAAGATTTGAAGGCGTATTATGAACGTAAAACCGGGGAAGGAAAAAACAAAATGAGCGTGATCAATGCGATAAGAAATAAACTGCTGCTCAGAATATTTGCCGTGGTGAGAGATGATAGAAATTATGTGGAAAACTACAATCACCCCGGTGCATAAATGACAAATATTTCATTTGGAAGAATCATAGAAAACTTGGCGATGTGGCGGTATTTGAAAAACGTCCAGCCCGGAACCGCTCCCGAAAAGAATTACTAATGATGAAAATAACAACAAAAGCTCAATAGTAAAAATCAAGCCCGGACTGCTGCCGATTAGAGAACAAAAAGCTGAGCATATTCGTCGCCCCGCCATATTGCCAAACCGATGTAAGCCGCCGTTT
>JBBSJJ010000284.1:0-2012 GCA_038257335.1 Chitinophagales bacterium | reverse complement strand
GCTTCAGACTTGGCCTGAATTTCCTGGTTGCGTTCTACTATTTCCTGGTTTTTTTCTTCCAGCAGCCTGCTGCGCTCTTCCAACTCGCCGTTGGCCTGTTGCAGTTCTTCCTGCTGCACTCTCAGTTCTTCTTCTGATGCCTGTAATTTTTCAGCCTGAACTTCCAACTCTGCATTAATATTTTCCAGCTCACCTTGCTGTGTTTGCAAAGCTGCGCTTTGCGCCTGTGTTTCTTCTAGAAGTTGCTGCACTTTTTGGCGATTTTCAGCAGTGTTTATCGCAATACCGGTGTTGCTGGAAACTGCCTCTAAAAATGCCCGGTGAAGAGGGGTGTAATCATAAATGGAGGCCAGTTCTATAACGCCTCTTACTTCATGATTGTAAAGAAGCGGAACGGCAATGATAGATGTTGGTTTCAACTCGCCTGCTACAAAACTGATGGTGTAATCCTGTTGCGAAATACCATGCACCTCTATGATTTTTGCGGCTGCTGCACTTTGCCCCACCAACCCTTCGTTTAGTTTAAAAGTATTTTTTCTATCGGCAGCCATCGCATAACTACTGTGTAGTTGCAGTAGGCCTTCGTTGTTAAAAAGGTAAAATGCCGCCGACTGGCTATTGGTGCGTTCTGCTACAAGGCTGATAATTCCGCTGCTAAATTCCCTCATTGTTTTCTCTACAACTATCTCGCCGTTTAGGGCAGCAATAGTAGATTGCAACCACTCTCTTTGTGCTAAGTCTTTAAAAGAATGATCCAGCGAGTCAGCCATTTTATCTAATGTAAAAGCCAGGCCACCAAGCACATCCTTTCTTTCGTCATCCACTCTTATTTTGTAATCGCCACCGGCAATTTTATCCGCCAGTTCCTGTATAATAGTAAGCCTTCGGGAAATGTCATCTTCTTTTTGTTGCAAATCTTTTTGCAGCTTTTCCTCTTTTTGAAAATCCTTGTTCACCTTGTAGAAGGAAAACAGCGTAACCAGTATGGCTAGTATAGAAGCTACCAGGATTAAGAGCGGGGTAGCAGCAGCAAACTTATCTAGTTGCTCTGTGCGGGTACTGAGTAATGCTTGTTCCCGGTCTACCATAATTCCTGCAAGCCTTTTGGCTTCGTCCATCAGTTTCTTCCCCTCCATGATATCAAAAGAAGCTAAAGCTACATTTAACTTTTTTTGGGCAACAAATTCCTCTAATTTCAAAAATCTTTTTTCGGCAACGTTTTGTAAAATAAGGATATCTTTCTGCTGGGCCGGGTTATCGATCGTAAGATTTTTTATCCTGGTTATTGCCGCTATCAATTTTTCTGTTGAGCCATTGTAGGGTTCAAGAAAAATTTCATTCCCGGTAATTAAATAGCCACGCTGCCCCGTCTCTACATCCTTCATAAAAGAGATAACGGCATCCAGCTCTCTTATTACAGTATGGGTATGGCGCACTTTTACAGAACTGTTTAATAAGCCCCGGATGCTAACGTAGGAGGCCAGCGAACTTATTATAAGCAGCAATAGGGACACCGTGTACCCTAATACTAAATTTCTTTTAAACGTAGAGATCATGCAACACTGGTTTTGTTTTGGTAATTGTTATTCGGTAACCTGGTTTTGTTTCAACGGCAATACCATTATGAAACTGGCTCCTCCACCTTCACTACTTTTTGCAGTAATGATTCCGTTGTGTTGGTCGATAATTTTTTTCACAATAGCCAGGCCAATGCCAGTACCGCCATACTGTTCGTTGCCATGCAGGCGTTGAAAGAGGGTGAAAATTTTATCTAAATATTTTTCATCAAAACCAATTCCATTATCTGAAATTGTAATACAGCAAAACTCTCCGGAATTTGAGGCCTCACTTGTAAAAGACTTTTCACTTACTAATTGGCTGTGTATATCTATAATAGGCTGCTGGCCCGGTTTGGTAAACTTTAAGGCATTGCTTAGTATGTTTTGAAATACCTGTTTCATTTGAGAGGGAATCACCCCGGCCCTGGGCAAATGTCCGATTACAAATTGTGC
>JBBSJJ010000283.1:0-2016 GCA_038257335.1 Chitinophagales bacterium | reverse complement strand
TTTTTTTGAGTGGCAGTTTGTGTACTACAAATTTAAGTTGCTTAAAGGGTTTTGGTTTTATTTGTTTGAGGGCATCCTGTATTTTTTTGAGGTCGGCAGTGGGTTCGGTACACCTTTTTATTTGTATTACTTTATCGTATCTGTTCTGTGCGGTGGTTAGTACCATTTTTTGGGTAGTGGCCTTTCTTTTTATTTCTTGCCAATCGTCTTTTATACCCGCTTGCTTTAATTGATACCGGATGGTATTGACCAGCCAATATGCCAGCAACCCTAAATGCAAATGGGCCATCGTAGCATCATCGCTTTGATGGTAAATAGGTCGTAGGTCTAAGTCGGTTTTTAATACCCTGAAGGTAGATTCGATCTCTCTGATGGTATTATAAATCATCCACTCCAGGGCTTCGTCGGGGTTGTTTAAATTAGTTCTTAAAAAATAGACACCCAATCCGTTGGCGGCTTCCTGGGCTTTTATAAAGTCTTTTTGCCAGGTCATCTCTTTTACTATTTGGGTGGCCTCATCTATCACAAAATAGAGCTGGTACAGGTGGTGTATGGATGGGTATTTTTCTTTGGCCCTGCCTATTCGTTGATACACTTTGGCCACTTGTTTGATACCCCGGGGCTTATTCAAACTTTGTTTTATAAAGTGTAGTTGTTGTTCGTAACCCTGCTCCAGCCTGTTTTTAATGCCCTGTTCTTTGATGCCTTTGGCTGGGCTCTCTACCTTTAAAAAATGATCGGTATGCTGATCGGTTTTTACTAAGGTCAGGCGTATTATTTTTTTTGATTTTGTAAGCAAATAGGTTTCTTTTCCTTTTTCTACAGGGGCGTAATCTCTTATTTTAGACCTGCTTACCACTACATATTTATAGTCTCTATTATTTAGTATAGCTATATTTTTTTCGGTAGCAATGCCTGCATCCATTACCACTATTGGCTTACAGGAACTGCTGGTGTTTTTTGCTATTTTATCAAGCAGTGTGTTAATGTCTGATGTATCGGAGTAATTACCAGCCTCCACAGAGGAGTATTTTATAAAACCTTCTATATTTATAACCATGGCCAGGACCACCAATCTGGCATCGCTGCGTTTCTCTTTACTGCGGCCATATCGGGCAAGGTTGCTTGTTGTTTTGACTCCTTCAAAATAGGTGTTGGTGAGGTCATACAGCATTATTCTATCTTGCAGATCAAAGAGCTCATAGGTTTTTTGGGATAGATGTTTTTCTATGATGTCTTTGTATTTATATAACGCTAATGCTGACTGATAAAGCTTGTCTTTGGTGATCTTACCGATATCATAACCAGTAACATCGCAAATGGCGGAGTTGTCTTTTATCCACCGGCTGGTGGCAAGCTCTGAGCCGGGGTATACGGCCCTGCTAATTACCTGCGTCATGGCTAGCTTTATTTGCTCATCGCCCCAGCCGGCGGATTTAAGTAGCTCGGTAAGGTGTAGCTGGTTCCAGGTGTTTAAGCATAACCACTCTGTACCTATTTCCCGGGCTTCTTTATGTTTTATGGTATCTGCTTTTACCAGTCTGTGCTGCTGGTCCATCGTTGGGCGATCAATGGTTTTTTTGGCAATCATCGCCTCCCAAAAATCGTTTACCCATTGCCGTACTTGTTCGTCGGGTTCTTCAAAAAGTGCATATTGGTCTTTATACCTGTCATTGAGGTGCGCTACAATCTTCGTTTTTTGTTGCAGTGTGGCGGATGGCAAAAAACCAATATTTAAAAGCGTTTTATGGCAAACCCGGTCCTCCTCATTGCGGTAGCTTTCTACCAATCGGTAGTAGGCGGCAATGTTATTAATAGCGGGATTATGTCTAAAGGAGGACTTTAAATACATAATCGCAAAGCTAAAAAGGTCCACCCAATTGCGAACACCCCCCTGTGTACTACAAACTAAAATGAAAAGCAAAACCCTTTGCCAGCAAGGGTTTTAGAAAAAATATTACCGAAAAATGCCTGAAATTTGTTCAAAATAGATGATTTTGCTGCAAGTTGGGTTAA
>JBBSJJ010000282.1:0-2041 GCA_038257335.1 Chitinophagales bacterium | reverse complement strand
TAAAAGCTTTTGTTTTTTTGTAGACGGTGAGGGTTTGTGTTCGCCACACAGTATAGCTGCCCTTACCCGTAAGAACAGCCTATTTTTTCTTGTCAGTAAAAAGAACCTTTTCATTTTCGCTCAGGCCCTGTTTTTTATTATGGTGGTGCATGGGTTTGCCCGTTGCTATCGGTTATGGTTAGCCGCACTTTTACCGGTTTGGTTTCGTGGCCGCCATAATCAATTTGAATAAGCATGAGTTTTCCGCTGTTGCATTTTGGGCAAAGCGAAATGGTGGTGCAGCTCTTTCTCCTTTGCCGAAAGAGACGGAGAAAAAGATAGCGATTGATACCCTGAGTTGATAAAGATTCACGCCCTGCTGAATGAATAAAAAAGGTTATCAACTCCAACAGCTGGTTGATGAAAAAATAATTCTTACCTTGACGTGATTACAATTTTTGCGTGACAAGTCACACAAAGCGTAAACAACCTTACTAACAAATTCTAAATTTGATGGGTATGCTCAAAACAATCTGCTTGTACATTATTTTACTCTTGATAGGGGCCAATGCTTGCATCGGCCAGGTACCAAAAGTTTCAAGCGGGACAATCCAACAATTTTTCAAATTTCCCATCAAAGTTTGTGGCTGCTCGTAATATAGATGTGTGGTTACCTCCTCATTATGATAACAAGAAAAAGTATGCGGTTTTGTATATGCAAGATGGAAAAGCATTATTTGATTCAACTATAATGTGGAATAAACAGGAATGGGGCGTTGATGAAACAATGGCATCACTGCTAAAACAAAATAAAATTAAAGAATTCATTGTGGTTGGCATTTGGAATAGTGAAGCAACGAGACAAGTTGATTATTTTCCCCAAAAGGCATTTGAGCTACTAACTCCCAAGCAACAAGACGCATATTATGCAGCACATATTTGAGACCGACAACTTTTGGCTGGCAAAGTACAGTCAGATAATTATTTGAAGTTTTTAGTTCAAGAGCTAAAGCCATTTATTGACAGTACTTATAAAGTATTTACGGACGCCAAAAACACGTTCGTTGCCGGCTCAAGTTATGGAGGCTTAATTACGCTCTATGCAATTTGTGAATATCCAAATGTTTTTGGCAGAGCAGCATGTTTATCTACACATTGGCCTGGTATTCTTACAACTACCGACAATCCTATTCCTAACGCTATTATGACTTACTTAAAAGGAAATTTGCCTGACCCAAAAAATCATAAAATTTATTTTGATTACGGAAATCAAACTTTAGACACATTATATAAGCCGATACAAAAAAAGATTGACAAGATTATGAAATCAAAAGGCTACTCTTCAAAAAACTGGGAGACAAAAGAATTTATTGGAGCAGACCATACCGAAAAATCTTGGGGTAAAAGGCTATACATTCCTTTCACTTTTTTGTCAGGCTTTAAGGATTGACAAAAAGGCTGCCGCCAATAACGAAGCTTTCGTTTTGCCCAACGGGCAAGAAATGATCCCGCACATGCGGGAGAACGGAACCTTTGGTACCGGCTGACTATGGAGTTATCGGTATTATTTGTGAAACTTTCGAGCGGCAGATCGCCTGCTTTTTTTTGTAGAAGTGGCTGCAACTTTATGAACAGAGGGTTGTATCGGTGTAGTTTTCCTATGGGCACAAAGATTCCCTTACCCGTTGCCTAAGTAACAGGTGCGTTTTGTTCTCCCGTAAAATATTTTTGTGGCGGGCCACGCTTTCCAAAGACATCTATGGTTATGAGTGTTCCTGTTTTGCAGCAGGGGCATTTGCGCAGCATTGTTTTAATGGGTACGGCAGGCCTCACTGCGTGTACGCTTTGCTGTAAGGCCTGCAGCTTTCCACGCTTCCAACTGCTGCTCAGTATGCCGTAATGCCTTATGCGCACAAGGCGGTGTGGTAGTATGTGATGAGCAAACCTTCTTACAAACTCACGGTTGCTAAGCGTCATTAACTTTTAGCTGCCGCCATCTTTATAATCTTTGTAGTTAAAGCTTACTTCTTCATCCGTTACGTTTTGCAGCCGATGATTGCTG
>JBBSJJ010000281.1:0-2064 GCA_038257335.1 Chitinophagales bacterium | reverse complement strand
TTTACAACTTTTAATCCTGCCCCTGTTTTTGTCAGCGTTTCGTTTAGTTGTGTTACCTCTACGGGCAGGTGACCTGTTTCGGTTTCAATCGCACGAAGTCCCAGCCTTAACTTCGCCAGAAAACTTTCTCCCAGGCCGCCAATCCTGGCAAGCAGCCCATGAATTTTTGTGACCAGGTAAATGAGGGCAAACACAAAAACCAATACGAGCAGAACAGTTAATATCATTAATAGTGTAAACATGCTATTTACCTTTTTTATGATTTAGCACACATGCCGGGCAACCGGGGCAGCCAGAGGCATGTTGTTCGATAGCTGCAGCGCCGCCAATAATTTTTACTGCGGTATCATATATTTTAGAAACCACCTGATTAGTCACCGACAGGTAGATAGGTATTTGTATGGTATTGTTGGCCACCAGTTTGCCTTCCGTCCATATCTTTTGCACCCCGCCTAAAATTTTCGTTGCCGTTTTCCTGATGAGGATAAGCAAAACGGCCACTACGATGGTAACTACGAGCCCCAATATCAGGGAGATGATCCAGACTTTTGTAAGCGCTTCTTCACTAACATTTTCCATTGTATTCATTTTTCTGTGTCAACTAATGCGGTTGCAACGGCTCCCGCATTAGAAAGTATAGAGTCGGCATCATTTAAAATGCTGACGGCTTTGTGATTGGTGTTTTGTAGTTCCCATATGCTCATGGTATTTTCTTTAATTTTTACCACTATACCCAGGGCCGCTGTTGCCAGTTTCAAAATTCTTTTAGCAGCCACAATTATCAAAACCAGTAAGATTGCGGCTGCAACTACTATGCCGCCAAATATGGCAAGCCAAGTATAAAATGCCTGGTAATACGCTGTATCATTCATACTCCGGGGGTATTTTTGTATTTTCTGTTGCTTTTAAAAAATGTTTTTTATTTGATTCCAGGGAGCCCGGTTTTATTCTTCCGTAAAACTGGATCTTCTCATAAAAATAGTGTCCCACCTTTTGTAAAGTACTTATATCATCTACCCGGCCCCAGCCACCGGGTACATGGCCCTCCCTAATCCAGCGTTTGGATCTGTTACCATACATCATAGAAAACCTTCTCAGGTTCCTGATAAAAAAGCCGGTGGTTCTTGATGTAGTGGAGGATACAATTGTACCGGGCGGTTTTGTATAGAAAGGCGAAAAGTTATCAGGGAAACCCGGCATGGTGCAGCCAATGCAAGGAGCACCTACATTCATACAACCACCCACATGATTAAGGGCTCCACGCTTATTAATATTACACTGAACAACCGGTCCCCAGCAACCAATTTCTACCAAACACTGTCTATCGCCAAATTTTTCTGCAAAAATGCCTTCTTCGTAAAACCCGCCGCGGGTACAGGTTTGGTGTACAGTATCTGTAAAAAGCCATGCCGGTCTGCCAAGGCTGTCAAATTCAGGTAACGGTCCAATTCCCTGTAAAAACAGCAATACCGCCACAACAGTTTCGGTAAAATTATCACCTTGCGGAGCACAGCCCGGAATATTCACAACAGGTAATCCAAAGGTGCTCCTGTAATTTTCTCCCAAAAAATCCATTAACCCCATAGAGCCGGTAACATTACCTACAGCCGCAGGAACGCCGCCCCATGTGGCACAGGTACCTATAGCAATAATAGCTGCTGCATATTTCGACATCAAAGCCAGCATATCTGCCGTAGGAAAAGGCTGTGGCTCCCCATCCACCATTCGAGTGCCAAGGGCTACCCAATATCCTCCATTCTCATCGTTTAATCTCTCATCTGCAATAGAACCTTCATACACTACCACGAACTGTTTCCCTAATTTTCCCTGAATAGCTAAATGAAAAGGTGCCATAAATTCCTCGCCTGCTTCTACGGACAAAACGGGGTGATGTAAAACTATTTTTGGAATGCCCGGCATGTTGCCCAGCATAAGCGACTCTGCTGAGGGAGCGGTGGCGCCAACGGTAGATATAGAACAACCATCGCAACTCATACCGGCAAGCCAGAAGACGTGTATTTCATCCAAAGCATCTGCTGCCAAAGTTGGCTGCGATGAACCATT
>JBBSJJ010000280.1:0-2104 GCA_038257335.1 Chitinophagales bacterium | reverse complement strand
CAACACCTTAACCGAGATAGAGGCAACTTTTAGAACGCTGAAAACTGATTTGGCCATAAGGCCTGTACATCATAAAACGGATGAAAATACAGAGGCGCATATCTTTTCGAGTGTACTAGCCTACCAAGTGGTGGCAACCATCCGGCATCAATTAAAAACTAAAGGCATACACGATTCCTGGCAAACAATAAGGATGAAAATGAACACGCAAAAAACGGTAATAACCACCCTGATGGATGTGGACAACAAGAAAATAACGATTAAAACATGCAGCCAGCCATCAAGCGATGCAAAAACGATATATAGGGCCTTAAATTACAAACACGAAGCTTTTAGCAGAAAAAATATTGTGTTCCCCGAAAGATGAAAATCAAAAATTAACACATTGATATAGTGAAGATTAGCTATAAAAACCTGCAAGTTGGGTTAAGTAATTACTGCTTTGCAGCAATTAGCTGCTGCCCATCCTGTGTATGGCTTCTGGAAGCTGCTGGCCTACCTGAAAAGAGCTGGTAAAGAGAGGAATCACAAGCGGGTGTACCGGGTGTACAAGCTGCTTATGCTCAATAAAAAGAGAAGAGGCAATAGAAGATTACCAACAAGAGTAAAACAGCCATTACTAGAGCAGACAGTTACTAACAGTAGCTGGAGCATTGACTTTATGAGTGACAGCCTGGCATCAGGCAATAAGTTCAGGACCCTAAATGTGATCGATGACTGCAACAGAGAAGTATTAGCCATAGAGATAGCTACTTCCATTACTGCTAAAAGGCTCACTCGCACTTTAGATCAGCTCATTGACTGGCGCGGCAAGTCGGCAGCAATAAGAACAGACAACGGGCCAGAATTCACCAGTTTAGACTTTACGAGCTGGTGCAGAGCAAAAGAAATAAAAGTAGTGTACACCCAACCAGGTTAGCCGATGCAGAATGGTTATGTAGAGCGCTTTAATGGAAGTTACCGTAGAGAAATATTAGATACCTACCTGTTCTTTGACCTGGAGCAGGTAAGGCAATTAACAACAAGCTGGATGGAAGAATACAAAACCAAAAGACCGCATGAGTCACTTATTCCCTTAAATCCGCAAGCTTAAAACAACACTTCGTGATAGCTCAATTTTGGGCGAATTTTTAGCGAATTGAACCTTGGTTTACCCTTTAAATGGAGATTAATTGCCGGTCATTGCGGCGGCTTAGGTTTTCATATACTATTAATCAATTTTCATGTTTTTTCAGTCTGGTTTAGGCACAGTTCTTCCTGTGTGTTGCGTAATTCCAGTACAAAATGCCCGTTCAGTGTCGCTTTAGGTCACCAAGGTGCTGTAGTTTTTAGGCGTAAAGAGCTTTAAAACATTATTTCTGCCTGTTTTTATCCATTTTCCGGGCACGGTGATGAAACGGAAAATGAATTTCTTGAGCCTGAAATTCGAATCTAGCCAATCCAGTTTTTTGGAATATTCGGCAATGATATAGCTGTAAAAGTTGGCATATATGGCCGTTAGGATCATAAATGCGGTGTTTTCTGATAAAAATGAATACGGCATCCGGGACCAGCCAAAATCGTTGTTCATCACATCAAACCTTTGCTCACTTTCGCCCCGTGCATTGTAAAAAGAAATAATCTCTTCATTGCTCATTTCTCTGTCGTTGGTAATAATGGCCCGGTAGGTATAGGCTTCCCCGCTGAAAATATCTGTCTGCTGATCTTTACGCTTGATCCTGCTAACTACCAGTCTGTATTTTTTATCTCCACCGAAGGGCCTATAATCTTCTATATCAACAACTTCCATTTCCTGAGTGCCTAATCTTATTTTCTTCCAACCCGTTAGATTGCCTATCCGGTTTTCCATAGACGCACACCTTGTGGCGCGGATATAAAAGTAATCCGCGTTTTTTTCCACAACTTCTACCACACTTTGCTGATAAGAAGCCGAATCGGCTCTGAACTTGCCAATTTTTATGTCATTAGAGCCCAGTAACTCAAATGTTCTGTCAAGGGTTTGGTGCTGTTGGTATTTTGCCGGGCTGTTTCCGTTTCTTCCTTCAATAAATACAATTATATTGCCAATGGTGGCTACCCCAGGCTGGTAGCCGGTGGTCTTTTT
>JBBSJJ010000279.1:0-2131 GCA_038257335.1 Chitinophagales bacterium | reverse complement strand
TGGGTTTCCAGCAACGATACTACTCAGGCTGCCAAATGGATTCTTGCCAACGAGTTTGTAACAGTTAATAAAGATGCCGGGGACATACAAACCAAAAAAAAATTCAATGATTTTCAATTGCACATTGAATACCGCATTCCTGCAAACATCACGGGTTCCGGCCAGGCACGGGGTAACAGTGGTATTTTTTTAGCAGCACCGGCAGGGCAGGGTGGCTACGAGTTGCAGGTGCTGGATAATTACAATAACAGCACGTATGTAAACGGGCAGGTGGGTAGTTTATATAAGCAGGCAGTGCCATTGGCAAATGCTTGCCGTAAACCTGGCGAATGGCAAACTTTTGATGTAGTATGGACAGCACCCAAATTTAATGAACACCGCATATTGCAGTCACCTGCAAGAGCAACTGTTTTTCACAACGGAGTGCTGGTTCAAAACAACACTACTTTGCTGGGGCATACACCTTATATTGGTCAACCTGCATACAGGTTACATGGAGCTGCACCTATAAAGCTCCAGGCTCATGGAGACCCAAGTGAACCCATCAGCTACCGCAATATCTGGGTACGGGAATTATAAGAAGAAGACCGAAAATTATCCACCAATCAATGGCTAAATATCCCAACCGACGGTAGATAGAAACAAATTTGCACACCGCTGAAGAGGGATTTGGATTACGGTCAATGTGTTGCAGTTTGTACTGTGTATCTAACGCCATTGGTGTTATGCATGCCATGGGGCTGTAAAACGACCTTACTCCACGCCAAAAAATAAAATCTTAGCGCTGCTTTCTTTAAATTGCATTTTTACAATTGCTCTGCCCTTAGCATCGTAGGCTATCTCGACACCTTCCGTATGCCAGTTTCTTTTTGCTACCTTATTTTTTGTTATGTAGGTGTACGTGCCCGACTTATTTGCAAAGACCACTACTGCGCCTTGACCATTGGCAACATTTATTTTTTCATATACTTCCGGGCTTCTGCCTGGTGAACCTTCCACCACCGGATCACTAATGGTGATATCATCTCTTACCATTTTATATTTACCTAAAATAGTTTGAAAAAGTTGGATTCCTTCGGGAGAGACCTTTAATATTTCACCCCAAATTCCATTTTGTCCCAGTATAAGAGAAGCAATGTTGATCAATTGAGAATTTGGGGATCCATCTGGTTGATAATGGGTAAGAAATAAAATAGATGGAATCCATTTATCATTCACCAATACGGATCTTGTAAACCAACCACGAGCCCGGCCGGGATTAACAAAAATATTAGTATTGCCATTTGGCAAGGGTGATTTCCAGTCTTCGGCAAGATCGTAATTATGAAAATATGGGCCATTGTTAATGGTAAAATATTTTCCAGACGATAAGAAAGACAAGCCAACACTTCTGCCATTTTCTGTGATGTCAAAATCCACGATCGATTCTGGACGAGCTGTACAAAGTTTTTCCGCTACCTTATTCATAAAGACAGGCAGTTGAAAAGCATAACTTTCAGAGCGTTCCTGCCGGCTATTCATTGCGGTACCGTTAAAAATTCCTTCTTTGTTTCCACCATATTGTCCTATTCCATCCCATTTAAAATAGGTGACACCCAACTCATTTGAAAGCGCAATTAATTTGTCGGCAAAGTCTTCCCAATACGGACTTACCAAACTTAGGTTTACACTTTCTTCAGTTTCCCAAACAGGCATGGGCACTTCAACAACTCCATTTAAACTCAATAAATTAGATTGATTTCTTTTTAACATTTCACTGCTGATAGCTGCTGACAATGGACTAAACCAAAGCCCCAATTTCATCTGGTATTTGTTCAACAATGCTCTCACCTCTTTTAATGTATCCGGAAAAAAAGCGGTATTTACTTGCCAATCCCCTGTCTTTAAAAACCATCCAGCGTCCAATACATATACATCTATGCCCATTTGATGCGCTACTTCAATTTCCTGCAACGTGGTCTCCAGGTTCATGGAGGTTAAATATTTTCCGCCTGCCCACTTTGTACGCTCCTGCCTACCCCAGGTATTATAAAAAATATAGGGTTTGCGGCTTTCGGATTGAGCACTTAAATAATTTAATACAAAACTTCTATATTTCGATGCCATTTCATTTACATCGCCTTTTACTGCA
>JBBSJJ010000278.1:0-2158 GCA_038257335.1 Chitinophagales bacterium | reverse complement strand
CTCATAATAGGTCTGGTCTTTTTTAGGCGAGGGTTTATCTAAATTGTTTTCGCTGAAATGATGTATAGCATTACGCAGTAAATGATATGCCGCTTCAAAATCATGCAAGGCCTGTCTCCATGTTTCTTCATTGCAATCTACAGGTAAAAGAAAATCCTGGAAAGGAGGAGGATTAACAGTCCCTGTCAACCGGTTTACAACCAAACTACGCCAGTATGTTATATGTGCAACCAATTGCCAGATGCTATTTGTATTGCCAGCAATATTTTTTGTTGCCTGCTCAGCTCCTACCCCATGCAGCACTTCTTTAAAATTATTTCCTATCCAGCAATCGCCATGCTGCAGATCGGCAAAGAGTTTTAGTATGCGGTTAATTTCTTTAGCCATATTTTTGTAGAGTGGTTGATGGTTAATAGGTTTAAGCACTAACAAATTTACGCATCTATAATCAAACTATATGGAGTTCTCTATTCTCTTAAAACAGATAACGATTAACAAATAACAATTAACAGATAACAAATAACCTGCAAAATGGATATAGAATTTAACAAAAACGAAGACTCAATGAAAATGGCCTGGAGCCAGGTTAAGCGTCATTTAGAAAAGATTTATGAAGGTGGTGGCAAAAAATCGGCAGCCAAACAGAAAGAGCGTAATAAATTAACCGCCCGTGAGCGCATTGCATATTTATGCGATGCGGATAAACCCTTTGTTGAGATCGGCGCTTTTGCCGGTTTTGATATGTACCCCGAAGAAGGTGGCTGCCCCGCAGGCGGAACAGTGAGCGGTATTGGTTATGTAAGTGGCAGGCAAGTTGTAATTGTTGCCAACGATCAAACTGTAAAAGCAGGTGCCTGGTTTCCTATAACCGGTAAAAAGAATTTGAGGATGCAGGAGATCGCCATGGAAAATAATTTACCGGTCATTTACCTGGTGGATAGTGCCGGTGTTTTTCTGCCCATGCAGGATGAGATCTTTCCGGATAAAGAACATTTTGGACGCATCTTCCGCAACAATGCAAAGATGAGTGCTATGGGTATTACACAGATAGCCGCCGTAATGGGGGCCTGTGTTGCCGGTGGTGCCTACCTGCCCATCATGAGCGATGAAACTTTAATGGTAGAAGGCAATGGCTCTATTTATCTAGCCGGTCCTTACCTGGTAAAAGCGGCTATTGGCGAAGATATTGACAGTGAAACTTTGGGCGGAGCAGATACACATAATGCTATCAGCGGCATTGCCGATTATAAATTTAAGACCGAAGAGGAATGCCTTGACCACGTGAAAAAGATCATGAACAAACTGGGGCATCATAAAAAAGCCGGGTTCGACAGGATTGCAGCAACAGCTCCTTTAAAAAATAATGCTGAAATATATGGCATCATGAGTGCAGGCAACAGCAAGCCTTATGATATGGTTGACCTCATTAATTGCATTGCTGATACAGAAAGTTTCGACGAGTTCAAAAAAGATTATGGTAAAACAATAGTTTGCGGCTATGCCCGTGTGGATGGCTGGGCTGTTGGCTTTGTGGCCAACCAGCGACTCATCGTAAAAAGCAAAAAAGGCGAAATGCAATTAGGCGGAGTTATTTACAATGACAGTGCCGATAAAGCTGCCCGGTTCATCATGAACTGCAACCAAAAAAGAATACCGCTTGTTTTTTTACAGGATGTTACTGGTTTTATGGTAGGCAGCCGCAGTGAGCATACCGGTATTATTAAAGACGGAGCCAAGCTGGTGAATGCAGTGGCAAACTCTGTTGTTCCCAAGATCACCATTATTGTAGGCAATTCTTATGGTGCAGGCAATTATGCCATGTGTGGCAAGGCTTACGATCCCCGTTTTATTTATGCATGGCCCACTGCAAAAATTGCGGTAATGGGCGGGGAGCAGGCAGCCAAGACCATGCTGCAGATACAGGTAGCTACTTTAAAAAATAAAGGACAGGTTATTACCCCCGAAGACGAAGAGAAATTATTGAGTGAATTGATTGCTCGTTACGAATCTCAAACCACACCCTATTATGCCGGTGCCCGGCTTTGGATTGATGCCATCATTGATCCGGCACAAACCCGAAAGCTGATCAGTGAAGGCATTGCTGCTGCAGACCATAACCCGGATATTGCGGAATTTAAGACGGGGGTTTTTCAGGTGT
>JBBSJJ010000277.1:0-2170 GCA_038257335.1 Chitinophagales bacterium | reverse complement strand
GCGTAGGCAGTATCCGGCAGCCCCACTTCTTTTAATCCCACAATATTTTTTATAATATCATTCTGGTACCTTACGGCTGCAGGTAAAATAAGTGTGCTGGCCAAATCGCCCATTACCCTTGCTTCAATCTGCACTTTTTTTACGTAGGCTTCCAGCATAATCTCGTGCCTTGCTTCCAGTTCGGGATGGCTGTAAATGTCATTGTGTTTAAATAAATCCTTAGACTTGGCTGTAACAAAAGCATCCAGCGCCAAAGGGGTGGTTTTCACATTTGCCAAACCTCTTTTCTCTGCCTCTTTTGCCCACTCTTCGCTATAGCCATCACCTTCAAACAAAACCGCCTTACTGTCTACAATATATTTCTGAATGATCTGCATCAGGGCTACTTCTTTCTTTTCACCTTTTTCTATGATGGCGTCCACTTCGTGTTTAAAACTCTTCAGTGTTTCGGCCATGATGGTATTGATGGTTGTCATAGGCCCGGCGCAATTTGCCGCTGATCCTACCGCCCTAAATTCAAACTTATTTCCGGTGAAGGCAAAAGGTGAAGTACGGTTACGATCGGTGTTATCCAGCATCAGTTCCGGTATGCTTTTATGAATATCCAGTTTCAGAATGGCTTCATCCTGTTCGTCAAAATGACCGCTCACACGAGTCTCCACCTGGTTCAAAACATCGGTTAAATATTTACCGATGAAAATAGAAATGATGGCAGGCGGTGCTTCGTTTGCCCCCAGGCGATGATCGTTGCCGGCGCTGGCAATAGTTGCCCGCAGCAGGTCTGCATAGTCATGCACGGCCTTGATGATATTTACAAAAAACGTAAGGAACATCAGGTTGGTCTTAGGCGTTTTTCCGGGAGCCAAAAGATTTACACCAGTGTCTGTACTAAGACTCCAGTTATTGTGTTTGCCACTACCATTGATGCCGGCAAATGGTTTTTCATGCAGCAATACCAGCAGGTTGTGACGTTTGGCCACCCTCGTCATTACATCCATGAGCAAGGTGTTGTGGTCTACGGCAAGATTGGCTTCTTCAAAAATAGGAGCACACTCAAACTGTGCCGGTGCTACCTCGTTGTGGCGGGTGCGCAACGGAATACCCAAGCGGTAAGCTTCTTGCTCAAAATCTCTCATGTATGCATACACACGCTCAGGTATGGCGCCAAAGTAATGATCGTCTAATTGTTGTCCTTTTGCAGGCGCATGGCCGTAAACAGTTCTTCCGGCAAGGGTAAGGTCGGGTCTTGCATTTGCAAGGCCTGCATCTACTACAAAATATTCCTGCTCCCATCCAAGTGTGGCAGTTACTTTAGAAACATTCTTATCAAAATACTGGCACACATCCACGGCTGCTTTGTCCAGGGCAACGAGTGCTTTTATTAAAGGTGTTTTTGTATCAAGTGACTCGCCGGTATAAGAAACAAATATGGTAGGAATGCACAAGGTTTTACCCTCACCAATTTCCATGATAAAAGCAGGAGAGGAAGGATCCCAGGCAGTATAACCTCTTGCTTCAAAAGTTGCACGCAAACCACCGCTCGGAAAAGAAGAGGCATCGGGTTCTTGTTGAATCAGCGCTGCGCCTTCAAATTCTTCTATCGGTGTACCGTCGCCTTTTAAAGTGAAAAACGAATCATGTTTTTCAGCAGATAAACCGGTTAGCGGTTGAAACCAATGCGTGAAATGCGTTACGCCTTTTCCTTCTGCCCAGGCTCTGAGGCCGTTGGCAATCTGGTTGCCCATGGAACGGTCAATTTTTTTACCACCACGTACAGAAGTCGTCAGGCTTTTGTAGGCCTCGTCACTCAGGTAATGGCGGGCATTGGCAAGGGTAAATACATTTTCGTTGAAAACGGCTGTAATACGTGCAGGGTTAGCCACATTGACCGGGTTAGCGGTGTTTGCAAGTTTGTTGATTGCATTAAAACGTAATGAATTCATTATTTTTTAGGTTTTATCCTGCAAAAAAAGGGAAAAAATGCGACTTGTGGAGTATTTTTTCTCAGTTTGTACCCATAAACCTCATCTTAGCGTTTAAATATTTACATATTTTAAATTATAATATTTTTCCCCAATTCTTAAAATACGTTGACCCCGGGCGCCAGCTTTGTTTTTAATGATTGGTTTAAAAGCGGCTTTTCAATAAGAAGTGTTTGCGAAAGATTTTT
>JBBSJJ010000276.1:0-2188 GCA_038257335.1 Chitinophagales bacterium | reverse complement strand
TGGGCTTTTCAATTATCGAATGTAAACAATGATGAAAGCCCCCTGGGCATAACGCCACATGGATTTTTTCAAAAAGTATTTTTTCAAAATCCTGATAATCCTACTAAAGGCGTACCCATTACGCACCTGGATTTTTCGGGTTATGGTGCCAGCACCTACAGCGATTGGAAAAACCCTGAAGCAAAGTATGCCACGGTGGCCCAGGCAAAATTTGATATGTTGCGTGGCAGGGTAGCGCATGAAATAATACAGGTAGTTTCAGTGATATATCCCTGGGGAATTGCCGTTACCAGAACCATCTCTTTTTACAAAAGAAACAATGCCATTCTTTACCGGGAAGACAGTGGCTGGATTGCCAAAAGCGACGGGCTGTTTGATTTCAGCAATAAAGAAAACAATGTTGCTATTGACAATCCTTATGAAATTCACCCGGGACATATTCACGGGCTCTTCAACATCAGGAATATAAAAGAGATAGCCAGCGAAACAGATGACCTGGGTGCCAGTCCTGCAACGGGCACCATTGCAGTATCATTTGATGCGGATGTTGACATAGAAAATATAAGCAGTGCAAAAACCAATGGACTGGTGCCCGGCTGGGGTTTTAAAGGTTACCTGCAACTGTCGCCTCAAGACACGACCATTAAGCCAGACAAACTAAAAATGTTATTCGACAGGAAACAAAATACCATTGGTGGCAATGTGGATTGCATTATGCAGCTTGCCGGTGGCGACCAGGTTATGCTGGTAAAACGGGTGGATGTATCCATGAACAGCAACCAGGTAATAGTAGCAGCAGCAAGAGGTTCTGTTCAGCTACCGGCAGATGGAAGCTGGAGTGTGGTACAGATTAACAAGCAAACCAATGAAGTATCACCGGTTGCCAACAAACTCAGCATACCTGTTTATAAAAAAGGAATAAGAAGAAAAAATACGCCTGCTTTTGTTATTGATAATCCAGATAAAAATTCACACATCACGTCTCCCGATGCTTTGTTTGACAGCAATGCGTCACCACAGTTTGGTTATGTACAAAACACAGGTACGCAAAAGTTGATTTTCCCCAATCCTTTTTATGATTTAAATCAAACAAACAAATTATTGTCAGATCCCACAAAACTGGCAGATAGTTTTACGCTGATGAACAGTAAGGGGATTTTTCCCAATATTGATAAAGCCATCAATGCAGAAAATGCCGGCGTATCGGCAACAGAAATTGTAACCAACGGTTTAAAAAAAGTGATTAATAAAACAGTGAATGACCGTGGCCAGTTTAATATTGTTGGCGAAGCCGGTGATCCTTTCAGGATTTATGCAGAATATAAAGCCGGTGGTAAAGACACCGTGTTGGAATATATTACCAACAGCGAGAGCGTGAATGATGCATGGAAAAACCAGATGGATAATATGAGTGTGCATGTAGACATGGGACCCTTTCAACCCATTATGACCATATCAGGAAATTTTAATGCAGGCAATGGTATCAAAGCAGAAATAAGCACCGGCGAGAATGCACCGCAATTAAAACTTCCCGGGGCATTGGACAAAATTTACAAAGTGATTGAGTTTTTAGATTCACTTGATTTTAATGACCTGGGCAATAATGCAGAAGCGGTTAAGAAAGGTCTGCAGGTTTTTATGAGCAACGGGGCAGATGCATGGGAATACAAGTTTAAAGCAGAAAAGGAAATACCGATGGTAAAATTTCCTTTCGATCCTGTCAACTATAATTCGCCTACCACGCCTATAAAACTGGATGCATCTTTTAAGATGGGTTGCTATTTTAATATGCCCATTAAAATTCCTAATACCATCGACCAGCTAACTCCTTCAATAGGTGCCTTCCTGGAACTGAGGGCAGATATAAGAGTCATGTGTGTATCACTGGCGGCGGCTACCATTTATGCCAAAGGCACTTCCGTTGTTGGGCTGGCTGCAGATCTCAACAATCCACCAACCTTGTATTTTAAATTTGGGTTTGGTGTAGAATTATGTGTCGGTCTTCCCGTAATAGGGAGCGTGTCGCTAACCTACCTCGCCGGCATTGATATGTCTATCAACTCGCAGGTATTTACGGTGGGCGCCTTCCTGTATTTCAGGGGAAGAGTAGAGCTGGCAATGGGCCTGGTAGAAGTAGCCATCAGTATTGAAGCGGCGGGTAAAATTGAAAAGCCCGACGGGCAACCCT
>JBBSJJ010000275.1:0-2201 GCA_038257335.1 Chitinophagales bacterium | reverse complement strand
CCATTGCACACATTCAGCGAAAAAAGTGAAGAGCTGCAAAGCTCCCCTTTAGGGGCGGGGGGGCATGGGTTTGCAGTATTTGATGATGCTGAAACAATCATTGCCATTGCAGTTCCGGGCTGCGCTGAATATACCCGCAAGCAAACAGATGAACTAACGGAATGGGTAAAACGCCCGCAGATTGGTATGAAAGGTCTGGTGTTTATAAAGTGCAATGCCGATGGAACTTTTAAAAGCAGTGTAGACAAATTTTATACTGCGGAGAAACTACAAGCCATTGCAACAGCAGCCAATGCGAAAGCCGGTGATTTGATTTTAATTCTTGCAGGTGCAGAAGAAAAAACAAGAAAAGCTGCCAGCGACTTGCGCATGTACATGGGTACAACACTTGGCTTGCGCAAAGCAGATGAATTTAAATTGCTTTGGGTACTGGACTTCCCTTTGTTTGAATATGCCGAAGATGATAACCCCGCAAGCGGCGGGTCAGGCCGCTGGGTGGCACGTCATCATCCGTTTACTTCTCCCAAACCAGCAGATATAGCAACGATGATTGGCAACAATCCTAGAATCGAAAATGCCGCCGAATATTTAAAACATCCTTATGCCAACATTAAAGCCAATGCTTATGATATGGTATTAAACGGAAATGAAATTGGTGGTGGTTCTATCCGCATTTTTCAAAGGGAACTACAAGAAAAAATGTTTGAAGCACTGGGGATGGATGCCGAAGAACAACAACATAAATTCGGATTTCTTTTAGGAGCTTTTGAATATGGCGCACCACCACATGGTGGTATCGCATTTGGTTTCGACAGGCTTTGTTCCATACTTGGCGGCAGCGAAAGCATCCGTGATTTTATTGCGTTCCCTAAAAACAATAGCGGAAGAGATGTAATGATAGATGCACCCAGTACGATTGATGATAAACAATTTGAGGAGTTGCAGATAAAATTAGATTTGAAATAATGTTGGCAATAAACAGCGAAGAAATAAGTGTAAAGAGATGGCCATTCATCCTCGTGGTGGTGGTATACCAGCTGGTGTTTCTATTTGCGCTTGACCTTAAATCAATCGACGATTCTATAAAATGGGTTATGGCCGGTTCCTTAATATTTATTTCTGTTCTATTTTATATCGTTAGTAAAAATAAAATTATCATTGACAATACCGGAATTACTCAACAACTTTTGATTGGAAAGCAAAAAGAATTATTATGGCAGAACGTAAAGTCATCCACAATAAGTTGGGACATAAATTATCATGGAGCAGACTTATCCTGGGAGTTTATTGACACTTATGGCAAAAGACTATCGATTAATCCATCTTATTTCACACGACGAAGTTTAAAAATTATTGCTTGTGCAGTGTTAAGTAAATGCCCTGACGCAGCTCTTGATAAACGTATCTTAAAGTTAGCCGAAGGCAGGTTTCCCTGGTATATTTTCTAATGTATGAAACAGACTGTTCGAAAAAACTTTATTCCACATTTATTTATTGGCTTACCCCATATTAAAATATCTTTTCTTCAGCCATATCTCAAACATTGGGTCATTAAAACTCACTTCCCTGCCAAGTATATCTATGATTTCATGATTTTGCAAAGCTGTTTTTATCCGGGATACATTGGTACTGGTGCCCAGGTTATATTCCTGCAATACCTGTTGGCTGGTATAAGCTGTTTCTTTATTACACAGAGCTTTTAAAAAATTTAATTGAAAGTTGGTGAGCATATCTGCTTCCTTCTGGTATAGGATACTGTACTGATCCAGCAGGTCTTCCAGGGCCTGCTCCATATCTGCGGCAGTAGCTTTTTTGGCGGCAGCCTGCCACACGGCCTGGGCATATTGCTGCACAAAATAGGGATGGTTCTGCATACGTTGTGCTATCCCGGTTGCCAGTTCATTTGAAATACTTTTACCCGTTGCTGTAAATCTTCCCGTAATAAATGGTATCCAGTGCTGCTCCTTAATTTTTTCTAAAAATAATATTTCTCCAAATTTATAAAACGGCATGCTGCTTTTTGTAAAAAACTCCATCATTAAATGCCGCCTGCTTCCATACAGCAGGTAGGTGATATGCTGGTGGGTTTGCCAGTGTGCCCTTAGTTTTTTTTGAAACCCAATACCGTCATCTAAAAAACTCAGATTTTGAAATTCATCTACACAAACCACCAGTTCAATATTTTTTTGTTTGGCTATTTT
>JBBSJJ010000274.1:0-2202 GCA_038257335.1 Chitinophagales bacterium | reverse complement strand
TATTTTCGGCATTTCTTTCGTTTGTAATGAGCATGCTAGTGCGTACTCCTTTAACCATTTCAATAAGCTTTTCAACATTTTGATTGTCTTCCTGTTTCATATAATTTATTTAAGTTTTATATGTGTTCTAACCAATAGGTCAAATAGCATGCAGCAAAGTTCTGGTTTAGAAAAGGGGGAATGTTACACATTTGGGGAAATGAGTTACAACATTCACATATAGGTGGGGAGCTTATTACTCAATCAATGTAGTGGCTTCGCACTGTCGCATGTCTCGTCCTGAAATAGGTTGACTCTTTTTTACGTTATCCACAGTTGGATAAGATACCTGTGTTTTACGTTTTGAGTTTAGTTATTCATCTTTGTCTTATCAGTTGAAGCGGACTTCATTAAGTTCTGGGGAGATTTTAATGAACAGGAATAAACTGATGCGACGAAGTATTTATACTTTACAAAGTGGTTGCTTTAAACAGCAGCCATTTTTGTTTAAATACTTTGAAGCCTATGCCTCCGCCAAATCTCCCCATGCTGGTTCTTTGCGACGGTAGGTTTTCCAAACACGCCTTAATGCTCCGGTACCTTGGTGAGCCTGGTTTGGCGTAAGCCATTGCACACTTCTGTGCGGCCGCTGCCGGTTATAAAACTCAATGAACTTTTTAATTTCCGTTTTTGCTTCATCAATATTACAAAAATTTATTTGCCGGTCATTGGTAAATTCTTCTTTAATCGTCTTGTGTATCCGTTCTGCTACTGCATTTTCCAAAGGGTCGCCGGTTTGTGTCATGCTGATTTGTATTTGTTGCTTTTGCAACAGCTTTACATAAGCATGGCAGCAGTATTGAACGCCTCTGTCGCTGTGGTGTATCAATGGCAGGGTCTTATCCTTTCTGTTTGTGATGGCTTGTTTTAAAGCATCTATACATCCTTGTACGCTTAATGAATCATGAACGCAATGGCCCACTATTTTTCGTGAATACAAATCTGTGATAATGCTGAGGTAACAAAATTTGTCCTGTGGTTTTAGCCACAGGTAAGTAATGTCTGCCACCCAGATTTCGTTAGAACGTAATGGGGCAGCGGTTTCTATTAAATTTTTATAGCGGTTGAAATGATGATAGCTACAGGTGGTTTTTGTTCTGAATCGTTTTGATTTAATGAGCAAATGATTGTTCCGCAGCAGGTCAAAAAACCTGTCTCTGCCCATTTTTATATCATGGGTTTTAAATTCATTTTGCAGGCTCTGGTGCAGATTTCTGCCGCTGCCCCGTTTCCATATTTCCCGTTTCTTTTTAATAAGCCCAACAATGATTTCTTCCTTAACTGCCGTGCTTGCGTTTTGATGCAGCTGCTTGTAATAAGCCTGTTTGCTGTATCCAAACACCCCACACATTTCAGTTACTTTTTCTTTTGGCCTTTGCTTTTGGAAGGAGTTGATTGTTGGGCACCATACTTTTTTACGATGTCGATATTGAATTTTTTCTCCGCAATCTCAATGGCATGTTGCCACAGGTCGGCACGGAGCTCTGCTACCCGAAGTAACTCTTTGAGTTCTTTATTTTCTTCTTCCAGTTTTTTGTCATGAATGTTCTTTTTCATTTCGGCAAAGTTAGACACCGGTGTGGTTCTTTTTTCATAACCACTCAAACCACGGCTCTGGTTAATCCAGTACAAGATGGTGGCATTACCCTTAATGCCATAGATCAGCGAAGCCTGGCGTTTATTGAGTTTACCACTCAATACTTCGTTAACGATTTTTCGTTTGAAGGCCTCTGTGTAGAATAATTTTTGACTTCCTCTGCGGTTGGAGCTTTGTTTTTTACTCATTTTTTGTCCTGTTTTTAGTTGACTTATCCACTTTTTTGGAGTCAACCTATTTCAGGACTATACAGGGTTGCCGATAACGTTGAGTATTTGCGAAGGCGGGGAATTCATTGCTTGTCCTGCCCGGTACAAATACCCAATTGAAAATATAAAGTTGAAGTTAACAACAAAAAGCCAAATAGTTATTCGTCAAGCCCCGATATGAAGCACAGTAGAATTACCGCTGCTGAAGATAACCAGGTCATGCCCGTATTTTGGCAAACCCCCTGTTGTACGTTCGCCCTTCTCCTCGGTCATCTACAATGTGGGTCTGTGTCCACCCGCAGAGTGTTGCCTGTGCGTTGGCACAAGGCAGGCTCTTTTGCAAGGTTGGCTTTTGTG
>JBBSJJ010000273.1:0-2232 GCA_038257335.1 Chitinophagales bacterium | reverse complement strand
CGTTGGGCGTCACCTTTCCGGCTACTTAGAATTCTAACAAAATCCTTAAATTTGGAGTATGCAAGTACAAGTAGATATAGAATTTAACCAATTGGTGCAGATAGCGAAGAAGCTTCCAGCTAAACAGTGGACAAAACTAAAAGCCGAAGTTGAAGCTAAATCAACAACCACAGACAAACAATGAGAAGAGTTTAAAAAACTAATATTGAGTGGACCTGTGTTTTCTAAAAGGCAACTTGAAATAATTGCGGAAACTAGAAAAGCAATTAATCAATGGCGGACAAAATAGTACTTGCTGACACATCAATATTGATTGATTATTTCCCTAAAACTGAAAAAAGAAACTCTGCTTTGATTTCGTTATTTAATCAAGGTTATGATTTTGCAATCTCGGCCATTTCATATTACGAAATTTATTCAGGTACTACAACTGCCCGATTCCCATTTTGGCAAAGCCTATTACTACGTTCAAATATTTTAGCCTTTAATCAAAATGTAGCTCAAACTGCTGTTGGCATCAACAATGAATTAAAGAAAAAGCGGAAGCAAATAGAAATGGCAGATCTTTTCATAGCCGCAACCGCTATTACTTACGACTTGCCATTTGCAACTTTGAATAAAAAGCATTTTGATCGCATTGATGGATTGACCATTGTAGAATAAGGCGAACGCCCAACATTAAGAACAATAGCCGAAAGCCCCACATAAAAAAGCCCCGCAACTAGAGTATTTGCGGGGCTTTTGGTTATCTGCCTCTCCTTAACCATTTTAGCGGCTAGTTTTTTTGAGCAGTATTAAGAACCCTTCCACTTTTGCCCAGGCCCTGTTTTTTATTATGGTGGTGCATGGGTTTGTCCGTTGCTATCGTTGGTGGTTAGCCGCACTTTAATCGGTTTGGTTTCGTGGCCGCCATAATCAATATGAATAAGCATGAGTTTTCCGCTCTTGCATTTTGGGCGAAACGCAATGTCTTTGCCATATTTCTCCAGCATGCGAATGGTAACCGGCACCTGCACCCTGGGCAGCAAGGGTGACAGTTTTAATTGTTTGCGGATAGCATTGAGCCTTTTTCTTTTACCATGGTTTTGCAGCCAGCCATAATGCCTGATTTTTACAAATCGTTTGGGAACGATGTGCAACTCAAAGCGACGCAATCCCGAGCTTTCGGGACAGGAAGTGACAACAACATTTCTTTTTGCCGGTTACTATCTGCATAATCCCGGTATGTAAAAATTACGCTGTGATCTGTGATGCTTTTAATGCGATGAGTGGTAATATCAATCTTGTGTGTGTGTACCTGCCCAGGTAAGCCACTACATTGGCCACGGTACCAAACGGACTTTTAGCATACACCTTCCATTTTTTGTAACCGGTTTGTTTAATTATTTTTTGTGCGTCTATGCCTTGCAGTTGTAGTGTTTCATTTTGCAGCAGTTGGCGAAGCCCTTTTAAAAAAGGGCTTTATACACAAGCTGCATGGCAGCCACCGGGAAAATAAATTTGTTGTTGCTGCGTTTTGCTGCTACCCATTTATCACTGCCCTCTACACCACCGCCGCTTACAATGCAGTGTACATGTGTACCGATACGGTATTTGTAATGTTTTTTTACAAAAAACCAACAACTACTCTATCGGCATGTGCCAGGTGAAAGCTCAATTGCTGATCCTCCCGTAACTAAGTACGGGACAGGCATGTATGAAGAACGGCGGTGATGCTGCACTTACCACCCAGCCATTGCGGATCTTTTGCAAAATGCAGCAGGGTTTGCGAGGCCGCATCAAACGAGAGTTTAAACAAGGCTTTGCGGTTGCCTGGTATGAGCGGTTGCAACTCATGCGGTAGTGTTCACCCCGTTGGTAATTACATACGGGGTAAACACTACATGATAATTCGAAGTGGGCAACAAATCGGATGTGAGGTTTACAATCCCCGCCTGAATCACCAGTCGGGCAGGCACTGTTTTTTTTTAATCCGCCGCAGTTAGAGTCCCGCATGAAGCGGGATTACCGCAACTATGGTACTGGTAAATTTTGTTAAACCCCCAGGGTTTCGCTGTGCCCTTCAACTCTAATGCCCCCACTCCACAGCCCCTCCAACAATTCTTTTTTTCACCCAATCAATTCTTCCAAATAGCGCCTATACCCGCCTGCCACAGCAGTTGATTAAAGGCAGGGATATCTTTATCTAACAGTTGACTGCCCCTGTTTTTTAATGCGGCCCATTGCGTATTT
>JBBSJJ010000272.1:0-2298 GCA_038257335.1 Chitinophagales bacterium | reverse complement strand
TAATTGAGAATACCCAGCGTGATCTCAATATTGCCCTGATGAATGAGCTCTCCATCATCTTCGATAAAATGAACATCAACACGTTTGAAGTGCTGGAAGCTGCCGGCACCAAATGGAATTTTTTAAAATTTCAACCCGGCCTGGTGGGCGGGCATTGTATAGGAGTAGATCCGTACTATCTCACTTTTAAATCGAAGCAACTGGGTTACGATAGCCAGGTGATATTAGCCGGTAGAGCCATTAACGATGGGATGGCAGCTTATGTGGCCAAAAAAGTATTGCAACACATTATACAAAATGGTGCAGATGTAAAGACTGCCAAAGTGTTGGTAATGGGTGCGACCTTCAAAGAAAACGTAAGCGATATCCGCAACAGTAAGGTGGCGGATGTGATCAAAGAACTCAAATCATTTTCATTAAATGTTGATGTGTGCGATGCACATGCCAGCAGCGAGGAACTACAACATGAATATGGCTTCGGACTTACTACAGACCTTGCCAAAGATTACGATGCAGTAATTGTAGCCGTACCACACAACTCTTACAAAGAACTAGAGGATTCCTGGTTTGCATCCATTACCAAAGAGAATGCATTGGTGGCCGATCTTAAAGGTATTTTTCGTGGCAAAATAAGTACAAGAAAATACTGGAGTTTATAAATACACAAAAAGGCACATCCATTTGGCCCCAATATATGGTTACAAAAAGTTGCTGTAAAATGTTTGTAGGTTTGTATTTCAAAGTAGATGTTACATGCAACGGATCATAGCACATTTTGACCTCGATTCTTTTTTTGTTTCTGTAGAAGTTTTAAACGATCCTTCTCTTAAAGGAAAGCCCGTAATTGTTGGAGGAAAGGAAAGGGGCGTAGTAGCCGCCTGCAGTTACGAAGCCAGAGCGTTTGGAATTCACTCCGCTATGCCATCGAGGAAAGCGCAACAACTTTGTCCGCAGGCAATTTTTGTAAAAGGTCATTACAGCGAGTATAGCCGTTACTCCCGCTGGGTTACAGAGATTATTGCCGGCAAAGCACCCTTATTTGAAAAAGCTTCGGTAGACGAATTTTACCTCGATCTTACCGGCATGGACAAATTTTTCGATCCACTTCAATGGACCATCGATCTCCGGCAACATATCATCACCGAAACCGGCCTTCCTATTTCGTTTGGCCTGGCGGCGAATAAGCTTCTTGCTAAAATAGCTACCAACAAAGCCAAGCCAAATGGTTATTTGCAAATTCCTTTCGGTAAAGGAAAAGAATTTCTTTCGCCACTTTCTGCTTCAGAAATTCCGGGTGTAGGCGAACAAACAAAACTCATTTTGCAAGCCATGAGCATATTCAGCATCAATGATATTTACGAAGCCGGCGAAAAAGTGTTGGAAGAAAAGCTGGGCAAATGGGGCACCGATCTCTGGCAAAAAAGCCAGGGTATACACAATGGAGAAGTTTCGCCTTTTCATGAAGCAAAATCTATATCTTCCGAGAACACGTTTGATGAAAATAAAAGCGATACCGTTTTCTTGCAGGCCGAACTGGTAAGGCTTACAGAGAAAATTTGTTTTGAATTGAGGCAAGATGGAAAGGTAGCAGGTTGTGTAGCCATTAAGATTCGTTATCCCGATTTTGAAACCTGCAGCAAGCAAACAACCATTTCTTACACCAGTGCCGATGATGAAATTATACCGGTAGTGAAAAATCTTTTTTTGCAATTGCGAAAAAAAGGTACGGCCGTAAGGTTGTTAGGGGTTCGGCTAAGCGATCTTACCAATGATGCCGTGCAAACAAATATGTTTAGTGATACCGAGCGCAAGGCCGACTTGTACAAAGCAATTGATGGGGTAAAAAACAGGTTTGGAAAAGTGATTGTAAAGCGGGCCTCCTCCAGTTGAGCATCATAGCAGCCCCCTAAACTTTTTATAGGAAGCTTTGCAATCCGAAATTATTTTTTGCCGAATTGCCTGCGCTGTAGGGATTAGAATTTCTTAGTTGCTTTCACCTGGCTCATCAATCAGGTCGTTGATGGTTCTCTTCTCCAATATTTTTAAAGTAGCGTCCCTTGTCATAATCATTACCCGGTTAAGGCTGCAATGTGTTTCGTTACAATCCTGGCATTTTTGATAGAAGTTAAGGCTCACACATGGCAACATGGCAATGGGCCCTTCTATGATGCGGAACACTGCAGCTAGCGTTGTTTTCTTTGGGTGAGCAGCAAGCATGTAGCCCCCACCTTTACCTTTCTTGCTTTCCAATACATTGTTTTGCTTCAATAAAAGCAAGATGTTTTCCAGGAACTTAAT
>JBBSJJ010000271.1:0-2300 GCA_038257335.1 Chitinophagales bacterium | reverse complement strand
CTTTACGCTCTCTGCAAAAGAATTGCAGCTTGGCAATGAAGTCCATGAGAATGAGTGGCCGGTGTAAGACTGACAACTCAACCAGACTAACCCCGTCGCTTTCGAATTGACGGGGTTTTTGACCATTGTTCTTAACCCAACTTGGCTCTCAAAAACCTGATTTTCGCTATTTTTCGCCCTATTTATTCCTAATGCACTGATTAACAAGCGTAGATTTTCCGGCTCCCGTTTGTAGTGAGGTACGGTTGTGTACATCAATTACTATCCGTATCTTTGCCACATGTACATCAGAGCAGTCAAGAAACAGCGTAGCAAAACAAGCAAGGTATTTTATCAATACACCTTAGCGCAAACCATCAGGCTAAATGGAAAAGTAAAACAGCGCGCTATTTTGTACCTCGGATCCGACACTTTGCTCGAAGATAAAACCAACCGCTCCATTGTTCTTGAGTTGCTTAAGTCCAAAATTCATGGCAATGCTGAACTGTTCAGCAATGAAGTGCCAGGCAGCAGTGCGCAATCAGCGCTGATCGAACTCGCTGATGCATTCTATGAAAAATACCTGATAAAATACGGCGACACCCCTTCTGAAAACGAAGCTTCCATACCCCCGGCACCAGCCAGGGCCGAATACCACAATATTGACATCAAAAGTCTGGAAGTAAGCGATGTAAAATCCTTTGGCGCCGAGCATTTATGCAAGCAAGTGCTTGGTAAATTACAATTGCGCGATTGTTTCTCAGGCCTTGGTATCACTGAGAAGCAAAGCAACAAAGCCCTTCTGAGCATCGCAGCCAGAGCTATTTTTTCAAGTTCAGAGCATAAAACAGCACAGATACTACAGACCAATAGTGGCTTGCAGGAGTGTTTTGGCATAGAGCAAGCCATCACCCATAAGCAACTCTACGCATTAACCGACACGCTTTTTGCCCACAAAGAAAAGATAGATGCCTTTTTGTATAAGCGCATCAGTACCCTGTTTGATTTAGAAGACAAGCTGGTGATTTTTGACATTAGCAACACCTATTTTGAAGGGCGCAAAGTGGGTAGCGACCTGGCCAAATACGGCAGGAGTAAAGAGAAGCGCAGCGATTGCCCACTGGTGGTCTTTACCGGGGTAATCAACGCGGAAGGCTTCATACGCCACTCGCGCATATATGAAGGCAACAAGGCCGATACGGCCACCCTAAGTGATATGATCGAAGATCTGGAAAACCACAGCCCGGCAGGTGTCAAACAAACAATTGTGATAGATGCCGGAATAGCCACTGACGAAAATCTGGAAAGCATAACAGCCAAAGGCTACAAATATGTATGCGTGTCGCGAAAAAGGTTAAAAGAGTATCCCACTGATCCGCAAAAGCCTACCATAACCCAGCTTACTGACAGGGACAAAAACAGGGTTGAGCTGCGTATTTTTAAGCCAAAAGAACATACCGATACCTGGATGTACGTGCAAAGCGAAGCCAAGCAGGCCAAAGAAACATCAATGGACGAAAAACTTAAAAAGCGCTTTGAAGAAGAACTCGAGCATATAGAAAACGCACTGCACACAAAAGGGGGCACAAAAAAAGTAAATAAAGTATGGGAGCGCATTGGCAGATCCAAAGAGAAGAACAAGCACGTGTCTTCGAAATACACCATTGATCTGACGGAGGAAAATGGTTTTGCCACCGCCCTTGCCTGGAGCGTTAAAAAGAGTAAGACCAGTGATGATAAAACAAAAGGCGTGTACTTTATCCGCACCAACATAGAGCACCCAAACGAAAAAGAACTATGGCATATTTACAACACCATAAGAGATGTGGAAGCCACATTCAGATGCCTCAAATCGGATCTCAACATCAGACCGGTACACCATCAAAATGACACCCGCGTAGAAGCCCATATTTATCAAACCATACTGGCTTATCAACTTGTAAACACCATAAGGCACATGCTCAAAGACAAAGGCATACACCACGACTGGACAAATGTGGTAAGAATAATGAACACCCAAACCATTCAAACTTTAGAGCTGCCCACTGACAAAAAAGAAATACACCTGAGAAAACCAAGCAAGCCCACAAAAGAAGTACAGGAAATATATGCCGCTACCAATTGCACCGAAACGCAAACCGCAGTGAAAAAATATGTAGTGTACCACTGATTTTTGAAACCACCGCAAACACAGGGGCACAAAATCATAATAGCCAAGTTGGGTTAAACAAAAAAAAGCACGTACATTTTATGGAAATTTCGGATAACCAACATCCCTTTAGTGATGAGATTTCTGATGGCCATATGCTTTTGCTGGGTTG
>JBBSJJ010000270.1:0-2301 GCA_038257335.1 Chitinophagales bacterium | reverse complement strand
TAAATCATACATCACAAATCATAAATCATCACAAACCTCAATCAATAATAAAATCATAAATCATACATCACAAATCATAAATCATCACAAACCTCAATCAATAATAAAATCATAAATCATACATCACAAATCATAAATCATAGCGATGGAAGTAATTAAAAGGGACGGCAAAAAAGAAAGCGTAAAATTCGACAAAATCACCGCCCGCATAGAAAAACTATGCTACGGTCTTGATCGCAGATTTGTAAACGCTGTAGACGTAGCCAAAAAAGTAATTGAAGGTTTGTACGATGGGGTGCCCACTACAGAGCTGGATAACCTGGCGGCAGAAACAGCTGCATCGCTCACCGTAAAGCATCCCGACTATGCTTTGCTGGCCAGCCGCATTGCCGTGAGTAATTTGCACAAAAACACCATCAAGAGTTTTTCTAAAACAATGGAGTTGCTGTTTAACTGCACCGATCCTAAGACAGGAAAATATTTACCGCTGCTGGCAGATGATGTGTGGGAGATTATTAAAGACAATGCCGAGCTGCTGGATTCTACCATCATCTACGACAGGGATTATGGTTTCGATTATTTCGGATTTAAAACGCTGGAAAAATCTTATCTCTTAAAGTTGGATGGCAAGGTGGCCGAGCGCCCGCAACACATGTACATGCGTGTGGCCATCGGTATTCATAAAAATAATATTGAGGAAGTTATCAAAACGTATCACCTCATGAGCGAGCGCTGGTTTACGCATGCCACGCCTACCCTCTTCAATGCAGGCTCGCCCAAACCACAAATGAGTTCCTGCTTTTTGCTGACCATGAAGGACGACAGCATAGAAGGCATTTACGATACGCTCAAGCAAACTGCCAAAATTTCGCAGAGTGCAGGCGGCATCGGTTTGGCCATTCACAACATACGTGCAACAGGCAGTTATATTGGCGGCACCAATGGTACCAGCAATGGCATTATTCCCATGCTAAAAGTTTTTAACGACACAGCCCGCTATGTAGACCAGGGCGACGGAAAACGCAAAGGCGCTTTTGCCATTTACCTGGAGCCATGGCATGCCGATGTGTTTGAATTTTTAGACCTCCGCAAAAATCATGGCAAAGAAGAAATGCGTGCAAGAGATTTATTTTATGCACTGTGGATATGCGACCTGTTTATGAAACGGGTAGAAGATGATGGCATGTGGAGCCTCTTTTGCCCCAACGAAGCACCCGGCCTGCAGGATTGCTATGGCGAGGAATTTGAAAAATTGTATACCCAATACGAACAGCAAGGCAAGGCAAGAAAAACCATCAAGGCGCAAGATTTATGGTTTGCCATTTTAGACGGACAAATTGAAACCGGCACACCTTACATGCTCTATAAAGATGCGGCCAACAGCAAGAGCAACCAGCAAAACCTGGGCACTATCAAAAGTTCCAACCTCTGCACAGAGATCATGGAATATACATCGCCGGATGAAATAGCCGTTTGTAATCTTGCATCCCTGGCACTGCCAAGATTTGTGATCAACCAAAAGTTTGATCATGATAAATTGTACGAAGTAACCTACCAGGCAGCGTTGAATTTAAACAAGATCATAGATAACAATTATTACCCCGTAGAAGAAGCCCGCACCAGCAATATGCGCCACCGCCCTATCGGCCTCGGTGTGCAGGGCCTGGCAGATGCCTTTATTTTATTGCGCCTGCCTTTTGAAAGCGACGAAGCCAAACAACTGAACAAAGAAATATTTGAAACCATCTATTTCGCCGCCATGACGGCCAGTAAAGATCTTGCCATTAAAGAAGGCGCCTACGAAACCTATGCCGGCTCACCCGTAAGCAAAGGCATTTTCCAGTTTGACATGTGGAACGTAGAACCAACCCTGCGTTGGGATTGGTACACGCTCAAGGCAGCGGTCATCAAACACGGTGTGCGCAACTCCCTGCTCGTAGCACCCATGCCCACTGCATCTACATCGCAGATACTGGGCAACAACGAATGCTTTGAACCCTACACTTCTAACATTTATGTGCGCCGTGCGCTCAGCGGAGAATTTGTGGTGGTAAACAAACATCTTTTAAAAGACCTTGTAGAGCTTAACCTCTGGAACGATGAAATGAAAACAAAAATCATTTCGCACAACGGCTCTGTACAAAAAATAGACGGCATACCAGGCGCCATCAAAGATATATACAAAACCGTTTGGGAAATCAAGCAGCGTTCGCTCATAGACATGGCCGCCGATCGTGGTGCCTACATTTGCCAGAGCCAAAGCCTCAATTTGTTTGTAGACACACCCACCAACAACAAGCT
>JBBSJJ010000269.1:0-2302 GCA_038257335.1 Chitinophagales bacterium | reverse complement strand
TTCAAAGATTTCAAGATAAAGAACATTTTTTTAAATCTATTGAGGGAAGATAGTAGCAGTATAATCCGCTCTACACTTGGCATTAACATGGACACCAAAGGGATTACTGTATCAGGCAAAATAAAGCCTGGTGATAAATTCAGATTTACTTTCTTGCCCGATTTTGAGGTATTGACCGAGGTCAGCGAAGATGCAAAGCAGTTTCAGCAAACAGAAATGTCTGAAGCTGATGCTCTTGTAATGTTTTCCTGTATTGGACGTATTGATGCCTTTGGCCCTATGACTTCCGAAGAATTGCAAGGGATACAAAGTGTGTACAATGTGCCCATGGCTGGGTTCTTTTCTTATGGTGAATATGGGCGGGCCACCGGCGGTAACAATGAATTTCATAATATGACCTGCTGCTGGGTAGCATTAAAAGAAAAATAAACCTATCATGAAAGCAAAATCTATCAAAGGAAAATCAACAGAAGAAATTCTAACCGCTTTGTCTGAAAGTATGGTCGATGGTTTCAAGCCTACACTGGCCATTGTGTTTTTATCCATCAAACAAGACAGAGAAGCTATTTGTACTCTTTTAGAAAAAGAAGGCATTGCTATTTTCGGATCCACTACTTCTGGCGAATTTATCGATGCTGATATTGGCGAAGGAAGCTGTGTTATCATGTTACTTGATCTTGATCCAACATATTTTAAAATAGTATTTCTCGAAACAGGGGAACACACCACCCTTGAAAATGCTAAACAGCTTGGCATTGAAGGGAAAAACACATTTCTCAATCCGGCATATCTTATTGCAACGGGCTGGTTGCATATTGATGGGGAAAAGATTATAGAAGGTATAATGGAAGGATTTGGAAGAGAAGTAACGGTATTTGGTGGCATGGCGGGTGACGATCTGATGCTGGAGGCCCCACTTGTGTTTACCAATAATGAAAGCAGTGTAAAAGGCCTGGTGGCCATCATCATTGATGAGGATAAAATTGACGTAACCGGAATTGCCACCTGCGGATGGAAAGCAGTAGGCACTACCAAAACAGTAACTAAAAGCAGCGGCAATATTGTTTACACAATCGACGATAAACCTGCCCTTGATATGGTTATGAAATACCTGGGGGTGGATATTGACTTGGACTCGGGCAAAGATGTAGTGACACATATTGGTGCCTATTATCCCTTACAATTAGAACGGGAAAATGTAGCGCCCGTCATGCGTACTGCTATGTTTGCCAATAAAGAAGACCGTTCATTGATTTGCGCCGGGAATGTACCACAGGGTTCAAAGGTTAGGTTTTCCCTGCCACCCGATTTTGATGCAATCGATAAAGTGGTGCAAGAGTGTATAGAAATAAAAAACGAAAAGCAGGAAGCAGCAGATGCAGTGATCATGTTTTCCTGCATCAGCAGGCTTTTATCTTTTGGTATCATGACCAGCCAGGAAATTGAAAAGGTTCAAAGTGTATGGAATGCACCTTTTGTGGGCTTTTTTAGCTATGGAGAGTTTGGGAAATCAAAAACCGGTAAACATGAATTTCACAATAATACCTGCTGCGTGGTGGTATTAAAAGAAAAATAATGGTTTAAAAAAAACATCATGAAAGCAAAATCAATCAAAGGAAAATCAACAGAAGAAATTGCAGGTGCTTTGTCAGAAAGCATGGCTGAGGGTTTTAGCCCCACATTGGCCATTGTGTTTATTTCTATCAAACAGGACAGAGAAGCTATTTCCAAATTACTTGAAGAGAAAGGCATTCAGATATTTGGTGCTACCACTGCAGGAGAGTTTATCGATGGAGACATTGAGGCAGGAAGCATCGTACTGATGTTACTCGACATGAATCCAGCTTATTTTAAATTGGAATTTCTTGAAACAAGCCCGGAGACCGCCCTAGAAAGTGCAAAAAAATTAGGTGTTGCAGGAAAAGAAATCTTTACCAACCCTGCGCTAATAATAGCAACAGGTGGAGTGTTCATAGATGGAGATCAAATTATTGAAGGCATTATACAAGGTTTTGGAAAACCTGCCTCGTCCGCCCGTCCGAACGGAGCATCCCCGTCCGAATGGCTCAGCCGGGCGGGCGGGCGGGCACACAGCGAAGTAACCATATTTGGAGGTATGGCAGGAGATGATTTGTTAGCAGAAAAACCACTTGTTTTCACCAACGGGAAAAGTACAGACAACGCAATTGTAGCACTCATTATTGATGAAGACAAAATAGATGTCAGAGGTATCGCTACTTGTGGCTGGAATGCTATTGGCACCACAAAAACAGTTACTAAAAGCGAAGGTAATATTGTGTAT
>JBBSJJ010000268.1:0-2314 GCA_038257335.1 Chitinophagales bacterium | reverse complement strand
CACATGGCAATAAGCCCAAGCCGTGTGTTTGTCCTTGGGAGCTCTGGTGCTATCAAACCGACTCTGCTGTGCAAAAAGGACAAATGGTTTCTCCACATGCTTGCCTTTTCCGATTTCCCGTTCCGAATGTACAATTTCTTCATAAGTCCCTCCAAGGTGTACTGTTCCCGCCCTATTGCATACTGACGCCGTAAAAGGTACAGTGCCATTCAATGCCCAATCAATTTTAAAAACACCCATACCATAACGATACCGGTTAAGCTGCCATTTATACAAGTTGGAAAACTTATCCCCGGCTATTTCCAACAATTGTTTTGGGGTGAGGTCAAATAAAACAGCTTTGGAAGATGGCAATTGTTTCAAGGAAGTAACGTAACAATTCGTTTCAATTTTTCCTCCCAATGCTTCGAAATAGCTTCCCATAGCATTTGCGATAGACTGTGAACCTCCTTTGGGAATAGGCCACCCGCCAGTATGACCTGCTACGGAAAGCACCAAACCGATACCGGAAGTTGTCCAATTGGAAAGGGGTTGAAGGGAATGTGCTGCCATACCCGCCCAAAGTCCTTTGGCTTCTTTTGTTTGAAACCGTTTTGCCAACCATGTAGCAGGTTGCAAAGCGGAAAGTCCGAAGCGAGCCATGTCAATTGGGTTTTTAGGAATAGATAGAGGACCCAAAACATCCTGAGCTATGCCATCCCAGTAGGTTTTTATGGGCTGAAAAAGTTTACGATAGGAGGTTTCATCGTAACCCAATGCCTTTGAGGTATTAATTACGGAACGCTCCAAATGTGCCGCAGAACCACCATCGAAAGGATGCGCACAATCAATCGGAGGTAAAATATACTCCAGTCCATAGTCCTGTAGCGGTAGTGTTTCCAAATACGGTGATGCCAATGCCATTGGATGTATGGCCGCACAGATATCATGCTTGAAACCCGGCAAGGTTAACTCGGCAGTTCTCATGCCTCCACCGATTGTATCCCTGGCTTCTAAAACCAACACCGATAAGCCTTCTTGTTGCAATCGTATAGCTGCGCTCAAACCATTTGGTCCGGAGCCTACTACTATGGCATCATAGGTACTGTTGCTCATTGTTTAAAAAGTAATTTTTAGTTTGTTCTTTTTTGCAGGGGATGGCTCCTCTTTTTGCTCCGTGTTTTCTTCAATAAGTGCAACTTTTATATCCGCCTCCAAAATCGTGTTATTGTCATCTAAATCATCATTTTGGTTTGGAGCTGCGTTTTGTTTTTTGTTTACTGATTCCTGTGAATCCTGCATCCTTGCTTCCTGCATATCTATGCAATACAAAGCAATCGCCTCATTTATTTTACCTAACAGATCAATACTCAAACGCTTCCTTATTTCTACAAAGAGTGAGTTGATGCACGCTTTCTGGTGGGTCTTTTTGAATTACCTTGCATTTACGTTTGCTTTTTTGAAGTGTTACCCAAATATAGCAAAGGCTTAAGAGTTAATCAGCAAACCCCAATTAATGACGTAAAAGAATTGACGCAACTTCCTCTGATTGCCTTCAATCTTTTAAATGTGTGGCAACAAATTACTTTTTACTGGTTTTAAAATAAATCAACATGCTATTTTGAACAACTATCCTTTCCCAACAAAATAATTAATAAGCAATGCTCCACTAATAATCAGCAATCCAAAAAACTCTCTTGTTTTCTCTATCCAGGGCTTTGTAGCCTGCATACTTTCTGTCAGGCTCGGGTGATTGTATTTTACAATCCAGTCTCGTACGCCATCTTTTGCAAAAAACAATAGGGCAGCATAACCCATGTAAAAAATAATCAGCAACAAATAAATTACAGGAAAATAAAGATGAAATACTGCCAAACCACAACTTATGGCTGCCAGCATGTAGATGGTTACCCATAACCGCGCATCTTTATCGTTTAGATTAAACCAGGCAAATACAACAAACGAAATAAAGAATATGATATTCAAAATAATGAGCAGCATATTTTTTTTTGATGGTTAAAAATTTCATACCATTTATACAAAGGCAGCTCCTTCCGGAAAAACAGGAATTGCCTTATCCTATTAAATATTTGTTAGGTTCATAAGATTGAGCTTTTGTGTTATGCTTTAATATTTATCGCAAAAAGATGTTGCCATATCACATCATAAACATCGGTAGCAACTAATGCTTTTTTGCTCACTTCTTTTTCTGTTATCAGCACCGGGTGAATAGCAGGATCTATTACCAAACTTCCGTGTGATCCTTTAACCAGCGTGGCATCTAAAGGAATAACATCCATTACATAGCGTAAGGCTGCTTTTTTACGCAACAGTT
>JBBSJJ010000267.1:0-2315 GCA_038257335.1 Chitinophagales bacterium | reverse complement strand
CTGCGTTATGAAATTTTGGATTCCGCCAACTTTAATCCCGATTATCCCAAATTTTCGGTAATAGAACAAATTCCTAAGCCGGGCAAATTTGTAAAAGAGGACCGCAAGATATACCTTACCCTTAACCCTTCCGGCTACCGCAAGATTGAAGTTCCCAATGTATTGGGGAAAACCCGGAGACAGGCCGAGCCTACTTTATTGGCAATGGGCTTTAAGATAGGGAAGGTAAGCTTCCGCCCCCATATTAGCGACAATGTTTTGGAAATGCGCTATAAGGGCGAGAAACTGGAGCCCGGAACGCCCGTTCAAAAAACAGCAATTATTGACCTCATTGTGGGCGACGAATCAAGAAACATGATACAAAACGAGGAAGATACCACGGGCGGAGGTGTTTCTGATAGCCTTGTAAACCCGGAAGGAGGAGAAGATGCTGAATTCTGAAAATGAAGAACCCATAGAAGAAACGGGCAACGATGATCTATACGAGCATCACCGTTTCAAGGCAGACAAGGGCCAACGACCGCTGCGCGTCGATAAATATTTGATGAACCTTATAGAAAAAGCCACCCGCAACAAGATACAAAAGGCAGCAGTGGCTGGGAACATCTTCGTAAACGACGTGGCAGTAAAATCCAACTACAAAGTAAAGGGGAACGATGTGGTAACGGTGCTTTTTGAACACCCACCCTATGAGTTTTTGCTAGTGCCGGAAGACTTGCCTTTGGAGATAGTCTATGAAGACGAAGCCGTGCTAGTGGTGAACAAAGCCCCCGGAATGGTGGTGCACCCTGGCCATGGAAATTACAGTGGCACCCTTATCAACGCACTCACCTTCCATTTTGAGAACCTACCCAACCCCTCGGCTCCGCTCGGGGTAAGCAACCGCCCCGGGTTGGTGCACCGCATAGACAAGGATACCAGCGGCCTGTTGGTGGTGGCCAAAACGGAAGAAGCTATGACGCACCTGGCCAAACAATTTTTCAACAAAAGCACCGAACGCGAATACGTGGCCTTGGTTTGGGGGAACGTGGAAAACGAAAGCGGCACTGTGGACGCCAATATTGGTCGCCACCCCAAGAACCGCTTGCAAAACACCGTTTTTGAAGGTGATGATGCCGAAAAGGGCAAACCCGCCGTTACGCATTACAAGGTTTTGGAACGTTTCAATTATGTAACCTTGCTGTCCTGCCGATTGGAAACTGGCCGTACCCACCAGATACGGGTGCACATGAAACATATTGGGCATACGCTTTTCAATGACGAGCGCTATGGCGGCGAAAGGATATTGAAAGGTACCAGCTTCAGCAAGTATAAGCAATTTGTGGAAAATTGTTTCAAATTGTTGCCACGCCAGGCGCTGCATGCCCGTACCCTTGGTTTTGAACATCCCGTTACGTGTAAAATGATGCGCTTCGAGGCCCCCATCCCCGAGGACATGGAAGCCTGTCTGGACAAATGGCGGCACTATTCCAAGCATGTGGGCGAAGGGGAGGCTTAAAAGTTTTGAGTTTTGGGTTTTGCCCCCAGCCGTTTGACGTGCAAACTTGAAGCTTTATATTTCTATTACACTTTAGCAATAAAGTGAACTTATGCATTAAGCAACCAATTTGGCATAAGCCTTGCGCAATATTATATTAATCTAAAATGTGATGGAAATGAAAAACAAGATTTGTTCAATAGCTATACTTCTCGTCTTTATATCAACTTCCGCCATTTCGCAGGACAAAGCCAAAAAAGAATTGCGGGAGGAAAAAAAGTTGAAGTGCAGTTGCGCACCGAAGTCTTATTAACCTCTAGGGCCTTTGTTTTTGTTGGCACTACCGCGCTGCCACTTGGTCTTGCACCTGTAGACCTTGGCTCTAATACTAACTCCATGACTTTTACCCCGGAACTCATACAAAGCGATATGCCCTACTATGGCACCGGCTATAGCGGGATGGCTTTGGGCCGGGACACGGGCATGCGGTTTTCGGGAAAACCCGAGGGCTTTACCGTGGTAAAAGGCAAAAAGGGCCATGAAGTGGAGATGGCGGTAAAGGGTGAAACAGAAACCTATTCTATATCATTATCAGTGGGGCTTAATGGGACCGCGGTGCTTTCCATTTCCAGTAACAATCGAGGAACCATAGCGTACCAAGGGGAGATTAGGGCGCTTAAGCAATAGCGCAAACCCACCCCGACCCGGCAAGACCGGGCCACCCCTCCCTTTCAGGTTGGGGAGCATTTTTTTTATTTAAATATCTTGACACAAAAGACGGAAGGGGTTTTTGACACCCCTCCCTTTCAGGGTTTGAGCATTTATTTTCGTTTATTGT
>JBBSJJ010000266.1:0-2316 GCA_038257335.1 Chitinophagales bacterium | reverse complement strand
ATAGATTTGCGGCACGAGTGTGCGACCGCGTACAAACGCATACGTGTCAACTTAAGCCGAATAATTTAAAGCTGAAACTCTTAGCAGTAAAGGGTTTGAAACCAAAACTGACTTAAAAAAGTTGAAAACAATTACGAAATTAAATCCTGCGAAAAAGCTGCCATGAAACGATGCGGTACAAGGGAGTCTATATGTAAAAGGGTTCCGGTGCAGCAGCAGTCCAGGTGGCTGCAAAGAAGGAGTTTTGCTATAAAATAAATATTATGAAAGAGCAAACTTCAGCTACTACCGAAACCTTGAGCAAAGGTAAAACTATGATTGATTTTACCGGCAAAACAATTCATGCCGGCATTGATGTCCATAAAGTAGATTGCCAGGTTGGTCTATTTTATGCTGGTCTCGTATTGGGCAATCATCGAATGGCTAGCAACAGCGCAGATTTAATTAGTTTCTTCAAAAAGCAGTACCCTGGTGCTGTCATTAAATGTGTTTATGAGAGTGGTGCCTGGGGCTTTACCCTTCAGCGACAACTTACTGCTGCTGGTATAGAATGTATCGTGGTGCATGCAGGAGATGTCCCGGGAAGTGATAAGGAAAAGAAAAATAAGACCGACAAGGTGGATGCAGTAAGACTGGCCCGTCACTATGCAGCAGGTTTATTAGAGGGTATTTATGTGCCAGATGAAGAACTACAGAAGGAACGCAACCTGATCCGCTTTCGCAAAAAGCTTATCGGGGATTTAAACCGGTCAAAGAACAGGGTGAAGAGCTTATTGAAATTCCAGGGCATTATTATTCCTGAAAACATGGATAATCCTAACTGGAGCAGTAACTTCATTCTATGGGTAGAAGAGCAGGTGGCAAAAGATACATTACTTCGTGATACAGTAGAACTGATGCTGGAGGAAGTAAAACTGCAAAGGCTCCTGCTATTAAAAACTGAAAGAAAAGTACGGGCACTGATGAGCGGCCAAAAATATGCGGCGAAAGTAAAATTGTTAAGAAGCGTAGTAGGTGTGGGACCCATTACTTCCACCTTGTTTTTATTAGAAGTAGGAGATATCAAACGGTTCAAAAACTTTGACTGCCTCAACAATCTTATCGGTTTCTATCCGGGAAGTAACAGTAGCGGAGAAAAAGATATTTCTACCGGCATCAGCAACCGTAAACACAAACAGTTAAGGTCAATGCTTATAGAAGCAGCCTGGATAGCTATCAAAAAGGACCCTGCTATGCTCGACGCTTATGAACTGCTTACCAAAAGAATGAAGGGCAACGAGGCAATCATACGTATTGCCAGAAAACTTCTTAGAAGAATGAGAGCAGTGTTGATCAGTGGTATTGAGTACGAGAAAGGCGTAGTTAAGTGATCGGCAGCATATGAGTTTTTTTGAGCCATCACGACAATGATTAATAAATAAAAAAGCAGCATGAACACCGTTCACACTGCCTAATTAATCATCGTCATCAACCTTATTGCTGGCAGGTTGCTCTCCAGCAGAGCCCGCTTCCTCTTGGGGTTGACGGATCAAAAATAAAGTTCTTTAAACATATTTATAACTGCCACAACAGGTAAATAAACACCAATGTGCCGACTGCTTCTGAGTCACTGCAAACCAATTGCTAAAGGGAGTCTGCAGCGTCACATTTTTACCGAAAAGTTTAATATAGAATTGCAGCATCTGCAGTTGACAACAATTGATAGAATGACTGCTGATAGGAGTATGACCAATTGTGGTACTTAAATATTACTAATGAAAACCTAATTACAACCAAACATATCGCCCCGAGCAAAACTTTTTGTGCGACACCGTGCAGCGCATCCCTTTACATAGGAGTGACACAACGATGTCCAATAGAATTCCTCCTGTTTGCCCAATAAAAATATCCTTAGGTTGACGCACATGCGCACGTGCGGGAACGATTGTTTAATAGTAGCACTGTTGTTTGGTTCAAAAAAACAACTCACGTTTTTTTTCCTTGCGCAGTATAATAACATAAACGCAGTGGCCATTTTTATGTTCCTCTTCATATTTGCAGCTTATCGTCGTGTGGCTGTTTGACGGATGCAAAACTGTATGGAGCAAAAGCGCCCGGTTTTGAATCCCAGGCGTGTTCACAAGAAGTATTGGAAAGAACAACTGAAATTCCAGGTGTAACCTGGCCAGTAGTCAACCAATACGTTGGGTATGCAGAAAGTAAATCAAGGTTCAATTACTAATTCGTTACCACTTCTATCTTTGATGCATGAGCCGCAGCGTCTTCTTTTTTGATAGTAGTGCCCCATACATATACTCTTTCCAGACTAGCTAATTT
>JBBSJJ010000265.1:0-2323 GCA_038257335.1 Chitinophagales bacterium | reverse complement strand
TCCCCTGTGTTTTCTCAAAAATATTTACAACGTCGAGTGGACTCAATGCGGCTGGCCCACCCAACTCAATACTTTTATTCCTGGCAGCAGCATTATCCAAAGACGCTACTGCAAATGAAGCCACATCTTTAATTGCAATCCAGGAAACTCTGTTTTTTCCTTCTCCATAAATAGTGGCTTTGGCATTGGGAAAATCAAAACCTAATACCGGGCTCAGCCAAACATCCATAAAACAGGTTGGCTGCAAAATGGTATAACCCAATCCACTTTCTGCAAGGTGCTTTTCTACTTTGCGTTTAGCGGATTGCAAAGGAAACTGTCCGGGCATTTCGCAAAAGGAAATATAAACAAGCTGACTGATGTTTGCCCCCACCGCAGCATCAATTAAATTTACCTGCCCTTCTTCATCCACCGTTTGAAAGGAGTCGCCTTGCTGCCTTGACAGTGTAGAGGAAACCGTAGAAATAACGGCTGAAACTCCGAGTAAAGCCTTTTCTAAAGAAGCCTTATCTTTTAAATCAGCCTCCACAATTTCAGCACCCAGTGCTTTTAGGTGAGCTACTTTAGTTGCTTCCGAAGTGGCACGCACCATGGCTCTTACCTTTGTGTTTCCTGCTATCAATTGGCGGCAGATTTCACTGCCTAAAAATCCTGTAGCACCTGCTACAAGTACTAAGGAAGAATTGTTTGAATGGCTCATATCTTTTTTATTTTAGGTTTTGCAAGTGAGGTTGTCCAGAAAGTATGAATGAAGTTTGCTACATAAGATTGCAGGCAGCACAATACTTGGTGTAATCAACCACAACATACTAAAAGCTGGCGACGATTCCCATAGCCAAAGTTGTCTGCTTATATAAATTCTAGAAAAAGGTCTCCTGACCGGAGGGGCCAAAGCAAAAAGGAAGAAAAAGCAATAAGGTTTGGGTCGGGTCCCCGCCAATTTTTACCATAGCTAAAAGGGCAACGCAATTCACAACACTTCTACCTGGTTAGCGCACAATAAAAGCTTCACTCGCCGGCTACAGGTAGTGTTTGCGCTATTTTACCAGGCTTGGCATATTCAAAACGGTTGATGAGTGTTGCCTTGTAGTAGCCATCGCCACCATTGCTGCAAACAGTATCCGTATTGTCTAACTGAATAAAACCATCTACAGCTACAATATCATGGTCAATATGAACAGTCATCACTTCACCAATAACCAGGAAAGTATCGTTCAGTTTAATAGGAATAATTCCCTGCAGGGAGAGTGCATATTTAACGAGGCTCTCCTTTACAAATGGGGCAGCAATGCCATCACGGAATTCAGGAGTTAAACCAACTTCATCAAACTCACTAATGCCCTCCTCATACTTAGCGCTGGTTTGATGTGCCTGTTGCACAAACGAAGGATGAATATGATTGATGGTGTAAATCCCCGTAGACTGAATGTTCGCAAAAGTGTGAGGCGCTGCTTTCAAAGGCCGGTTGATGTAGCCAATCAATGCCGGGTTAGAACCAATATGCACAATGCTGCTGAACACTCCCAGGTTCACCTGGCCAGCAGTATTGACAGTGCCAATGAGATTAACAGATTTGAAACCCGTGAGGCTATTAATAAAATTTGCCCGGTAAAACCGCTCCCAGGATGCGATGTCTGCAGTGCTGTAAGATGCCATGAAGTAATTTATACAGTTATTAAACATTACCAGCAGCAAATTGTTTTCCGGTAAGTATGCCTGAAGTTACTTTGATTTTTCCACACCAGTTATTTAAACAGCACCCTGCCCTGCAAAACAACACGCAGGTTTACCTTGTGGAAGAATGGCGTTTTTTTCGACAATACAATTTTCATAAAAAGAAGCTCATCCTCCATCGCTCTGGTATGAAGTTTTACGAGGACCAGCTCCAACAAAACGGCATTTCCGTTCAGTATATTGATACGAACGACGAAAGAAATGATGTGAGAAAGTTGATAGAATTCTTATCTCAGGAAAAAATTACCAGCATTCATATTGCAGACGTTGCAGATTATTTGCTCGAGAGACGCATAAAAAACGAATGCGAAAAATATCATATAGACTTAACTATTCATCCTTCGCCAGGCTTTTTAAATACCATCGAAGAAGTGGCCGAATATTTCAGCAAGAAGAAAACTTATTTTCAAACAGACTTTTATACGCAACAACGAAAGCAGCGTAAGCTTCTACTGGAAGCAGATGGTAAGCCCACTGGCGGCAAGTGGACTTATGATGCAGAAAATCGTTTGAAGTTTCCAAAAACCGGAGTCGCCCCTACCGTTCATCTGCCAACAGAAAATAGTTACATCACAGAGGCTAAGACTTA
>JBBSJJ010000264.1:0-2340 GCA_038257335.1 Chitinophagales bacterium | reverse complement strand
TGAATCTAATAAATTAGGAACGATAGCAGAACAACAAATTCTAAAAGTGCCCGAGGTAGCGCTTACTTCCCGTCGCACAGGAAGAGCAGAATTAGATGAACATGCAGAACCGCCCAGTTATTCTGAAATTGATGTAACCTTAAAACCCGGAGGACGCAACAAGAAAAAAGTACTGGAAGATATACGTAACAATTTGTCGGTATTAAAAGGAGTGACCGTTAATATTGGCCAGCCTATTTCTCACCGGCTCGATCATTTGTTAAGTGGCGTAAGGGCACAAATAGCCATCAAGATTTTTGGAAACGATTTGACTACTCTTCGTTCTACTGCCGAACAGCTACGAACCACCATCAGCGCTGTACCGGGTGCAGTAGATGTGCAGGTAGAAAACCAGGTAATGGTGCCGCAACTGATGGTGAAGATTGACCGCAATGCTTTGCAGCGCTACGGCTTGCAGGCTGGTAAAGTTGCAGAGGACATTGAAGTGTTTTACAATGGTAAAGTGGTGAGCCAGATTTTGGACGGACAAAAGACTTTTGACATTGTTTTGCGTACAGATGACAGCACCCGTAAAAATATTGATGCCATAAAAAATACACAAATTGCCACGCCGGACGGTTCCCTGATTCCTTTGGAACAAATTGCAAAAGTAGAATTAGAAAACAGCATCAGCAGTGTAAACCATGAAAATACACAGCGACGAATTGTTGTTTCTGCCAACGTGCAGGGAAGGGATCTTGGCAGCACCGTAAAAGAAATGCAGGCGAAAGTAAAAGACGAACTGAAATTAGAAGAAGGCTATTACCTGCAGTGGGGAGGTCAATTTGAAAGTCAGCAATCAGCTTCAAGGTTGATTACCATATTGAGTATATTTTCTTTTGGCGGTATTTTCCTGGTGCTGTATAGCCATTTTAAAAGCAGCCGGATTGTGTTGCAGATCATGCTCAATATTCCCTTGGCGTTAATTGGAAGTGTGGTAGCTGTCATGCTCACGGGCGGTGTATTCTCTATTGCCACGATGGTTGGTTTTATAACGCTGACCGGTATTGCATCAAGGAATGGTATCATGATGATAAGTCACTATATACATTTGGTGCAGCATGAAGGTGAAGTGTTTGGCGATAAAATGATCATCCGTGGTTCACTGGAAAGATTGGTGCCTGTGCTGATGACCGCATTGGTAGCAGCACTGGCCCTGGTACCGTTAACCATGGATGCCACAGCATCAGGAAAAGAAATTCTATACCCGGTGGCCACTGTTATTTTAGGAGGTTTGGTAAGTTCAACATTGCTGGATATGATTGTTACACCAGTAGTGTTTAAACAGTTTGGCAAAAAAGCATTGGATAAATATTTAGCTGAGCAAAATAAAAAAGACTTTGATTAAAAAACAATCAATGAAGAAAATTCACACACTTGCTTTATTGTTTTTAGTAGCAATCGCCGGATGCACGGAAGCCGCCGAAGAAAAATCGGCTACAGCAAATACATCATCCACCACGGAAGTTGATATCAATAAAATTCAATTGACAGACCTGGAGAACAACGCTATTGACATTAACCAATACAAGGGTAAAACCGTATTTGTAAATTTTTGGGCTACCTGGTGTAATCCCTGTATTGCAGAAATGCCATCTATACAAGAATTGCAATACAGGTTAAAGGATGAAAATATAGTGTTTCTTTTAGCATCGGATGACGACGTAAATGAAATACAAAGTTTTAAAAATTCGAATCACTATACTTTTAATTATACCAGGTTGGAGAGTTTAGCATCCATGAACATCCAGGCTATACCAACTACTTTTATCTATGCCCCGGATGGCAGCCTTGTTTTTTCGGAAACAGGTTCCCGCACTTGGGCTGACAGTGCCAGCATTCAAATGATTCTTAAAATAATTTCCAAAAATGATTAAGCAATTACCTCTCCTGTTATTGATTGTAGTAGTAGCCTCCTGCAACATCAGTCCAAAAGAAAAAAGCGACACGTTACAAAGCGGAGTTACACAACTTTCTTCTCCTGCAAAAGATTCCTGTGCAGAACCTTACTTGTTTACAGATAGTAAGGGATTGGTTTATTTATCATGGATAGAAAAAAAAGGAGCTGAACATTATTTTAAATTTTCAACGCTTGAAAATAACACATGGTCTCAACCGGTAATTATAGACTCAGGGAATAATTGGTTTGTAAACTGGGCAGACTACCCGATGCTGGCAGCAGACGGAGCCAACAATCTCATGGCACATTTTTTAGCCAAAAGTGGCAACGGTAAATATGCTTATGATGTGAAGTTTTTAAATTCTGCCAATAGCGGAAAATCATGGTCAGCGGCAAAGACG
>JBBSJJ010000263.1:0-2372 GCA_038257335.1 Chitinophagales bacterium | reverse complement strand
GGGTAGGTCAATAAACCTGCATTTATATTTTCAGGGTGTTGTCTTATTTTTTCTTTGAAAGTAGCCGTTTTTTCCAATTCACCTTTGTAAGCCAGCATATTGAGATAAAGGTATAGCTCGGCAGTGTCGTGCACCTTGCTTTGGCAGTACAACGCTGCCTTGTCAGGGTTAATGCCACAGGCAAGATGCTCTGCCACCACCCTTATTACACTATCTTTTAGTTGTTTTGTATCAGGATGTGTAGTAAGCGAATGCCAGTCTGCTACCATAAAATAGCACTCAAATTCATCCTGCATTTTCACAAAATTTTTGATGGCACCGAAATAGTTCCCTAAGTGAAGAAAACCTGTTGGACGAATACCACTCATGACAATTTTTTTCTCTATCATATTTTATTATTACCGGGAGATCCTTTGCTGCGGTGCTGCCGCATTGCTGTGTGCAAAAGTGCCGGCGGCGAAGATAATAAAACTCGGCGCCGATAAAGCAGCGCTATAGGGTAAATTTAGAAACCACTTGTATAAAATAGGGGAGGCTGTGCGTTGAATCCTTTATTTTTGTTTGATGGAAGTAAATGACTCAATGGTAGAAAAACTGGCCACACTTGCACGACTCAGTTTTACCGAAGTTGAAAAAGAGTCTATAAAAGCCGATCTGCAGAAGATGATTGCTTTTGTTCAAAAAATGGATGAGGTGGACACCGGGAATATTGAACCACTGCTGCACATGAGTAGCCAGCAAAACAATTGGCGGGAAGATGTAGTTAAAGGTACCTGCACAAAAAGCCAGGCTTTGCAGAATGCAGGGAAACACAACAATAATTTCTTCATGGTTCCAACTGTGATTCAAAAATAAACTTATGGCAGCTATCATTCACCTGGAAGAGATCAGGAAAAGTTATTACCTCGGCAAACAGGAACTACCAGTGTTGAAAGGGATTTCTATGGAAATCTTTAAGAACGAGTACGTTGCCTTAATGGGCCCAAGCGGAAGCGGCAAATCTACCCTAATGAATATTTTGGGCTGCCTTGATTCCCCCACCGGAGGGAAGTACATTTTAAACGGAAAAGATGTAAGTAGCATGCCGGATGACGATCTGGCCGGCGTACGGAATAAGGATATTGGCTTCGTTTTTCAGCAATTTAACCTTCTTCCCAGGCTCACCGCCGCGGAAAATGTTGCCCTGCCACTTATTTACAGCGGCATCAGCAAAAAAGAAAGAGTAGAAAGAGCTGCCGCAGTGTTGGAAAAAGTAAAACTCACAGATAGAATGCAGCATAAGCCCAACGAGTTGAGTGGTGGGCAATGCCAAAGGGTTGCAATAGCTCGTGCATTGATCAACAATCCAGCTATTATTTTGGCCGATGAGCCTACCGGAAATTTGGATTCGAAAACATCACACGAGATTATGGACATCCTCGGAAAGATCCATGTAGATGGAAACACCATTATTTTAGTAACGCATGAAGAAGATATCTCGCATTTTGCGCATAGGGTGATCAGGCTAAAAGACGGCCTTATAGAATCTGACCTGCTTAATGCCCTCCCCATGGCAGCTCAGCTTGCTGCAACATAGGGCGTGAACAATTACCAAATATCTTTGTTGCGAATGCAGGGTGTTTACTCATTTCACTTTTTCTTTTCGAAAATTACTCATTAAATGGCTTTCAAAATATATACTAAAACTGGAGACACAGGCTCAACCAGTTTGATTGGCGGTACAAAAGTTCCAAAAAGCCACTTACGCATAGAGAGCTATGGCACGGTAGATGAACTGAATTCCTATATTGGTTTATGCAACGACCAGCTATCAGACACCGCTTCAAAAATTTTACTAAAAGAAATACAGGATCGATTGTTCACTATCGGCTCTTCACTTGCCTGTGACCCAGAGAAGGAGCCAAAAATGAAAATGCCCGATCTTAAAAGTGAAGATGTTTTGCTATTGGAAAGCGAGATTGACCGGATGAATGAAGTATTGCCGGTTATGAAATCGTTTATTCTTCCTGGCGGTCATGTAAGCGTGTCTACGTTGCATGTAGCCAGGTGTATATGCCGGCGTGCAGAGCGTATTTGTGTGCATATGAAGGAAGAAAATCTTTTTATAGATGCACTCGTTATTCAATACCTAAACAGGCTGAGCGATTATCTGTTTGTACTAGCCAGGTATATCTGCCATTTATTAGGTGCAGAGGAAATTGCATGGAAGCCGAGGGTTTCCATAAAGAAATAAAAAAAATATCGTGTAAAACAGGAGATTTTTAATAAGTACCGGAGAGCAGACTTGAACTGCCATCCCCCGCGGCGGATATGCTTCCGCAGCTAGTGTCTTAAGGTTTTTATGAAATCTCTTTCTGCTCCTGACTTTAGCC
>JBBSJJ010000262.1:0-2392 GCA_038257335.1 Chitinophagales bacterium | reverse complement strand
ATTACTACATGCTCCAATATTAGTTAAAATGGAAGCTTTGTAGTAAATTTAAGTATGAAATTTATACAGGGTGAGTCCCGAGAACAAACCGCCATTTTTCCAACCACCATCGATGCAGCCATTACTTCTTCCAACGAAGTGCGTGTTATTGATGCCTTTGTGAATGCACTTAACTTGAGTGATCTGGGATTTAAATCAACTTTTATTGAGAATGGTCGCCCGGGGTATCATCCGGCAGATTTGCTCAAGTTGTTTATATACGGCTATCTTAACCGCATTCGTTCTTCTAGAGCCCTTGAAAAAGAGTGTTCTCGCAACATAGAACTCATGTGGCTCCTGAAGTGCCTGGCTCCCGATCACAATACCATTGCGGCTTTCCGTAAGGATTACGCTGGTGGCATAAAGCAAGTGTTTCGTTCTACCGTAACCCTTGCCAAACACTTCGATCTGATAGGTGGAACACTGCTTGCAGGGGATGGAACCAAACTCAGAGCACAGAACAGCAAGAAAAACAACTACAATCCAAAAAAGATCGAAAGGCACATTAGCTACATCGACGAAAAGCTAAGCGAATACACCGCTGCATTGGCCCAGGCAGATGGCGACGACAAACCCAATCTGGAAAAGAAAATAGCGAAACACCAAAAGCACAAAACCCGCTACGAAAACCTAAGCAAAGAGCTTGCTGAAAGTGGCGAAGATCAAATCTCTACGAGCGATCCCGAAAGCCGACAAATGATCATCCGCGGACAGATTACCGAAGTAGCCTACAATGTGCAGACCACGGTAGATGCGAAACACTGCCTACCCATAGATTATGAAGTAACCAATACCAACGACAGCAAGGCGATGGGAGCCATGATGAGCCGTGCAGCAGAGATTGTTGGGAACACTGAGTTTACCGCTGTTTTAGACAAAGGATACCACACCGGGAGTGAGATTAAAGCAGCACAGTTAATGGGAATTACCACCATGGTTGCCATTCCCGAGGTAGCTTCCCACGCTCCTGATCAGGCTTACGATATCAGTAACTTTACATACCACCCGCAATTAGATGTTTACCAATGTCCTGCAGGAAACACACTAACGAGCAACGGCAGATGGTATACCAAAGCAAGCAGAAAGAGTTCGTATCAGGTTCAGCATTACACCACCAAATCGTGCGAAGGTTGCCCCGTAAGAGCCTTGTGCACTAAAAATAAAAGCGGAAGACTAATAGAACGCAACGAATACACACCCTATACCGAGAAAAATTACAGGAACATTGAAGAAAACAAGGAAATCTACAAACAAAGGCAAGCCATTATAGAACACGTTTTCGGAACGATAAAAAGGCAGTGGGGCTTTTGTCACATTATCTCTAAAAAAGGCAAACAACGAGCCAGCGGAGACGTCGGACTTATGTTTACTGCTTACAATTTGCGCCGGATGATGAACATTTTAAACAAAATCGAGTTCTTCAATTACCTAAAAGCACTCGCCCTCATTTTATTTCGAATATTGAAACACCAAAACATATACAACTTATTTACTACACGATTAATTTACGGAAATAAAATTCATTACCCAATTTGTAGACTATCTTAAATCGCCTATATTGGAGTAAAAAAAAATGCGGTTTGGGGAGTTTTAGGACAAACTGCCGTTACCTGCAACCCTGACAAACCACCGTGCAGACATCAACCGATTCACTTCTGACAGTCCAAAACCCGACACAACTCAACTGGCAACTTTCCGACATTTCAGACACCATACGTAGAATGATTTTTGTATATTTGCCGACGCAAAAGCACGGGGTGCCATTTAATGGCTGAGATTATACCCGATACCTGATTTGGATAATGCCAACGTAGGGATGTAAGTTGAAAATCTATTTCAAGCTCCATTCATTGGTATTTCCAGAGAATGGAGTTTTTGTTTTTATAAAATGAAAGAAATGGAAATAGAAAAATTTTCAACTGGTTTAATACCAACAAGCCAACAAAACTGGCAAGGAAGACCTGAATGGTTTTTCAATCGTGAACATACCGATAGCTATGAACAGTGGTATGAAGGACGTTATAAGCGTGCTGAAATCTGGCAAAAGAAAGTAATGGAGCAGCTTGTTTCTAATGACAGACGTCAGTTTGTCCTAAAACCCTCCAAACTGCACTTTTTCGAGCTCAATATACTCGATTTAAACACGAGTAAAAATACACATTGATTTTTTACTGTTTAAAATTGTAGTTGTATAAAATGAGCGTAGTACGTTTATTAGAGTCAAAAATCGTAACAAAATGAGGGCGAGTGCTTTTAGGTAATTGAAGAACTCGATTTTGTTTAAAATGTTCATCATCCGGCGCAAATTGTAAGCAGTAAACATAAGTCCGACGTCTCCGCTGGCTCGTTGTTT
>JBBSJJ010000261.1:0-2423 GCA_038257335.1 Chitinophagales bacterium | reverse complement strand
ATTGCCTATTGCTAATTGTTAATTGCTAATTGCTAATTGCTCATTGCTAATTGCTAATTGCAAATTGCTTATTGCCTATTGCTAATTGCTAATTGCTCATTGCTAATTGCAAATTGCTCATTGCTTATTGCCTATTGCCTATTGCTCATTGCCTATTGCTCATTGCTAATTGCAAATTGCTTATTGCCTATTGCTAATTGCTCATTGCTCATTGCTCATTGCTCATTGCTCATTGCTAATTGCTCATTGCAAATTGCTTATTGCCTATTGCCCATTGCAAATGGCTCATTCACCTCCATTGGCACCTCCCCAACATTCGTAGTATATTTGAACAACAATAGCTTATTTGCTCATGGATAAACTGATTATAGATACAACCGGTTTTACGTTAACGCAGGCAGCCTTTATTACAAGGTTGCTGGTAACGCTCGGTATCGGTGCGCTCATTGGCCTGGAGCGGCAACATGCTGCCATAAAAAACAAGAAGGAAAACTTTGCCGGTATCCGCACTTTTATGTTTGTTTCGCTGCTGGGTTTCATGGCCGCCATGGCTTTTCATGTACTTTCTCCCTGGGCATATTTTGCGGTGTTCCTGGTGGTGGCGGTGTTCACGGGAATATCCTACAGCATCACGGCCTCCCGTGGTGACATAGGAGCAACTACAGAATTTTCAGCTGTCATTAGTTTCCTGCTGGGTACCTTGGTATTTTTAGGATTCATTGAAATAAGTTTGGCCATAACGGTGGTGGTGTTGGTGTTGCTCTCCGCAAAAGTGAAACTCCACAACATCATCGGAAAAATTACCGGCGATGAGCTGTACGATTTCATCCGCTTCGTGGTGGTAGCACTGTTGATATTTCCTTTTTTGCCCGATGCAACCTACGGCCCTTTCGACGTATTGAATCCGAAGGAAATTGGATGGGTAATTATCCTTACTTCGGGCCTTGGCCTGGTAGGCTACCTGCTAATGAAGTTCATGGATTCCCGCAAAGGGATCCTGCTAAGCGGCATCATTGGTGGCCTCGTTTCCAGCACCGCTGTAACCTGGGTTTTTGCCAAAAAGAGTAAAGAAAATGAAGGCCACTCCCTGAGTTGCGCCGTAGCCATCCTCGCTGCTTCTTCTATCATGATCGTACGGGTATTTGTGTGGGTGTGGATTTTTAACCAGGCCCTGTTTCGGCAGGTTTACGGCGCTTTCATTCCCGTATTCGTGGCCGCTGTTGCCGTTACGCTTTTCTTTTATTTTAAAGAGCGGGGCAAAGACAAACCTGACAGTTCGATGCAGCAGGGCAAGCCGCTGGACCTGCAAGGTGCCCTGATTTTTGGGCTTATATACTGCATTATTTTAATAGTAGTGAGTTACGCCAACCAGCAGCTGGGTGAAAAAGGTATTTTGTTGTCAAGCGCTGTTGCCGGACTTTCGGATATTGATGCCATTACCATCACAGTAGCTAAACTGGCGGGAAGCAACCTGGATTTCTCCATAGCAGCAAGCGCTGTGCTGCTGGCCACTATCAGCAACACCGTGGTTAAAATGGGTATCGGTCTTTGGGCAGGTAGCAAGGCGCTGAGAAAATACCTGTACATAGCTTACGGTGTTATTCTGCTAACAGCCCTGGTTGTTTTGCTTTATTTTGTGTAAAGAGTCCGGGCAGCTGCACTTACTTTTCCCAATGCTGTGTCGGGCTATCCGTTTTAAAATAGGTATTGCCGAAAGATGCCCAACCCGCAAATGTTGCCCGCACACGAAAGCTGTTATCTTTGCCGCCGATGAATAAAAAGTATTTCTACTTTATATACCTGATAGGGGCGATCCTCCTTTTTTATTGGATAAAAACCAACCAGCATTCCAATGCCGGAAGAAATAATTTTCCCGGCAGCAAAGGAGCAAAAGCACCGCAGCGGCTGGACAGATCGCTTACGGAAATCGTTTACAGCAAACATGCCCTTTGCAGAATGGATTGCCGGGAGATAGATTCAAGTGAAGTGCAGGAGATTTGGCAAAAAGGTGTGCTAAACGAAAATAAAATAGAAAAGAGCAATAAAGGAATTTCTTACCCCCTGGAGGGTGTAACGCATGACGGGCAAAGCGTACGGATCGTATTTGCACCCAAGGGAAAAAAACTGGTGGTGGTTACGGTGATAGATTTGGAGAAGGAGTGGGAGTGTGGATGTGAATAAAAGTCAATAGGCAATAGGCAATAGGCAATGGGCAATAGGCAATGGCTGCCGCGACAGAATGTTGGGAGTAATAGGAAGTAGGCAAGACAAAGTCAAAAGTGAAAAGTCAATAGGCAATAGGCAATGGGCAATAGGCAATAGGCAATGGCTGCCCCGACAGAATGTTGGGAGCAATAGGAAGTAGGCAAGACAAAGTCAAAAGTGAAAAGTCAATAGGCAATAGGCAATGGGCAATAGGCAAT
>JBBSJJ010000260.1:0-2429 GCA_038257335.1 Chitinophagales bacterium | reverse complement strand
TTAAGGCAATCAAAAATGTATTGCTCTGCACCTTCTACAAACCTTGTTTGATCGGTATCTTCTATTCTAACAATAAATTGGCCGCCATGCTTGCGGGCAAAAAGATAATTGTAAAGCACTGTTCTTACACCACCCAGGTGAAGGCCGCCCGTGGGGCTGGGTGCAAAGCGAACTCTAACGGTAGGTTGTTGCATAAAAAATTATTTGGGGCTGCAAAGATAAGTTTGCAGTATTTGCCGAGGGAATAAGATTTTGAAAAAAGCCGCTACAAATGCAGCGGCTTTTTGGTAACAAAGAATTTTATAGCGGGTTATGGCAAAATAATAATCCGTGGCGGACGGCCGTTGATGGATATCGATGCAGCGTTGTTACACTCGCCGTTACCATAATCCAAAATGGCGAAATGGTTCGGTCCTTCAAAGCGGATGCGGCCCTTATCGATATAGCGACAAGCATATTTCTTTTGCAAAGGCTCTAAAATGTTGGCGGTTCTGCTAACACCCCTTGCATTGGTAATGCTTGCGTTGCCGGTAATGGAAAACACATCATCGAACAATAGGGCAGGGGTATTTACACCTGCCGTTTGGGCCACATTTTTTACAGAAGCATGCAACCAAAATCTTCCTCCTGGGGCGGTTACTTTTCCATTTTCTATTTTGCGCTGCCAGCTTTTACCGCCGGGCCGGCTGGTGTTGGTGAAGATATGGGTGCCTTCTCTTTTAAAATAATTGACATAATAATTTTCAAAAGTCATTACGGCAGTGCTGCCACTGCGGCGAAGAGAATCTGATATTACGATGCGGATGGCACCGCTGCGTTTGATACCCCTTGGGTTGGTGCAGGTAGAATCGAACCGGATCAAAATAGTTTTGGGAAAGCCATTTTGAGGCGTAACCACAATGGTAGCACAGGCCAGGAAGTTGTTGCTCTCGTTGGCAGGAGCAAAATTTCCTAATAAGTTTTTCTCTTCGGCTGCTTCCATTAAAACGTCGTTGTCATCCTCTGCCATAAAATCAGAGGTTGCATTGTCTGTAGTCAATTCAATAGTTGATTCAATTTCGACTTCGGTAACGGCAGGTGTGGTTTCTTTTTTACAAGAGCTGGTGACCATTAAAAGAGCCAGAGTTGCGGCAAGTAAGAGGTTTAAAGGTTTCATAATTTTATAATTTTATTTTGTTAATCTATGACGAGTCCCTAATGGATTCGTTTAACAGATAAAAAAATTATTTTTGTGGAATGTTCTACTTGGTAAAAACGCCTGGATGGGTTAAAAATGTATTTAAGAACCGAATTTGGGACATACCCACAAGCCAAAAGGACATTTACCTCAGTTTTGACGATGGACCTCATCCTGAGCACACAGTTTTTGTATTAGACGAGTTAAAAAAATATGAGGCTAAGGCTACTTTTTTTTGCATAGGCAAAAATGTGCAGGCCTACCCCGATGTTTACCGAAGGATTGTTGAAGAAGGTCATGCCGTGGGCAATCACACTTTTGATCACCTTAAGGGCACTAAAACACCGGACCCAATCTACCTCCAAAATATTTTGCAGGCCAGGCAGTATATTGATAGCAAATTGTTCAGGCCTCCCTATGGACGGGTATCCGGGTTTATTGTAAACCAACTGCAGACTCCTGCGTATAATTTAGAGACTGTAATGTGGACGGTGCTGAGCGGTGATTTCGACGTAGCCATTACTGGAGATCAGTGTCTGCAAAATGTATTACTCAATACCAGGGCGGGAAGTATTGTGGTATTTCATGATAGTGAGAAAGCTAGTGCAAGGATGCGTTTTGCCCTACCGGGGGTGTTAGAATTTTTTTCCGGGAAGGGCTTCGAGTTCAAAGCTATCGGCTTGACTGACAACAAAAAAAATGGGCCTGGGTAGAAACCCTGGCCCGTTTTTAATCCGTACCCTATGAAAACTCCTGCCAAGGTACGGTTAAGATTTCTAAAGTGCAAAATTATTTTTAAATTATTTTTTTTAGTTTTTTGTTCACACGTAGGGCCGGCCAAAATACCGCCTGCACATAGATTATGATAGACACACATTGCCACTTATATTCGGAAGAGTTTGATAAAGACATAGATCTCGTAATGGAAAGAGCCCTTGCCACGGGTGTACAAAAATTTTATTTACCTGCTATAGATAGCAACACGCACGGCAAAATGCTGGCATTAGAACAAAAGTTTAAAAATCGCTGCTTTGCTATGATTGGTCTGCATCCTTGCTCGGTAAATGCTGCTTTTAAGGAGGAGCTTGAGATCATAGAAGGGCTGTTGGCCGAGAGGTCTTTTTCAGCCATAGGTGAAACCGGGCTCGACTTTCACTGGGATACAACATTTGCCAAGGAACAGTACTTTGCTTTGGAAAGGCAAATAGAACTGGCTTTGCAATACAAAATCCCACTCGTATTGCACACCCGG
>JBBSJJ010000259.1:0-2432 GCA_038257335.1 Chitinophagales bacterium | reverse complement strand
CAAAATACCCGAAAGACACGTTGGATATTGTGGTATTTGGAAACGACGCCTGGACCATCGAAGTAAAGGATCTGCCCTACCTGCAGGTGGGCCCGTATCACACTAACACGGTTGCAGGCCTGGAGCTGGCCATGGATATATTGCGCCGCAGGCGTAACCCCAATAAGCAAATTTTTATGATCACAGATGGTAAACCCACCTGCCTCAAGCAGGGTAAAAAATATTATAAAAATAGTTTTGGGGTAGATAGAAAGATTTTAAATAGATGCATGAGTCTGGCTACACAATGCAAGAAAGTAAAAATACCCATCACCACCTTTATGATAGCAAGCGACCCCTATCTGCAGCGCTTTGTGCAGGAATTTACAGAAACCAATAATGGCAAAGCGTTTTTTGCTTCGCTGGATAAACTGGGCGCATTTATATTTAAGGATTTTGAAAGTGGGAAAAGGAAAACGGTTTATTGAAAGCCCCTGTCCCCTAAAGGGGAACTTAGGAAGTTGCACTTTTACGTAACTGTTAGTCCTTTTATAAATCGTACGAAGGAATAGAATATTCACAAGAAAATACACACTACAAGTTATAAAGAGAAATGAGTATAGAAAAGAAGCAAAATCTCCTCTTTAGGGGTGCAGGGGGCAACTTTAGGGGGCTGGGGTCTATACTTTTTGAATACCGCAAATACTATAAATAATAATCAATGATGATGTTAGAAAAGAAGCAAAATCTCCCCTTTAGGGGGGCAGGGGGCACCCTGGGTGAATTAAAAGCGAGCGGTTACGTATCCCGCTCTATCAAAGACGAGATAAGAGCGAACCTTATAACAAAAATTGCAGCAAAGGAAAATGCGTTTCCCGGCATATTGGGTTATGAAGATAGTGTGATACCCGATACAGAACGGGCCCTGCTGAGCAGGCACAACATCTTGTACCTGGGTTTGCGTGGGCAGGCTAAAACCCGTATGGCCAGGCAGATGACGGAGTTGCTGGATGAATACATCCCGATTGTGGCGGGCAGCGAAATAAACGATGATCCTCTAAAACCGATTTCCCGTTACGCTGTAGACCTGATAAAAGAAAAGGGTGATGACACGCCGATTGAATGGTTGCATCGCAGCAAGCGCTACGGTGAAAAACTAGCTACACCCGATGTGAGCGTAGCAGATTTGATTGGCGATATTGATCCCATTAAAGCAGCCAATTTGAAACTCAGTTTTGCAGATGAAAACGTTTTGCATTATGGCATCATTCCAAGAAGCAACCGTTGCATTTTTGTGATCAACGAATTACCAGATCTGCAGGCTAGGATACAGGTGTCGCTGTTCAATATTTTGGAAGAAGGTGATCTCCAGATCAGGGGCTTTAAACTGCGGCTACCCCTGGACGTACTGTTTGTGTTTACCGCCAACCCGGAAGATTATACCAATCGTGGCAGTATTGTTACGCCGCTTAAAGACAGGATAGAAAGCCAGATACTCACGCATTATCCCAAGACACTGGAGACTGCCCTTAGCATTACCGGGCAGGAAGCAAAAATTATTGCTGAGCAGCAAAACCTGGTACAGGTGAGTGATCTTATCAAACGATTGGTAGAGCAGGTAGCATTTGAGGCAAGAGAAAGTGAACTGGTAGATAAAAAAAGTGGTGTGAGTGCAAGGCTTACCATTGCTGCCTTTGAAAATGCCGTGAGTGCTGCCGAAAGAAGGGCCATCATCAACAAAGAAAAAAGTACCCAGGTGTGGCTGAGCGACCTTACAGGCATCATTCCTGCCATTACCGGTAAAATAGAGTTGGTGTATGAAGGCGAACAGGAAGGTCCATACCAGGTGGCAGTGAACCTTGTAGAGCGTTCTATCAGGAGCCAGTTCATACAATATTTTCCCAACCCGGAAGATTACAAGAAAAAAAGAGGCGTAGACAAGCAGGAAGAAAATCCCTACAAAGCAGTACTGGCCTGGTTCGACAAAGGCAATAGTCTTAATGTATTTTTAGAGACCAAAGACGAAGACAAAATTCAATTGCTTTACAAAGTAGCAGGCCTGCATGCCCTGGTTAAAAAATATTTTAAATCTTCCAGCGAAAAAGAAACAGCCCTGCTCATGGAACTGGTATTGCACGGTCTATCCGCTCATTCATTGATCAGCAAAAAAACGATTGATGGCAAGATAGAATTTAAGGACCTGATGGGAAGCATGCTCAACATGAGCAGCGAGCATTTTGAGGAAGGGGATTTTAATGAAGAAGATTATAATTAAGATGTTAGATTTTAGAGGTTAGATTTATGATTTCAGATTTATGATGTATGATTTATGATGTATGATTCAATGTCGTTTAAATAAGAATCGGCTACAGTGGCTTATAATTCATTGATTTTGGTTTTTGTTGTTTATGATTTCTGGGGAAATTCCTGTTTGGTCTGACGACTTCTGTTGT
>JBBSJJ010000258.1:0-2434 GCA_038257335.1 Chitinophagales bacterium | reverse complement strand
ATTTTTTCCATGGTATTCATGATGGCCATCATACCAAACACCCCAATACGGTTGGCTATAAAGGCAGGCGTATCTTTTGCCAGTACGGTAGTTTTACCCAAAAACAGATCGCCGTATTTCATCAGGAAGTCAACTACTTCAGGGTCTGTGTAAGGAGTAGGAATAATTTCGAGCAAGCGCAGGTAGCGGGGAGGATTAAAAAAATGCGTGCCGCAAAAATGTTTCTTAAAATCTTCGCTTCGTCCCTCCGCCATCATGTGAATGGGAATACCAGATGTGTTGGAAGTGATAAGCGTGCCCGGCTTACGATATTTTTCTACTTCGGTAAAAACAGATTGTTTAATATCCAGCCTTTCTACTACCACCTCTATGATCCAATCTGCGGTAGCAATGTCCTTCATGTTGTCGGTAAAATTGCCGGTAGTAATTTTCTTTACCACATCCTTGGAATATACCGGCGAAGGGTTAGATTTTAGAGCAGCAGCCAGTGCATCATTTACAATCTTATTTCGCATAACCCTCTCTGATGATCCTCCCCCCTCGGGGGAGTTAGAGGGGGCCGCAATATCTAACAACAGTACTTGCAGACCTACCCCTGCAAAATGACAGGCGATGCGGCTGCCCATTACGCCGCTACCTAACACGGCTACTTTTTTTATGGATCGATTACTCATAATAAATGGTTTTATTGTAGCCAATAAAGCTGGCTGGTTAAATTAGTTAGTTAAACAACTATTTTAAGAAATCGAAGTTAGCAATTTTATATTAGCAGAAAAATAAAAGCTGGTTCGGCTTAACAGGGATAAAAAAATCCCGGCAGTTCTGTGGATGAACTGCCGGGAATATTTTGGAATGCCGTGTGCTTTTACTCTACAAAGTATTCGCTACCGGCTGAACTGATGTAACCCAGTTTGCCGTTGAAAGTCTTAATTAAAAGGTAATCTGTTCCTTCTACCACCTGGATGTCGCTGTATTTTGGAGCCACTACTCTGCGGTCGGTGTAGTAGTAACCTCTCATATTGTCATCGCCGGTTAAGATGAACCCACCCTTGCCATCGTAAATAATATCTGAATAGCCCTGCGCCATGATGTCGTTGTTCTCAGGGTCTTTGATGTATGTTTTTCCGCCTCTTTTTACAATCACATAATCATTTCCATCGGCGGCCTGCACAGAAAACACCTTTGTATTTTCTGGCTGTATCCGCATTTGCCCGGTGCCGGTTATCACGCCAAAGAGCCCGCCCTTGTTTACTTCAAGGTAGGGGTTCTTAGATCTCACCAGGCGAATGCTATCATATTCGAAAGGAACCAACGTTTCAAACTTAGAATTAAAAACACCATATCGGTCACCCTTCATGGCGATGTAGTAAGTTTCATCGCTGTTGGTCATTTTGTAATCATCCACAATTTTATCAAACAATCCTGCACTGTTGGGCACAGAATAATTTTTTTCTTTTATCACTGTTTGCACTGGTATGCGATTTTCGGCCACACTGTTTTCCGGTATTGCCGGGCATTGGGGCATGGTTGCACCTTTCGTATTGATACATATCTCATAACCATCTGCCCGCACGGAAGCACCAGCAAACAACAAGGAATCGCCCCCTACTTTACCTGCGTTTGGCATATATCCTCTGCGAAAAGATTTAGCGACTGTAAACTTAGCTGGTATGATCAACTTACCTTGCTTGTTGATGTAGCCATATTTGCTACCAACTTTTACGGCTGCGTAGCCTTCGGAGAACCAACCGGCTTCTGCATATTTTGGAGCAATGGCCACCTTATTATCAGGTGTGGCGTAGCCCCATTTATCGCCCTGGCGATAGGGAATCAAAGAAAGATCGATTTGTTGCGCAAAACTCTGCCCAAAAGAAGCAAGCATGATTGCGAGGATTAGCATATTCTTTTTCATAAAAATGTAGTTTTATTACAAGCACTTGTATGCAAATGAGTGTCCAAAATAGACCCCCCTGTTTGCAAGTATAAACACGAATGATAGCAATCCACTATATCAGGGAAACAGTAGCACTTTTAGGTTTGTATCGTTCCTTAGTTTGTTATGAAAGAGAAAGGATATTAAACTGAAGCGATCAGCATCGCTCCAGGAAAGCAACGGGTAGCTGGGGAAATATTTCTTCAATGCGGGCAACTGAAAATAATAACCTGAAAGTGCTGAAACATTGTATTTTTTGAGTGTGGTGGCGATGCTATCCACATACATTTTCAAGTCATTCTTAGCAATGCCGTAAGGGTTAAAAAAAGGGGTGTAATAGCTTGTAAAAAAAGTCTTCTCACTAAAGGATTGCAGGTACTGGGGAGTTGTTGATTCAACAACTATTTTCTGCTGAAGTGCGAACTTTTCTCTTAGTTGGATAAGATACTCCAGGGATGGCTTTTCATTAGCCAAAGAAAGATTTTTGAAGTCCAGCCAAAT
>JBBSJJ010000257.1:0-2457 GCA_038257335.1 Chitinophagales bacterium | reverse complement strand
AGACGTAACATTTGAAGAAGATGCTTCAAAAATACGAACCAGCAATGCTCCTCAAAATATATCAACTATTAAAAACATTGCTATAAACATCTTAAGAAAGAATGAATATGGGAATATGGCACAGGCAATGAGGCTGGTTTCTAATAACATTTCAGTGATCAAAAATATGGTCGCATAGAATGCAACAGCCCTGCGTTCGTACGGGGTCACTCCCTTGTACCGCATCTTTTCATGCGTCAGTCCCGACCATTCAACCTTTTTATAGCTCCTATTTATTTTAATCATTTAAATCTAAAATCAAGTTTGAAGTCAAAGAGCCATGGAATTTTAGGGTTGACTCCTTCGTTCTGTAATATCTGCGGCAGGTTTTGATAATGTTGTTTCAGTCCTAATTTTTCGTGATCTCGGTAGTACGTTACAATAATGGTATCATCTTCTACTTTTACATCTCCTTCCATATTGGTAAGCACCTGTTGGGCAGTATGAGCTGCTGTCCATTGACTGCAGGGTTGCGGAAGTTTGCATTTGAGTTGATGTGTGGCTGCCTGTGCCACCAGGGCCAGCGATTGTTTGCCATACCTTGTATTTAGATTGAAAGTTGATGCCCTGTTCCAGCCCATGTCACCATTGAAGTTAAAGAATTCTTCTATCGTCCATCTTTGCGGGAATACCTGGGTAAGTAGTTCAACAGGATCTTTTGATGAGGTTGTCAGAAAAGCTTTATAGTCATATTTTTCAGGCTTTTCTCCCTGCCGTTGTACAATTAAGTGAAATACACAGGGACTTCCATCAAATTGGAATGTTGTTTTACCTACGGCATATCCCGCCCAAAAGGGAGTGTATTGCAACCTGTCAAAACAACTGCTTACCTTATTGATTAAGGGTGCAGGCATTAATATATCAAATGTAGGATGCCGGTAAATATACTCGCCAATTTCGCGGGTAAAATGCTCTTTGTCTGCAACAAAAATCGCCTTATGGATGCCACCCTGTTCTACCATGTTTATTAATTGCAGTGTTGCAGGAGAAGCAGTTTTTCCGCTCGACCCAACGGTAAAGCCAAGGGGTTGTCCACTTAAAGCGTCTGTACAAAAGAAGGTTTGCAGCATTTTGTGAGCCACTTCACCAGGCCGTTTCTTTTTATTAGGCATCATACGCTGTGTAGCAGAGGGTATGCGGTGAGGGTCTATAGCCAGTATGTGGCGCTCATCATAATGCTTTTGCAATCCCCTTATCTGCATCAGGGCCACCTGCATCTCTTCATAAGCCAGAACAGACTGTTGACTAAGTAAATCATGCACCGTCTCATCGGCAGCAAGAAAAGACAAGCCATTGGCCAAAGAAAATCCCTGATTGCACAATGAGCCCCGTACCCTCATCCTGTTTACACAAAGGGCGGATTCGTTAACCAATTGCAAGGCTATACGGGTGTTAAGATCATCTGCCGACTGCCTGCCAAAGGTGCCTTGAAGCAAATCCCAGGTACCTAAGCGTAAATATTCTGGTATGAGCAGCCATAATCCAAGATGCGTACCCGATACCTTATTGGCCAATATTTCACGCACATTACGCTCATTGCTTTGCACGGTAACACTTGCCTGACGCTGTTTTCTTTTTGTTTGCTGAACAACAACAAGCCTGGTATTATTAAGAGCTGGATTTAATTGATAGAGTTTTTTTTTGAAGGCCATACTCCTGAATGGTTCTTTCTACACTGCGAAGGCTTACTGACATGCCTGTTTGCTTAAGCTTTTGAGCGATTACTGCAGCACTGGCATCGGGGTCTAAAAACCGGTGACGAATAATTTGCTGCATCACCTTGTCGCTTCGACGAGACTTTTGTTTAGGTCCGCGTTTTTGATCGATGAGGGCAGCAGACCCCAATTCTTGAAAAACCTTCAGTAACTGATAATAACGCTGCTGGGTATATGCATATTTGCCGATGCTATGCTTAACCCCCCTGCCATAAACACCTTCAATAAGCATGAGCATTTTTAAAGACAGGGTGTCATCCTTTTTTACATTAAGGAGACTCAAATCAAGGTCGGGCAATGCCGGGTTAGTTTTCATAATAGTAAAATAAATTATGGCGGTTACAAAAGCTAAACGCTCATGGCCAAAACCAAGCCAGCAGCGAAATGTTTTTTAAAGTTAATAAAACTTAAAATAAACCGCCAAATATTATTTTAGTATTAAGCTGCAGTTAATGATGCATTACTCAACAAAAGGTAAAATAAATTACGCCTATAAAAACGATGACCATTCGGGGGCGACTTTTCCACATGATTTTTTTAGTCCTGATTTTTAAATTTTTTACAGTTTATTTTTCGCTTCAAACCGTTGCCTGATAATGGTTTCAGCATGATTAAAGTCTTACTTAGGTTGACGCCAATGCGTTCGTACGGAGTCGCACTCGTGTACTGAAGTGCTATTTGCAGCCTTTTCCTTCTGCGAGGT
>JBBSJJ010000256.1:0-2468 GCA_038257335.1 Chitinophagales bacterium | reverse complement strand
CCCATTGTTAGCGGTAACAACATGATATTGCTTTTGTAAAAGATTTCTTATGTAAGCCCTCATGTCGGCATTGTCATCTACCACTAAAACGGTGGCCAAATCTGTTTGTCCTTCGAGAGACCCCTCTACGTTGCCGGTAGGAACGTTATGGTCAATGAGCGTTGTTGCCTCCTCTATAAAAGCATCACTAAGAGAACCCGTAAAATCCAGCTCTTTTTCAATTACCTGCTCTTTTGGTAAATGCAACTTACCTGTGGGGATGGAAACCGTAAACACCGATCCTTCTGCCGCCTTACTTTGAACAGAGATTTTTCCGCCATGCAATTTTACCAACTCGCTTACTAATGATAAACCGATTCCAGTTCCCTCGTATGTTCGGCCCACCACATTCTGTACACGATGAAAACGCTGGAACATTTTAGGCAATTCAGCCTCTGGAATGCCCACACCTGTATCTGCCACTTTCAATAATACCTGGTTGTTTTCGGTAGTCAATGAAACTGTTATGCTTCCTTTTAGTGTATATTTAAAAGCATTGGAAAGCAGATTAAGGACAATCTTTTCCCACATCTCTTTATCAATATAAACCGGCTGAATAACAGCATCTGTTATTACCTTGAAGGTCATTCCTGCATTTTCCACAACTGATCGAAAATTGCTTGCCAGCTCAGTTGTATATTTTACAACGTCAGTAAGCTGGAATTGTGCCTGTACTCTCCCGGCTTCAATGCGGCTGAAATCAAGCAGGTTGTTTACCAGCCGGAGTAAACGCATAGCATTGCGGTGAGATATTTCAATGGCTTCTTTATCAGAAACCGCAATTTCACCTGTACGCCTATTAAGCATTTCTTCCAAAGAACCGAGCATTAGCGTAAGCGGCGTACGAAACTCATGGCTGATGTTGGAAAAAAAAACCGTTTTTGCTTTATCAATTTCGGCAAGTGCTTCAGCTTTTTTCCGCTCCTCATCCTGTGCTCTTGCTTTCGTTATTGCATTGTTGATTGACGCTGTTAAAAGGTTATAAAACAACCTGTACTTTTCATCGAGGTCTCGCCTGGAGCTAACACCTAACACTAAGAAATAATCATTATGAGCAGTACCATGAAGATTTACCGGAAATATCAATGCTTGTTTTGGCGGTTCGGGGTAAGGGCCGCACTGAAATGCGCCAAAGGTATTTGAGAGTTCTTCAACTTGCACCGCCGCCCCTTTTTGAATTACTTCAGTAAATGGCCAACTACCGGATTGCTGCACCTCGAGGCTAATTCTTGTGGGGGCAAGATGTGAACCGCTTTCCACACCAACAGTACCTTGCAGGTTAGCTTCTTTACCATTAGCAGCTATAGAGTAGAGTAGCACAAAGGGAAGATCAAGCTCAAAATCTTTTAAGCATTCCAATATAAGAGCCGATGCTTCGCCTTCCGTTTTGGCGTTTACGGTGTTGTCGGCTATGGCACGTAAAATATTTAATCTTCTTTCTGCAAGTGTTTGTTGTGTCAATTCTGTAACAGGGTGAAACAGCCCGCCTACACCGCCGGATTCATCTAGAATTGGACTGAACGAAAAGGTGAAAAAAGTTTCTTCCAGATATCCATAGCGATCAAGAAACATTCGCTGGTTTTCCAAAAAGCGGGTCTGGCCTAAAGAAGCTTCTTCAAATGCCTGACCGATAACAGGCCAGGCCGAAAACCAACATTCTTTGTAATCTTGTCCCATAGATGTAGGGTGCTTATCGCCGCAAATGGGCCAGTAACCATCGTTGTAAATCTGCACCCTGTGCAGTCCCCAGGCAATAGATATGGGAAAGTTAGAAGCAATACAGAGGCTTACCGTGGTGCGTAAACTTTGTGGCCAGGTTTCGGGTGAACCCAACGGCGTTTTAGACCAGTCTTTGGAGCGAATGAATTTGCCCATTTCACCGCCGCCAGTTAAAAATTCGGGCGTCTTATTTTCATGGGTGGTAAGTTGTGAAGCCATAAATAATAACTCTTCTTGAAATTTTGATTCTTAAATCTAATTTATTGTAACCTGTAAGAGGATAAATGTATGCTGCTTAGGTTTGCGATACATCGTTTAACGGAACTAAATATCTTAAAAATTAATTCTGTGATGGCTAAAATCAGTTAAACCATATTAAAATACTTTGTAAATGAACAAAATTAGCTGTTTCTCTGTTGTAGAAACTATCAACAAATGTACCCAACTTTCGGTGGTTTACATCGTAAATTTTGCTAATGGGTTTTGCAAAAGATAGGGGTGACACACCATGCATATCAGGCTATAGGATGTTTATAAAATCGGGTTGGATAGCTGTAAAAGGAGACGTGCAAACGGATTGAAAAAGTTGAAGAAGACATAAAGCGGAGCGCTTGGGCTCTGCTATGATTATTAGTTATATAATTGATAACTTTGACAATGACTATGCAAAAAACATTACTGCTCGTGGATGATGATGAAGACGATTGTTT
>JBBSJJ010000255.1:0-2469 GCA_038257335.1 Chitinophagales bacterium | reverse complement strand
GTATTAAGCGGAAGGCCATGGACGGACATGGTTACCATCACAAACTTAAATGCGAAAGACAGCCCATGGTTGCAAGGCTATGGCTTTTCATTATGGCAAACATATCTCGTGTGGCTGTTTGTGGTGGCGCTGCTGTACCCACTTTGCAAATGGTACGATCAATATAAAACCAGGCACAAAGAAAAATGGTGGCTGAGTTATTTGTGAGGGAGGGGAATGGTGAAAGGTGAATGGTGAATTGTGAATTGTCAATGGTGAATTGTCAATGGTGAATTGTGAATGGTGAATAGTAAATGTGAATGTTGAATGGCTGAGCTGGCCCATTGCTCATTGCCAATTGTGAATTGCCCATTGCCCATTGCCAATTGCCAATTGCCCATTGCCAATTGCAAATTGCCCATTGCCCCTTGCTCATTGCCCATTGCCCATTGCCAATTGCCAATTGCCCATTGCCCATTGCAAATTGCCCATTGCAAATTGCCCATTGGAACTGCTCTATAATCTTTAAAATAAAATAGATGAACCAAATTCTTCCGCTAAACAAAACTGCAGAATGGCCTGCACTTTCGGAGCATACTTTTTTTCGTTATTTCAGTTTTGCAATCCTGTATGTGGCGCAGGGCATCCCGGAGGGTATGACCTATTTTGGCATACCGGCATGGATGGCTATGCATGGCAAAACGCCCGGTGAAATAGGCGCCTACATTGCTGTGTTGGGCATACCCTGGAGTTTTAAAATAGTGGTGGCACCGCTCATGGATCGCTATAGTTTTTTACCCATGGGGAGAAGAAGGCCATGGGTGTTGTTTGGCCAATTGGGATTGATCTTAAGTTTCATTGCAATGGCCATGGTGCCCGATCCCTTGAACAATTTAACGATCCTGGCGATTGCCGGATTTTGGGTTAGTTTTTTCGGCGCCTTCCAGGACGTAGCTACAGATGGAATGGCTATAGACATTGTACCTGTACAAGAACAGGCCAGGGCAAACGGATTGATGTGGGGTGCGAAAACAATTGGCATTTCACTTTCATTGTTAACAGGCACCTGGATTATTAACCATTATGGTTTTCAGCAGGCCATACTCACACTCTCAATTTCTGTTTGCTTCATTATGCTGGTACCGCTGTTGCTACGGGAACGGCCCGGCGAAAAATTACTACCATGGACAAAGGGGCGGACTACACCTGAAGTTGCAAAAATTCAGTTGAGCAGTTTTGGCCAAATTTTCAAAAGTCTTTTTAAGGTTTTTATCCTGCCATCCAGTTTGTTGATGGGGGTTGCGTTTTTTTCATACAATACGGGTGTCGGTTTAATTGATGCCATGTTTCCCGTGTTTACCATTCAGGAGGCAGGATGGACCAACGAAGGCTATTCTCATATTTTTTCCATAGTAAATATCATCAGTGGGTTGCTGGGCATGGTTGCTGGTGGTTTTCTTTCTGATAGGTTCGGCAAGCGAAAGATGATCAGTATCTACCTCATTGTACTGTTGGTTTTGTTGGCAGGAATGTTTTTACTAAAATCATTTTGGAATAGGGAATTCATCATCACCGGTTTTATGGGCTTGTATTATGTGTTGTATGTTTTTATTACCATCGGATCTTTTGCCATTGGCATGGAGCTTTGCTGGTGCAGGGTTTCGGCCACACAATTCACCCTCTACATGGCCATTTCAAATATTGGCAGGGCGGTTGGTGCCTCCCTGCTGGGACCTATAAAAGCAGCTTTTGATTGGGAATATGTGATGCTTACCGTTGCCATATTTTCCCTGGTATCCTTACTTTTTATAATAGTGCTCAGGTTAAAGAAACACCTGGAGCGGTTGGATTGTATAGAAGCAGACGAAGCAGGAAAGGACTACGTAAAGATGGCAGTGGTAGTGCGAAATCCCGAAATGATCGAACCATGAGACATGCAACGGTAACGGACAAAGGCCCTATGTTGACAACCCTAACCCAAAAAATAAAACAACATCATTTATTATTAAAAACAGTTTTATGAAAAGAAGAACGTTTATTAAAAACACCTCTTTTGTAGCTTTTAGCATGAGTGCATTTGGCTTCACAGAATGGAATGGGAAAAACTTTACGGGCAATACGCCCACAACAACAGATATTCTTGGCCCCTTTTACAGGCCGGGTGCACCTTTCAGAAGTAATATTATTCCGGCAGGTTCAACCGGTATTCCCCTTAACCTTGGCGGCACCATTTTTAAACACGACGGCAAAACTTTTTTAAAAGATGCCCTGGTGGAAATATGGCAATGCGATGAAAATAAATACTACGACAACGTTTCTGATGACTTCCTTTTCAGGGGTGCTGTAAAGACGGGCAACAATGGAAAATATAATTTTAAAACCATTGTACCTGTGCCCTACCAGGCCAGCCCCGGAAAGGAAGACTCATGGCGGCCTGCCCATATTCATATGCGGGTATCCAGTACCAGCCAGCAGGACCTTATTACACAG
>JBBSJJ010000254.1:0-2497 GCA_038257335.1 Chitinophagales bacterium | reverse complement strand
ATTGGCGCCATCGTTCACACACACAGTACTTACGCCACTGCATGGGCGCAGGCGCAAAGAGACATACCTATTTTTGGCACTACCCATGCCGACCATACCACTGTTGATATTCCTTGTGCAGCGCCGATGAGTGATGAAATGATACAAGGCAATTATGAGTATGAAACGGGTTTTCAAATCATGAACTGCTTTAAAGAAAAAGGATTAAAATATGAAGAAGTGGAGATGATGATAGTGGGCAACCATGCACCTTTTACCTGGGGAAAGGATGCACACAAAGCTGTCTACAATGCTGCAGTGCTGGAACAGATTGCACAAATGGCATGGCTTACGCAGCAGATAAATCCTGAAGCACCAACATTAAAAGAAGCATTGATAAAAAAACATTTTGAAAGAAAGCATGGGCCTGATTCATACTATGGGCAGTAGGCAATTTCGGATAGCTGATGTCGGATGTATGATATCTGATTTATGATTTGGGATATGTTCAATTGAAAGGGTGATCAGGGCTGAATTGAATTGTAGCCGTAACAGTGAGTGGCATAACCAAAGCTTATTAGGAATTCAAAAGTTCAGTAAAAAATTCATTATGGGCAGGGTAATGGTTTGGTTTGCTAAAAACTTCTACCATGAAGGGTTATAGCCCCTCTCCTTGGGGGAGGGGTTGAGGTGAGGTTATACAGGCTGGGTAAAGGTTTTACCCACTTAGTCGGACACAATATAAAAAATTATAGTTATGAGTTTACCAATTCTAAAAACATTTGAAGTGTGGTTTGTTACCGGCAGCCAGCATTTGTATGGCCCGGAAACCTTACTGCAGGTGGCAGAACATTCTAAAAAAATAGCTGAGGTTTTTGATCAATCAGAATACATTCCTGTGCAGGTAAAATTTAAACCGGTGGTTAAAACGCCAGAGGAGATTTACAACCTTTGCTCAGATGCAAACACTACAAAAAATTGTATTGGCATCATTGCATGGATGCACACTTTTTCTCCTGCAAAAATGTGGATCAACGGGTTGAAGATTCTGCAAAAACCCTTGCTGCATCTGCATACCCAATTCAACCGTGATATTCCCTGGGGCAGTATTGATATGGATTTTATGAACCTTAATCAGTCGGCTCATGGGGACAGAGAGTTTGGTTTTATTATGAGCCGTATGCGCTTGGCAAGAAAAGTAGTGGTGGGTCATTGGCAGGATACGGAGGTGCAGAAAAAAATAAGTATTTGGTGCCGTGCCGCTGCCGGATGGCATGATATGCAGCAGGCAAAGTTTGTACGCTTTGGCGATAACATGCGCCAGGTAGCCGTTACAGAAGGCGATAAAGTGGAAGCACAAATAAAATTTGGTTACAGTGTAAACACGCATGGCCTCGGTGATTTATCTGCAGTGATAAATAAAATAAAAGAAAGAGAAATTGATGATTTGTGTGAAGTGTATGATGTTGCCTATAAAATTGCTGCTCCACTCAAAAAAAATGGCAAACAATATGCTTCCCTTCGTGATGCTGCAAAAATTGAAATTGGCTTACGTAAATTTTTAGAAGCCGGCGGCTACAAAGGTTATACCGATACATTTGAAGATTTGCATGGCGTGCTGCAATTGCCCGGTATTGCATCGCAACGTTTGATGGCGGATGGTTATGGCTTTGGCGCCGAAGGTGATTGGAAAACTGCGGCCTTAGTAAGGGCAATGAAAGTGATGGGCAGTGGTTTGCCTGGAGGCAATTCTTTTATGGAAGATTATACTTATCATTTTGAACCAAACAATAATATGGTACTTGGTTCCCACATGCTGGAGATTTGTCCATCTATTGCCAATGCTAAACCATCCTGTGAAGTTCACCCGTTGGGTATTGGCGGCAAGGCCGACCCGGTGCGTTTGGTGTTTAATGTTAATGGCGGTGCTGCATTAAATGCATCCATGATTGATATGGGCAACCGTTTTCGTTTATTGGTAAACGAAGTAGAAGCAGTAAAACCAAAAAACGCTTTGCCAAAATTACCTGTGGCAAGGGTGTTGTGGAAACCATTACCGGATATGCAAACAGGCTGTGCAGCATGGATACTCGCCGGTGGTGCACACCATACAGTGTACAGTCAAAACCTTACCAGTGAAGCACTGCAGGACTTTGCCGAAATAGCAGGTATTGAAATGGTATTGATTAATAAGGATACCAGCATAAGCAATTTCAAAAATGAATTGCGGTGGAATGAACGCTCGTATAAATAGAAAAACCAACCAGCCAATATGAATAATTTAGCAGCGATTGACATTTTAGTTTTTGTAATCTACTTCTTGATAGTAGCCTCGTACGGAATCTGGGTTTACAAAAAGAAAAACTCCGGCGCTACAGGAACCAAAGATTATTTTTTGGCCGAAGGTTCACTAACCTGGTGGGCTATTGGGGCATCGCTGATTGCTTCCAATATTTCTGCTGAGCAATTTATCGGCATGAGCGGCGAAGGTTTTTTTGCAGGTATTGCAGTATCAGCT
>JBBSJJ010000253.1:0-2512 GCA_038257335.1 Chitinophagales bacterium | reverse complement strand
TTTTTAACGTTCATCTTCACCGCCCTGGCCTTTAATATTGCTTTGTCCCACGAAAACAAAATCAAAGGTTTTGGACTGGCGATCTTGCTTTGGCTTTTTCTGGCAGTAGTATATGACGGCATATTTTTACTCATCCTGGTATATTTCCAGGACTATCCGCTGGATAAATTTGCCTTAATTGCTAGTGTCCTCAATCCTATTGACCTGTCGCGTATCCTGGTATTATTGAAGTTGGATATTTCGGCCCTACTTGGATATACCGGCGCCGTATTTAAACTATTCTTTGGCACCTCACAAGGGGTAATTATTTCCTTTGGTGTCCTTGCCCTGTGGGTTGTGCTACCGGTTTACAGGATCATAAGGGTTTCAGCAAAAAAGGATTTTTAAGGCATTAAATAACTGTTGTTATGAGAACGCAATCAGAAACCATTGAAAAAATAAATGAGCTTCGAATTAATAAAAATGCGGTAATTCTTGCCCATTATTACCAGGAGGAAGCCATACAGGATATTGCAGATTTTGTTGGCGACAGCCTGGAGCTGGCCAAAAAGGCCGCTGAAACTTCAGCAGATATCATAGTTTTTTCGTGGGTATATTTTATGGCTGAAACCGCCAAAATTTTAAATGCCAAAAAAAAAGTGCTGGTACCGGACCTTAACGCGGGATGCTCCCTGGCCGACGGATGCCCTGCACCAGAATTTTCTGAATTCCTCAAAAAATATCCCAATCATAAAGTTGTTACCTATATCAACACAAGTGCAGAAGTAAAAGCCCTGAGCGATTATGTTTGCACTTCTTCGAATGCCGAGAAGGTTATAAATTCAATTCCAAAGGACCAACCTATTATTTTTGCGCCAGATAAGAACCTAGGGGCATACCTTAACAAGGTAACAGGGCGCAATATGTTATTATGGGACGGTTCCTGTATTGTCCATGAAGCTTTTTCCATAGATAAACTTATAGGGCTCCACCTGGAATATCCTAAGGCAAAGATCGTTGCCCATCCCGAGTCTGAAGATCCAATTCTGCGGTTGGCTCATTGCATAGGTTCTACTTCCCAAATGCTTCAATACATCCTGAAAAGTGATGACGAGACGTTCATAGTTGCAACCGAGGCAGGCATACTGCATCAGTTAAAAAAACAGGTGCCCAATAAAAACCTTATTCCGGTCCCTTCCAGGGAGGATAATTCCTGTGCCTGCAGCGAGTGTGCATTTATGAAGATGAATACCCTGGAGAAGCTTTATCGCTGTTTAAGAGATGAAACACCAGAGGTTACCATAGATGAAATGTTGCGGGTTAAGGCCATAAAACCTATAGAACAAATGCTGGCTTTAAAATAAATCAAATGGCTTATACAGATGTACTCGTTTTAGGGTCCGGTATTGCAGGCTTGTCCTTTGCACTCAAAGTAGCGCAAAAACGACCCGACCTGAGTATTTGTATACTTACCAAGGCCAATAAGAATGAAACCAATACCAAATATGCGCAGGGCGGGATCGCTGCGGTCATGAATACCCTCACAGATACTTTTGATGCACATATTAGTGATACCCTGGAGTCGGGTAAAGGATTTTGTGATACGGGGGTAGTTGAAATGGTGGTAAATAAAGCTCCGGTAAGACTTTTGGAAATGATAGAATGGGGCGCTTCCTTTGATAAGAAACCATCTGGGGAATGGGATCTGGGCCTTGAAGGAGGTCATTCCCAATCCCGTATCCTTCATCATAAGGACAAGACAGGATATGAAATAGAGCGGGCTTTGCTAAAAAAGCTGGAAGCCTATAAGAGCATCTATTTTTTTACACATCATTTTGCTATAGATCTCCTGGTACAAAACGAAAGCTGTGTTGGAGTAAAATATTACAATAAAAAATTGGGGATGATTGAAAATCTTTATTCAGGGACAATCTATCTGGCAACCGGCGGGAGCGGACAAATTTTTGAAACCACTACCAACCCTGTGATCGCTACAGGAGATGGCGTGGCAATGGCACACCGTGCGGGTGCAGAGGTTAAAGACCTGCATTTTATCCAGTTTCATCCTACTGCCTTGTTCCTGAAAAAGGAAAATCCCGCATTTCTTATTTCTGAAGCAGTTCGCGGTGCGGGAGCAAAATTGGTCAATAAAGCAGGAGCACGTTTTGTTTTTGACTATCATCCTGCGGGAGAACTTGCAACCCGCGATGTAGTTTCTAATGCAATTTTTTCAGAATTACAAAAGAGTGGCGAGCCCTGTGTTTACCTAGATTGCACCCATTTGGAAACCGAAGCCTTCATCGCTCATTTTCCCACTATAAAAGAAAGATGCCGGCAGGCAGGTATAGATGTTTTCAGTGACCTGATTCCGGTCACTCCCGCAGCTCATTATCAATGTGGAGGCATTGCCGTAAACCGGAATGCCCAAACCAGCTTAAAGAACCTTTATGCCAATGGGGAATGTGCTCATACCGGCCTGCATGGGGCCAACCGGCTTGCTTCCAATTCTCTCCTTGAAGCGCTGGTATTTGCT
>JBBSJJ010000252.1:0-2513 GCA_038257335.1 Chitinophagales bacterium | reverse complement strand
TACCCGTTCCACACTTTTGACATTGAAATGAAGTTGTTAAACAGTAAACGAACAGAAGAGACAAGATTATTATATTTTTTTTCATGGACTAAAAAATTTCGAAAACTAATTTAATATTTCAGATTTTGTATCAATGTATTTTAATATAAGAACTTTTGCGGGGCTTTATTTTCCGATTAATCGGAACCGAAACTGCTGCCGATAGCGGATTGAAGCCGATGGCTCCAACTTCTAGCCCCACCTGCAGTAATACTTTTGTTATAGGCTGCCCTGGCGAATTGAGACAACTTCGCATTTTGGAAAGTAAACTGTTTACTAAAACCTGACTGTAAACAATGAAAGGCTGCTGAATTGAATGATGTTTAATTAGAGGTGACCATTCCAACTATCAGCAACCCGTAATGTTCAAACAGTCAATATCTCGTCTCCCTTAGCAACCCGTGCTTACACCTAAAAATGCCGTGATTTACCAAACGACCGAACCGGGCGAAAAGCCCAACCCTCACCGCAACCATTTTACAAAAAAGTTACAAGACCCGAACCATAACTGGCGCCTGCTCCGCTGAACCCAGGATACTTACCTGTACCGCTTTTACTTTGGCACCAATCAAAAGCGGTTCTAACTCACGTTTTAATTTTGCAGCATCCGGGATGCTCAAAACGCCTGTTGAAAATACTCAGCAACCAACTAACTAGTGTTTCGACCAGTTGATTTTTATCTTCAAAAGAATTAAATAGTCTTTTTTGAAATAGCAGCGTTCCTTGCAATGTCATCCATCGATACGCTCTTTATGCCGTAATAAAAATAGATATTTAGCATTTGATAAGATTAGTTCTTCCATTCACTACTTTTTAAACCGTTCGGGCCTGACATTTTACTTCCCGTAGTTGCACATAGGCGTCAACTTAAGACTTTAACAATTTCGCTAAAACCTTTACCAGGCAATGGTTTGAGTTGAATGAGTAGTAAAGAAGATTTAAAAATTAATATAAATTGACCACGGGAAATTATGCGGGAAAAAGATGCCAGAAATTGGTGCTGTACAAGGGCTACCGTGTGTACACATCTTTTGCTATGGTCCATCCCTGGTAGATGTTATAAAACTTTTCCAATCCTATCCACAAGGTTGTGAGACCTGGTTTTCTTTGTGTAGCATAACCTTTCCATCCTCCCAATCTTGCAATTACCCAGGTCACGTACTTGAGTGTTGATGGGGTATAAGGGTTCTTTTGCTTTTCTGTCTTGCCTTCCATTTTTTTGCATTGTATCTCTATACATTCTAGTTCTTCCTGTTTAAAACTAAGGCATGCCGGCAAGGGTTCTCCTTCATCTATTTCTAAACAAATACGCATCTGAAAGATCTTAATAATAGCATCAAGAATAAGAAGACAGAGTTTTCTGACTGATTTGCCCCTGCCCAGTTCACTTGCTTCTATATCAAAGCCTTCTTTCTTAAGTAACCTAAACACTTCCTCTATCATCCACCGGCAACCGTACCACTCTATAATAAGCAAGGCCTCTTCTAAGGTGCTTACAGGTACTGTCGTCATCAGCCTCCAGCATATTCCTTTTTTTGCTGAAACGTCAACTTCTTTGGCCTCAACACACCAGAGCTTTACTGTTGGCGATATACCTTTAGCAGTCCTGCTGGAATTCTTTATTTCCACTTCCCTAAAGCGAACTTCCAATTTGGCTGTTCGCCTTTGCTGACCCTTTCTTTTGTCTCCTTCAATTTTTATGCTGTACGTTCCGGCTACATCACATAGGGCCATCTTGGCGAACAACTTACCGCCTTCAGGTAAAGTTCTGTCTGATTTTGCACGGATCAACAAATGGGTTCGATTATCGGGAACAGTAGCAAACTGCTCATATATATCGCCTTCTCTGTCCTGTACTATTATCACCGTGGCGGCATCCTGCAGGTTGGCCTGTGCGGCCCTTGATGATGCCAGCCACTTAATGGATTCCTTGTCTTCTATACTCTTCTTTTTATAGAGGTTTTTGTCACGTGTGGCAGGATCTTCCCTGTCAACATCCCTGTTAAAAACCTGTATGTCACAAAACCCATATGGAAAGAATGTCTCAGCATCTATCACAAGTGAGGGGTGTATCATAAAACCAAGGCCATTTACAGGTGCATTTGTAGCACCTATAGATCCATCCCTGCTGATCCGGTTCTTATGCTTATACAGGTTGATCTCTGAAGTGTCCTGAATACTTAAAACAACCTTGTCCTTTATGGCTGATGCGCATCTTGAGCTTATACCCTTTACAATCGCCTTTTCGGTTGTCCGCTCATTTTCTAAGAACCTATAACATCCTTTTAGTTCCGCACTGTTTTCTGTTAGCTGACGAATTGAATGGGTGCCACTGACCAATAAGCTCTTTACTATCTTACTCCCTCTTGCATCAAGACGCTTATCACCAAATACATCCTTGAACGAGTCCATTGTTACCATTGACTTTTGTCGTCAAAGCTAACAGATTTGTGTACACACGGTAGCTCTTGTAC
>JBBSJJ010000251.1:0-2538 GCA_038257335.1 Chitinophagales bacterium | reverse complement strand
GGCCATAGTGCCCTTAGAGTGATAGATAGTTCAAACCTTGAAATTCGAAATTCGGATACAACCTACAGCGACATTGTTTATAATTACGGCACTTTCAATTTTGACGATGAAGGATTTTACATACAATTCGTAAGGGGCAAGCTGTTGTATTATGTGAGCATCGAAAGGTTTGAAGATTTTAAATTTAGCTACCAGGCAGACAACAGGGGCATCACCGAGCAGGTATTAAATTTAAGTGCACAAGAAAAGAGAACGGTGCAACAAGCGTTGCTTGAAAATTTGAAAGAAGAAAATAAATATTACCAATACGATTTCTTCTTTGACAATTGCACAACCCGCCTCCGGGATCTCATTGTAAAATATAAAAATCCTACACCGCTGCTGCCATCGGTAAAACCCAAAGGCATGCGTTTCAGGGAGGCTATTCACGAATACCTGAACAACGGAGACCAGCAGTGGAGTAAATGGGGCATAGATGTATTGCTGGGAGCCCGCACAGACAGGGTGATGACAGCTTCGGAACAACAGTTTCTTCCAGACAACCTAATGATGGCCATGGATAGTACAAAGAATACCTCTCTGGTAAGCTCTACTAAAAATTTATACGAGCTAGAACCCCAGGATAAAGAGAAAACCTTCTTTACCCCTATGGTAGTTTTTTGCATGCTGCTGGCAGCATTTGTTTTACTGCAGGTGTTATTTTATAAAAAATTTCCACTTTTGATTGCAGGCCTGGACGGCCTCCTGTTTTTTGCCACGGGCATGTTGGGCATTCTTTTAATTTTTATGTGGGTAGGTACCGACCACAGCATGACCAAGGATAACTACAATCTTTTATGGGCATGGCCTGCGCATGCAGTGATTTCTTTTTTTATTACGAGTCACAAAACCTGGGTGAAACAATACTTTTTAATAAGTGCAGTAGGTGGCATGCTCACGCTGTGCGCCTGGTTCTTTCTACCGCAGCAGTTGAACATTTCCTTGCTGCCTTTTGTAATACTACTGATCTACCGGTCCGCAGTTCGGTATAAAAGCAACGCTTAGAAACGCCTTTAAAAATACAGCATGATGGAACAGACACTTTCTTATAAAGAAACCTCTTTGCACTACCGGGTGATGGGCTCCGGAAATTCAGTGGTACTATTGCACGGGTTTGGAGAAGACAGCAGTATCTGGAATGAGATGGCCGAATTTCTTTCAGCAAATTATCAATTAATACTACCCAACATTCCGGGTAGTGGAAATGCTGCCATGCTTAGCGGTGAAAATATCAGTATGGACGACTACGCTGATGCAGTGCAAGCCATCTTACAAAAAGAAAGTATAAAAAAATGCACACTCATTGGTCACAGCATGGGTGGCTATATAGCCCTTGCGTTTGCAGAAAAGTACCCACAACTGTTGCACGCATTTGGGTTATTTCACAGCAGTGCCTATGCAGATGATGATGCTAAAAAAGAAACCCGCAAAAAAGCCATCGAGTTTATACAGGCAAACGGAGTAGACGCATTTCTAAAAACAAGCACGCCTGGTTTGTTTATGGATGCATCGGCAAGCAAAACTGATATTGATGATCTTTTGCAAAAAGGAAAGTTGTTTACATCCGAAGCCTTGATTCAGTATTACGAGGCAATGGTTGCCCGGCCCGACAGAACCCAGGTTTTGAAAAATTTCAAGGGACCCATTTTGTTTCTGCTGGGTGCACACGATAAGGCGGTGCCTTTTGAGCAAGGCTTAGAGCAGTCGCACCTGCCTGCGCAGTCGCATATTTACATCTTACGAAACAGTGCTCATATGGGAATGATGGAAGAACAGGAGAAATCTTTGTTAAAAGTTACAGACTTTTTACACCAGATTTACGTATTATAGATGGCAGGGTAATTTTTTATGTATTTTACGTAACCATCTTTAAAATATTAATGAAACCATTTCTACTCATACTTTTCTGCTCTTTCAGTTGCTTTTTTGCAGATGCAAAACATATTACAGGTGGCGAGATGATCTATGACTACCTGGGGCCTGGCAGTACTCCAAATTCTCGTTCTTACAGAATAACCTTAAGGCTTTTTAGAGATGAAAATTGTTTTAATTGTGCGGGTATGCCGCCCACAGTTACCATCGGTGTGTTTAACAATGACAATTCCCAGCTGGTAACCAATATGAATTTGGTGCTATCCTCCTCGGGTCAGTTACCACTCAATACGCTACCATCCTGCATTACCAACCCTCCCACGCTAACTTATACCGTGGGTCTTTATATTTTTGAGATCGAGCTACCCTACAATGCTACAGGCTACACAGCCGCTTATCAAACCTGCTGCCGCATAGACGACATTGCTAACATTCCTAATTCCATTGGCGCTACCTATACCACTCTTATACCAGGCTCTACCAGCTTGGCCAGCGAAATAGATAGCAGTCCACGATTTGCACAAGGAATCTCTATAGTTTGTTACAACAAACCTTTTACGTTAGACTTTAGTGCCACTGACCCAGATGATAATGTTTTAGAATACAGTCTCTGTGATGCCTATAGTG
>JBBSJJ010000250.1:0-2567 GCA_038257335.1 Chitinophagales bacterium | reverse complement strand
TTGAGGATTGAGGATTGAGGGATGAGGATCGAGGGATGAGGGCGGAATTTCAAAATCTGCATTTTTTAAATTAGATTCATACGCTGCTTTGGTGTTTATTTTTCCACTTTCAATTCTTTCCGGATGATTGACAAAATAGAAGCTTTCAAACAGAGAACAAAAGAACTTTCGCTACGGGTGATAAAACTTTTTCAAGCGCTGCCAAAATCAGAAGAAGCAAGGGTTATAGGCAAACAGTTGTTACGTTCCGCTACTTCAGTTGCGGCAAATTACCGGGCGTGCTGCAGGGCAAGATCAGACGCTGAATTCTTTAGCAAAATATCTATTGTCGTGGAGGAAGCCGATGAAGCTTTATTTTGGTTAGAGCTACTTGCCGACGCAGAAATTGTACCAAAGGAAAAGCTTGCCTATTTGTTGAAAGAATACGAAGAGGTGGTTAAAATAACTAATAGCATTCGGCATAAAAGGAAACAGGGTTGAACAGGAATGAGGAATGAGGGTTGAGGGTTTAGGAGGGACGTGCAAATTGAACCTTGTCAATCCTCATGCCTCACCCCTCAACTCTGATACATTTATCTGCACATTTTATCCATAATCGTATAACAGTGGGTAACTCAATTGCATGAATTTTGCATTGTCAATAAAACAAAACATGAACAAAGCCATGAATACCATTAATCTCCCTTTAGCCGGTGTAGATAGCGAACACTGCGCCCTCATTGTAGACAAAGGATTAGACAAAGTGAAAGGCATCACTTCGCATAAGGTAGAACTAAACAACCACCGGGCAGTTATTACAACAGATGATGAACTGGAAACGATACCCAAAGCCGTAAAAGCCATCAGGGATTTGGGATACGACGTAGACACGGTGAAAAAAACATTCCCGGTGCTCAATATGAGTTGCGCCTCCTGCGCCGGCAGTTCGCAAAGCATTTTAGAAAACACAGCCGGTGTGGTGAACGTTTCCGTTAACTATGCAAATGCTACGGCCCAGGTAGAATATGTGCCTACTATTACTGATGCACACAAGTTGAAGGCTGCCATGCAAAGTATTGGTTACGATTTAATGATTGATGAAAGCGAAGAAGCAAAAGATGAATTGGAAGAAGTTCATCGCAAGAATTTTACAATACTAAAGAAGCGAACCATTGGTTCTATAATCCTTTCCATTCCCCTGGTGGCGATAGGAATGATTTTTATGCATATTCCCTATGCCAATTACATCATGTGGGCATTGGCCACGCCTGTTGTACTTTACTTCGGCAAGCAGTTCTTCGTGGGCGCATGGAAGCAGGTCAAACACCGCTCTGCCAACATGGATACGCTGGTGGCGTTAAGTACAGGAGTTGCTTATATCTTTAGTGTATTCAATACCGTTTACCCGCAATACTGGAACAACAAAGGACTGGAAGCGCATGTTTATTTTGAAGCCGCAGCCGTGGTTATTGCTTTTATCTTATTAGGAAAAATGTTGGAAGAAAAAGCAAAGGGCAACACATCCTCCGCTTTAAAAAAATTAATGGGCTTGCAGCCTAAAACAGTAATGGTAGTGCATGATGGCGGCCATCAAATGGAGATGCCGATTGCATCTGTAAAAGTGGGCGATACATTGATGGTAAAGCCGGGAGAAAAAATTGCTGTTGATGGCACTGTAAAATCCGGAAATTCTTTTGTTGATGAAAGCATGATTAGTGGTGAACCCATTCCGGTGGAAAAAATTAGTGGCGAAAAAGTATTTGCAGGAACCATCAACCAGAAAGGAAGTTTTCAGTTTACGGCAGACAAAGTGGGCGGCGAAACGTTACTAGCGCAGATCATAAAAATGGTGCAGGAAGCACAAGGCAGTAAAGCACCGGTGCAAAAGCTGGTAGATAAAATTGCAGGTATTTTTGTTCCCATCGTTATTTTAATAGCTATCGCCAGCCTGGTTGCCTGGGTACTATTGGGCGGTGAAAATGGTTTTACACAAGGTATGCTGGCACTGGTAACAGTATTGGTCATCGCCTGCCCATGTGCATTGGGTTTGGCCACACCAACAGCCATCATGGCGGGCGTAGGTAAGGGCGCAGAGAACGGCATTTTAATTAAAGATGCCGAAAGCCTGGAACTGGCAAAAAAAGTGAATGCCATTGTGCTGGATAAAACAGGAACGATCACCGAAGGAAAACCGGAAGTGGCGGCCATTGCCTGGAAAGAGGGCGCTGCAGAAGATAAATTAGCTGCCCTGCTCTTTAGTATCGAACAACAATCAGAACATCCATTGGCGGAAGCAGTAGTGAATTATTTTAAAGATAAAAATTTCAAACCCTTGCAGCTTCACCAGTATGAAAGTATTACTGGTAAAGGTGTGCAAACAATGTATGACGGCAATACTTATTTTGTGGGAAGCCCGGCTCTGTTAAAACAGGAAAACATAATCATAGAACCTGCGCTACTGCAAAAAGCAGATACGTGGCTTGCCAAAGCGCAGACCGTGGTATGGCTGGCAGACCGTGAAAATGCTTTAGCAGCCATTACCATTACCGATAAAATTAAAGACAGCTCTATCCTTGCAGTTAAGGAAT
>JBBSJJ010000249.1:0-2571 GCA_038257335.1 Chitinophagales bacterium | reverse complement strand
TCGTTTACTTAAGGTATTTGCTCCGTAGGAGCACCCTGTTTATAGAAACATCGAAATGAATAATTTTTCCAGACTCCGTAGGAGTCTCCTAAGCACAGGAAGCACCTACGGAGCTTTTAATACAATTAGCCAGACCATTCTGTAAACAGGAAACTCTATTGGAGCCTAAGTCAACGACATTGAGAAGGCAATAGGTAATAGCAGAGTTCAAAGTTTAAGGGTTTGAGGGTTTAAGGGTTTAACGTTTAAGGGTTTAACGTTCGTTCGCATTGAGTATGTCTGCTGAGAGGGGGGAATTCAGAAGTTCAACGTTCTGCTAGAGGGTTTCTGAGCTGAGATGGGTAGTCTTAGGAAATCAACCGTTTGATTTTCTAAGTGGAATGGGTTCTGCCGTAGAGTTCAGGATTCATAAAAATTCCTCATTCGTCACTCAGAATTCGTCAATAGCTGTTCGCCCATGCCTGCCGGCAGGCAGGCCTCAAACCCTCCCTGCCGGCAGGCGGGCTTATAAACCTTTTAAAACCTGCGAGTTTCTAAATTTTTCTTAGGTAATTTTGAACTACCTATTGTGGTATGCTGATAAACAGATAACCGGGACAAAGAAAATGGCGATGAAAATAAAATCTTTCCTGGCAAAGCCCTTTGCCAATTATATAGCTAAACAGATAAAGAAGGGAATGAGTACGGCAGTAGAAGACCAGCAGCTACTGTTTGCACAATTGCTGAAAACAGGGGTTAAAACGGAGTTTGGAAAAGACCATGATTTTGCACAAATAAAAACGCATGAAGATTATGTGCAGCGTGTACCCGTGCGTGACTACGAAGCCTTTAAACCCTATATAGAAAAAATAAAAGCCGGCAAGCACAACATCCTTTGGAAAGGAGTGCCGATCTATTTTGCCAAAACAAGTGGTACCACCAGTGGCGTAAAATACATTCCTATTACCAAGGATTCTATTCCCAACCATATCAATACTGCCCGCAATGCTTTGCTTTGTTATATGGTAGAAAGCGGTAACCATGCTTTTGCTAATGGCAAGGTTATTTTTTTAAGCGGCTCGCCCGTGTTAGAAAGGGTGGGAGATATCCCAACCGGCCGGCTGAGCGGCATTGTAAACCATCATATACCCAGGTATCTAAGGGCTAATCAACTGCCTTCATTTGAAACCAATTGCATAGACGATTGGGAAGAGAAGCTGGATAAGATCGTGGATGAAACGATCAACGAAAACATGACCCTTATCAGTGGTATTCCCCCCTGGATGCAAATGTACTTTGATAGGCTCGAAGAGAAGTCGGGCAAAAAAATAGGAGACCTGTTTCCTAATTTCAGCGTAATGGTGCAGGGTGGCGTAAATTATGAACCCTACAAAAGTAAACTAACGGAGAGCATTGGCCGCAGTATAGATACCATTGAATTGTTCCCGGCGAGCGAAGGCTTTTTTGCCTTCCAGGATTCGCAAAAAGAACCGGGCATGCTGTTGAATACCAACAGCGGTATCTTTTTTGAATTTGTGCCCGTGGCGGAGATCAGCAGTGAGAAGCCCACCAGGCTAACGTTAAAGGATGTAAAGGTTGGCGAGAACTATGCCCTGGTCATTAGCAGCAACGCCGGTTTGTGGGCCTATAATATTGGGGATACGATAAAGTTTGTGTCTACCAATCCTTACCGAATTGTAGTTACCGGCCGCATTAAACATTATATATCTGCCTTTGGAGAACATGTTATTGGAGAAGAAGTAGAAGCAGCTATGCTTGCCAGCACCACTTCAGCCAACCTGCATATAAAAGAATTTACCGTAGCGCCGTTTATTTCCCAGACCGACGAAAAAAGTTACCATGAGTGGTTCATAGAGTTTGAAGAACTGCCTGCCGACCTTGCCGCTTTTGCAAAAAAGCTGGATGACAGCTTGCGCCAAAAAAATGTGTATTACGATGACCTGGTAGCTGGCAGTATTCTTACCCCGCTAAAAATTACTCCTATTCAAAAAAATGGTTTTGTACATTATATGAAAAGCATGGGTAAACTCGGCGGACAAAATAAAGTGCCCCGCTTAAGCAACGACCGGGTGATTGCAGATGGGCTGGGTTCGTTTGCGGCGGGGGGGAAGTGAATGTCAAAAGGCAATAGGCAAACGGCAATAGGCAATAGGCAAAGGGCAAAAGGCAATAGGCAAAAGGCAATAGGCAATAGGCAAAGGGCAATGCCTTCACCGACAGAATGTAGGGGGCGAAAGGCGAAAGGCGAAAGGCGAAAGGCAAAAGTCAAAAGTCAAAAGTCAAACGGCAATAGGCAATAGGCAATAGGCAAAGGGCAAAGCCTGCCCCGACAGAATGTAGGGGGGCAAAAGTCAAAAGTCAAAAGTCAAAAGTCAAAAGACAAAAGTCAAAAGTCAAAACGCGAAAGCATGCCCCTAAAGAATGTAGGGGGCGAAAGGCAAAAGGCGAAAGCATGCCCCTAAAGAATGTAGGGGGCGAAAGGCGAAAGGCAATAGGCAAAAGGGAAAAGGGAAAAGTCAATAGGCAAAATGCTAAACGCACAATGCGAAAGGAGAATCTGCATAGGGAATA
>JBBSJJ010000248.1:0-2579 GCA_038257335.1 Chitinophagales bacterium | reverse complement strand
CTGCAACCCAAAAAAAGATTGATGAAAAATATGTAATGCATCTTGGAAAACGCAGGCTCAATCACAATCTTGCCAATGAGATGGTATTGCGCTTCGTGAATAAAGACAAACAACCAATGCAGTTGCAATTGAGGGCTTATAATGATGGTGTTGCTTTTCGTTATTTCTTTCCAACGGTTAAAGCGGGCACTACTGTTACAAAAGAAAGCACCGGTTTCAATTTGCCCACAACAGGTAATGCCTGGTTAATGCCTTACGGCTTGCCCACCGATTGGGCGCCTGCGTACGAAAATAATTATACCAATGGTTCTGCCATCGGCCAGCCTTCGCCAGATAGCAGCGGCTGGGCGTTTCCGGCTTTGTTTCGTAGTAATAATCATTTTATTCTAATAACAGAAGCAGGGTTGGAGGAAAACTATTTTGCTGCTCATTTGCAACAGCAAAGTATAGGTGGTGTATATAAAATTGCACAGCCGCTGCAAGGGGAGGCATTGGGTATGTACACTACAAACGCAAGTGTGCAGCAATCATTTGCTACGCCGTGGCGTACGGTTATTTTTGGTAAAAGCCTGGGTACTGTTATAGAATCTAATTTGGTACATCATTTATCTGCTCCCAATAAAATTGGTGATGCAAGTTGGGTAAAGCCTGGCCGATCATCCTGGAGCTGGTGGGGCGACCATGCCAGTAGTAAAAACTTTACAACACTTAAAAAATTTATAGATCTGGCTAAAACAATGGGCTGGGAGTATAGCCTGGTAGATGCCAACTGGGATATAATGGAAGACGGTGGTACCATTGAAGACCTGGTGCAGTATGCGAACTCACAAAAAGTGTTGCTTACCTTATGGTACAACTCTGGTGGGCCACACAATACCGTAACCGAAAGGCCAAGGGATATTATGAGCGATGCTGTGAAAAGAAAAGCTGAATTTAAAAAATTGAATGCATGGGGCATAAAAGCAATTAAGGTAGACTTTTTTAATTCAGATAAACAGGAGATTATAAAACTGTACCTCGATATTTTGAAAGATGCTGCCGCTGCTAAAATAATGGTAGTGTTTCATGGCTGCACTTTGCCACGGGGCTGGAGCCGTACTTACCCTAATTTAATTTCGATGGAAGCCATAAAAGGTGCAGAGCAATATGGCTGGGACAGTGCCTTTGCAACCAACACCCCACAGCACAATATTATTGCTATGTGCACCCGCAATGTAGTTGGGCCAATGGATTACACACCCGTTACCTTTAGCGATTACGATTGCTGCAAGCACACTACCAGCAATGCCTATGAACTGGCTACCTCAGTTTTATTTGAGTCGGGCATGTTGCATTTTGCAGACAGGATAGCACCCTATTTGGGCCTCAGTACAGAAGTGAAAAACTTTTTAAAAATTGTACCTGTCACATGGGATGAAACAAAATTTTTGGATGGTTACCCCGGAAAGCTAATGGTAATGGCAAGGCAAAAAGGAAACGATTGGTTTGTGGCCGCAGCCAATGGGGAGGCTGTTGAAAAAAACATTTCAATTGATTTGTCTTTTTTACCACAAGGAAAATACAGCTTGCAGATAATGAAAGATGGCGCTCACGACAGGGAGATCACAACTGAAATCATCAACTACATAAATGGTAGTCCACTTTCTATAAAAGTTTTGGGTAATGGTGGTTTTGTGGTTTGGGTGAAAAGGGGATAAGTTTAAACATGTACAAATTAACGCCGCAGATACGCAGATTTAACCAGCGCATCTGCGGCAAAATGATGACGACAGAACTTTAATTCTTTTACAAAAAACCAGCAAAAGATTTCCATAGCATCATCGTTGTGTCACAGTAATAAATCTCTTAAAAAAGGAAGCGGGGAATTGTTAGAACTTTATTTAAATTTAAAAAGCTGCCAGACATTTTTTGCCTGGCAGCTTTTTTATCTACGCAGCTATAGCCAAAAGCTATTTCCTTTATTTTGTCTGCGTAGCTGCCAGATAATTAGCAAACCCTACAATTATAGTTGACAATATCACCACTGCAATGCCAGCAAAAATCATCTGCAATGTTTTTTTGCTGCAGCCTTTCCACTCTTTAAAATACAGGCCCCACAGGTTGCTCACAATGATGATGAAAGCCATGTGGAATGTCCAACTGCTAAAATCATACTGGCCCATTTTGCTGCTGCCCATGCCGTAAAAGAAAAATTGTAAATACCATGTGGTGCCCGCCAATGCAGCGAACAGATAATTTTTTGCAAGCGGTGTTTTTCGGTCGGTATAATCCCTGTAGGATTTGTTTTTGATATTTAATATCACACACCAGATAAGATTGGTGGTTAGGCCGCCTAAAAGTATCACAACCAGGCTGGCGTTGTTTTGCCAAAGAGGATCTATACCTGTTTGCAAAGCCGCTGCTGCAATCGGTTTGCCTGCAGTAAGGCCAAATGAAAAGCAGGCACTTAGTATGCCGGAAAATGTAGCTACCAGTATGCCTTTCTTTAAATTAAATTCTTTGATGGTGGCTTTCTTTTCATCTTCGGGCAGTTCTTTTTCTTTCATCATACCGGCTTTGCCACAGAGTGCTATGCCGAT
>JBBSJJ010000247.1:0-2615 GCA_038257335.1 Chitinophagales bacterium | reverse complement strand
CAGGACTTTTGTGCAATTACTTTCAGGGCTGCGGCAGTTAACTGGCCTGCTGCGGGTATATCCTTTTCAATAAGATAGATTTTTATCGCAGGTTCTTTTTTTGCTGTGTTGCCTGTTGTTGATTGTGCAGTTACAACAACACCCGATAATAAAAATAATGCAAGAATAAAATAGCGGTATTTAGTGATGAGTTTCATGTAAAACATTTTAGCTGATCTATAAATCAAAGATAGTTTCATGCAGACTGCATTCACTATCACAAATCATCCAATAAATGGTAAATTTCGGTCAACTTTGTGGAGTTGCTATTTCAGCATATTAAGGTATGCCATTGGCAGAATGCCATAATTCTTTTTGAAGTATTTTGTAAAATCGCAAGGCAGATCCCTCTCCCGATAGTAACAGGGACGGAGAGACAGCTACCATGATCGATGTACAATTGCATGCCGATTCCCATGTTTTGTTGTCTTACTAAGCGTGCGAAGTATCTGCCTGGAGATGCTGCGACCAGCGAATTAGTAAAAACAGCAACTATCAACAATTACCCGCACCCCGGCAGATGCTGCCGATTGAACTTCCGTCCGTATTGTGTAAATATTTTTATTAGGTGAAGTGGTTTAATAGACCTCATCATGAGTTCCAATGTCAACAAATAATGCCTTTTTCGGTTTGCCTTTTGTAAAGTAGAACACGACTCTCAAATCATAATCGAGTGTAAAACTCCATAGGTCTTTTAATTTTCCGGATAGCTTGTGGGTTTTTAATTTTATATCAAATGGATTGTTAGTAAACAATTCGAGTCTAAGCCAAAAATCAGCCTAAAATCCTGTGGATTTAACCCTTTTTTTGAAAGCCTTTTTGAACGAATTACTAAATGAAACTCCATTATAGCATTTTTTAAGTTCGCTTATTTTTGATGAAAATTTCAACTTGCCGGATTTTAGTTCGAGGTTCGAGTTTTTAAAATTCTTTGCGATTTCCTCCCGTCTTGAGTCGGCAACATTGTGCTCCAATAAAGTTATTATCTCCTTTCGGTCTTCAAGTGGCAAACTGTATATTGTCTCCACTATTTCATTAAAATTCATTCTTTCTTCCTTCATTTCGTTACAAATTTAGAATATCGCTAAGTTAGTAATTTTCTGTGTCATTTGATATTGGTTAGTAAAGACAGCAACCATCAACGGCTACCCACATCCCGGCAGGTCCCTCCTTCTTCTCCTGACCTCTTTCTCCCCGTCCGTTCCGGCACGGGCGGGCTTCTATTTCTCCGACCTCATCCGCCTTCGGCACCTTCTCCGAAGGGAGAAGGAAAAAGGAAAAGATATAATTAGAAAGAGCGGTGCTTCATATCTTTAATAAACATTTGTTCTTCCTAATCATCATCTTTTCTTTAATCAACCCAATCCTTAAATCTATGTCCACATTGCACTACAGGGCAAATGGAAAAACTTATCCTGGCGCCGATAAGATAGCAATCGGGACGGAAAGACAGCTACCAACATCAATGTACAATCGCAAACCGATGCCGATTTTTTGCTGTCATACCGAGCTTGCGAGGTACCTGCGTGGAGATGCTGCTAGTAGCGAATTTCTAAAAGACAACAATCATCAGCAAATACCCGCATTACTGCAAATTTTCCCTTCGTCTACCTGACCTCATTCTCCTTCTCTTTCTCCGACCTCATCCGCCTGCGGCACCTTCTCCGAAGGGAGAAGGAAAAAGGAAAAGATATAATTAGAAAGAGCGGTACTTCATATCTTTCTAAACCTTTGTTCTTCCTAATCAGCATTTTTCTTTAATGAACAAAATCCTTAAATCTATGTCCACATTGAGCTACAGGGCAATAGGAAAACCTTATCATGATGCCGATAATAAAGTAACAGGGACGGAAAGACAGCTTCCATCATCGATGTACAGTTGAAATCCGATGCTCATTTTCTGTTGTCTTACTGAGCGTGCGAAGTGCCGGCCAGGAAATGCTGCGATCAGCGAATTAGTGAGGACAACAACCATCAACAATACCCGCATCCGTGTAGATGCCTCCTGCTTCCCAGCAATTAAAGGCGCAGGCATTGAAGACAGCTTCCCTCATCAATGTACAGTTGAAATCCGATGCTCATTTTCTGTTGTCATACTGAGTCTGCGAAGTATCTGCCGGGAGATGCTGCGGCCAGCGAATTAGTGAGGACAACAACCATCAACAATACCCGCATCCCGGCCGATTCTTCATTCGTGCATCCCTGGCCAAACAAAACATTCGTGCATCCCTGGCCAAACAAAACATTCGTGCATTCGTGGCAAAAAATAACATTCGTAATTCATTCGTGCATTCGTGGCAAAAAGCCCTGCGCATAAAAAAAGCTGCCATCCATCAAAGCAGCTTTTTTACAACAAAATCAGCACGGCATTAACTCACCGTAACAGCACCTGTAAAAATACTCGTAGCAATTTTCAACCCATCGGCGCTCATAAAGCCACGGTAGGTTTGCACTTGCTTGCCGGCAAAGGATGCCAGGTTCAGGTCGGCTGTGAGGGCACTGCGGCTGGCGCTGCCCGTGGTGTAAATGCACTGGTTAAAATCCGGACAGTAGGCGGCCAGCACCGCTTTGTAGGT
>JBBSJJ010000246.1:0-2621 GCA_038257335.1 Chitinophagales bacterium | reverse complement strand
GTGTTTTGATGGCACGCAGACCTTTCAGGATTTGAGCACTGCGCTTGTACTGGTGAAGGGGGTAACGCTGTTTCATTGTCTCTGCATAACGATAATCCCGAACCTGCACATAATTAGATTTTCTGTCGTTTTCATTGCTGTTTAGATAAATGATGGAAGCTATGTGCACCCAGGGTTGCAGCAGGGCATCTAAAGAATCGAGCCATACAATTGTTTGAATACCGGATATAGCCCGGGCTTCGTGTACCCTTAACCGGTGGCCATCCCATTTTTCTTTCATTTCGTTGGGGCGCACAAGCACCAATACCGCTCTGTACTTTGGGTCTGGATTATCGGGAAACAGCACCAGCATGCTATCTTCCTGCTCTACTCCCGTCAACCAAATAAGGTCTGAGTTCTGCTTAAATTTATACAGTTGATCTGCATTGGTGGGGAGTTCATCGTTGCTGTTAAAGATGGCAATTGAGTTTTTGTCCATTTGAGCGGTAAAGCGCTTACGGTTTTGAACAAAAATTTCCTGATTGAGCGGCAGATATTTCATGAAATTAAATTTGATTGGTAAAAGGCCCAGTTGCAGCATCGCAAAAGTGATTTGCAATATACGTTTTATAATTTTTGACCATTAGGTTCCCCGTCATTTTAAAAAATAAAAATAATATTCACGGCATTTAAAGGAAGCGGTAAATGATAGAACCTTATTTAAAAATAGGAGGAGTACAATAACATTTGTGTAAAGAAAACAAAATTAGCTTAAAAATTATGTTCATTTGATCCCTTTTGCAGTTTAAGGCATAACATATTGATAACTTACCTTTGAAGCCTAATCAAAAAGCTTGCTATGTCAGTATCTACGATGCTTGAAGCCCCTCTTAGGGCTTTGGGTGAATTGGGGTTGTCGAACTCCCAAAACATCCACTATCAATTAACTCCACAACAGCTGGTTGAACAATGTTTAAAAAGGGGTGAAGGCGTATTAAATGATTCCGGTGCCTTGGTTATTCAAACAGGCAAATTTACCGGCAGGAGCCCAAAGGATAAATTTACGGTGAAGGATGAACTGACCGCCGACACCGTTGATTGGAACGATTTCAACATTCCAATTGAAGAGGCTCATTTTTTCCAGCTTAAAGAAAAAATGATGCAGTACTTGTCTGGCAAAGAAATTTGGGTGAGAGAGTGTTTTGCCTGCGCCGACGATCAATACAGATTAAGCCTCAGGGTTATTAATGAAAACCCTGCACACAATCTTTTTGCTTACAACATGTTCATGCGCCCTGCTGAAATGGACCTGGAAAACTTTTCGCCCAACTGGCATGTGATACAGGCTCCTGGCTTCAAGGCTGATCCTGCTACAGACGGCACAAGGTCAGAGAATTTTGCTATCCTTAGTTTTAAACACAAAACAATCCTGATAGGTGGAACAGGCTACACAGGAGAAATTAAAAAAGGAATTTTTACGATGCTCAACTTCGTGCTGCCGGTAAGAGCCAACGTATTGAGCATGCATTGCAGTGCCAACGTGGGCAAAGATGGCGATACCGCCATCTTTTTTGGCTTAAGTGGTACGGGCAAAACCACTTTAAGTGCAGATCCGAATCGAATGCTGATAGGTGATGATGAACATGGCTGGACCGACGATGCTGTTTTTAATTTTGAAGGCGGTTGTTATGCAAAAACGATTGACCTGAGTGAAGAAAAAGAGCCAGAGATATTTAATGCCATCAGGCCAGGCGCATTGGTAGAAAACACCAGTTTTTTTGAAGGGACCAATAAGATAGATTTTAGCAGTAAAGCCGTTACAGAGAATACGAGAGTGAGTTACCCTTTAGACTTTATAAGCAATGCCCTGCAGCCATCTATTGGCAAAACTCCCAAAAATATATTTTTTCTCACCGCAGATGCCTATGGTATATTACCCCCAATAAGCAAACTTACTGCGGGCCAGGCTATGTACCAGTTTATAAGTGGATACACCGCAAAAGTAGCGGGTACAGAAGCTGGGGTTACAGAACCCAAAGCCACCTTCAGTGCCTGCTTTGGCGCACCTTTTCTTCCACTGCACCCAGGTAAATATGCTGCTATGCTGGGAACAAAAATGAAGGAGCACAACGTAAATGTTTGGATGGTGAACACAGGCTGGTGCGGTGGCCCTTATGGTGTAGGCAAGCGGATGAAACTAGAATATACCCGTGCGATGATAACTGCAGCCCTGGAAGGAAAGCTAGACGATGTGGACTTTGTGGCTCATAAAACTTTTGGTATGATGATGCCGGTTGAATGCCCCAATGTTCCTAAAGAATTATTAAGCCCACGATATGCCTGGGCTGATGAACATGAGTATGATAAAAAGGCCAAAGAACTGGCTGCAATGTTTACAAAGAATTTCGATAAGTATGCCAGCGGTGTTGGCGAAGAAATTCTGGCAGCTGCGCCAACGATTTAAAGTAACAATCGCAGTATACAACGAAAGAGGCTCCGCTAAATAGTGGAGCCTCTTTCGTTGTATACTGTAAGTCTGCTAAATATATTTTATCACTATTGTCCGACTAAAATTTTAAAAAAGTGAGGGCATTTCTGCCCTCAAATAGTTACGTTTGAGTTACCAAGCTTAAACGATAACC
>JBBSJJ010000245.1:0-2635 GCA_038257335.1 Chitinophagales bacterium | reverse complement strand
GTCCACCGGCATCTATTACAAATTGCCTGTTTATCCTATTTTAGGCTTTGCTGATAACAACAATGTACTGGTAAATAAAGATGCAAAATATACCCGGTCCACTCACTATACAACCGGGTTTGAATTTTTACCAAATGACGGCTTGCGTTTTACCATAGAAGGCTTTTACAAGCAGTATGGCAATGTAGCTGTATCTGCAAGAGATGGTATTTCCCTGGCCAATCTCGGGACTGATTTTACCGCACTTGGCAACGAGGCCGTAAACACAAACGGAAAAGGCAAAGCCTACGGTATGGAGTTTTTTGTGCAAAAAAAATTAACCGAAAAATTCTTTGGCATTCTTTCTTATACATATTACCGCAGTTTGTATAGTGGTGCAGATAACAAGTTTGTTTCAAGCAGCTGGGATAACAGGCACCTATTATCGGTAACCTGGGGCTATAAATTTCCACGTAACTGGGAGCTGGGTTTAAAATTTCGTTACCAGGGTGGGGCACCTTACACGCCGTTTGACGAAACTGCTTCCAGGTTAAATTACTCGTCGCAGGGGAAAGGAACTCTCGATTTTGCAAGACTCAATTCACAACGCCTGGGAGGCTTCAACAGCAGTGATGTAAGAATAGATAAAAAAATTAACCTGCAAAAAATAACCATTGATGTGTTCTTAGATGTTACCAACTGGTACATAGCAAGAAACCCGGTTATACCAGAATATACCTGGCAAAGAACAGCCGACAACAGGACTTTTAGAACAACAGATGGGCAGGCCATTAGAGCAGATGGAAGCAATGCTATACCAACACGGGTAAAAAATGATGATCCTTTTGTAACTCCCAACCTGGGTGTAATTATTGAATTTTAACCCTTAGTGCATTGAAGATGTCCATAAGGTTTTAATTACCGGGTAAGCAAAAAATTTTCAGTGCATTCCTTTTGGGTAGCAAAAAAACTGCAGCTTTTACTTAGTTTCCTGAAAGGCTAAGTGCCATTGCGGCTTGGGGTTTTATCACTCTTGCGTACCTGGTCTGGCTCATGAAATATTCTGCGCCCTTTGTTGGTAACTTTTACTCCTATAACTTCACTCTGCAGCGGTTCGGGTCACAAGAATGTCTTTGGTCTAACCCGCACATTTGCTAACGCCCGCTTCGATGGATGTTTTGCCAATACACGGTCAGGGTATTTAAATTGAAGAGACGTTATTAACCTTAAAGAAAAATGTACTAAAAATGAAGAGAACTATTCTGCTGTCTTTGTTGGTCACCATCACAACTTCGTTACTAGCGCAATTAAGTAATCCACCGGGATTAAACTTAATTAGAACACAGGATTTAAAAAAAGATTTATACGCCTTTGCCGATGCACATTTTAACGGTCGATCTGCAGGAACCTTAGACGAACTGAAAGCCGCTATGTGGCTGGGTGAAAAATTCAGGGCTATTGGGTTAAAGCCTGCGGGCGATGACGGTACCTTCTTTCAATATTTTACGATGGTTCGAAACCATATTGCAGACAATTCAACCATACAGATAAATGGTAAATCCTTAAAACTATGGAAAGATGTTGCTGTTTCTCAGATGGCTAACATAACATTAAATGCACCCATTGTTTATCTAGGCAATGCGGTTGATATTGATACGAATGCAATAGATGTAAAAAATAAAGTGGTGGCAATAGAAGCAAATTCGAAAGGAATTAATTTGGATGTATCCTTACCCACCTGGCGATACAACCGGTACATCTATGTAAAGTATGGTTTGCCTTTGCTACGAAAAGGTGCGGTAGCGATAATTTTTATAGCAGACGAAGAGGCAGAAAAAGCATGGGATGATGCAGAAGAAAACTTTAAGAGAGGCTTGTACGATATTGAGGGTGGGCCGAATGAAAATGTGACTACCAAGGTTCCTGTTTTATGGCTGCACGGCAATGCTAAAAAAGAATTACAAGCTGGTACCGCAATGTTGAACCTACACCTAATTGTTTCAAAATATTCCTACCCTTCTGTAAATATTGTAGGGTTGGTTGCAGGAACAGATGCCAGGCTGAAATCAGAGTATCTTTTATACAGCGGTCATACGGATGCACACGGTATAAGGAATATCATAAAAAGTGATTCAGTTTATTATGGAGCGGATGATAATGGCAGTGTTAATGTTGCGATGCTTGCCAATGCAAGAGCGTTTGTAAAAAACCCATCCAAAAGGTCTGTAATATTTGTGATACATGGAGCAGAGGAAAGGGGTTTACTAGGCTCAAGGTATTTTTCTGCAAACCCAACCGTACCCATTAAAAATATTGTGGCTGTTTTAAATGGCGATATGATTGGCAGAAATCACCCAGACAGTGCAACTATCTTAGGCGCCAGGCCACCGCATAGAAATTCACTCGACTTGGTAAATATGGCTTTAGCGGCCAATAAAGAAGGAGCAAATTTCAAACTGGATACTACCTGGGATGCTGTTACTCATATTGAGGGATGGTATTTTAGAAGCGATCATCTTCCCTATGCAAGACTTGGCATACCAGCCATTATGTATACAACCCTTTTACATCCTGACTATCACACACCGCAGGACAATGCAGAAAATATAGACTATCCTAAATTGAAAAAGATGGCAGATTGGATGTATAGAACTGG
>JBBSJJ010000244.1:0-2652 GCA_038257335.1 Chitinophagales bacterium | reverse complement strand
TAGCTGGGATTTTCTTGTTTTAATATCATGTGAAAATGATCATTGGCCTGCTGCGTCATTATTTTAAATCCGTCGGCAACGCCAGCGCCGCCAAACTTATCTGATACCATACTTAGTGCCAGGTAGGTTGTTACCAAACCGCCCAGTATTAAAAAGAAAACCTGTATTACATCGGTGTATCCTATTACTTTCATACCACCCAGCGTAATGAAAATAGCAAACACCGCCAGCACATACATACACAAGGTTGTATTGATGCCAGAGATGCTGTTGATGGCCAGTGCGCCCAGGTAAAGTATAGAGGTAAGATTTACGACCACGTAAAGTAGCAGCCAAAAAACGGCCATAATCATAGCTACCGTACCGTTGTACCGCTGGTGCAAAAACTGCGGCATGGTGTAAATCTTATTTTTAAGATAGACGGGTATAAAAAAAATAGCTACGATGATGAGTGTAGCTGCTGCCATCCACTCATAAGTGGCTATGGCAAGCCCCATCTTAAAACCACTCCCACTCATGCCTATAAACTGCTCTGCAGAAATGTTAGAAGCAATCAATGAAGCACCGATAGCCCACCAGGTTAAAGAACCTTCTGCCAAAAAATAATCATGCGATGCAGAAACCGTTGCTTTCTTTTTTCGGCTGTAAACCCAATAACCGTAACCGGCAACCACCATAAAATAAAAAAGAAAAACCAGGTAGTCATACGTTTGTAAACTATTCATAAGCAAGTTTTAGCAGATAGAAATATTTAAATATAGCGGTTAATGATGTTCTCCATGTATTCCTGTTTACCACTGATGGTAGCAGGTTCTCCATGTTCCATGGCATAGTTTCTCAACTCCTCCAACGACAGTTTTCCTTCTTCAAATTCTTTTCCTTTGCCGCTGTCGTAAGAAGCATAACGATCTGTACGCAATTTTTTGTAATCAGATTTTTGCAAAATATTATCTGCTGTAACTAATGCTCTTGCAAACGCATCCATACCGCCAATGTGTGCATAAAATAAATCTGCCGGCTCGGTGGAGTTCCTCCTGATTTTTGCATCGAAGTTGATGCCACCACCTTTGAACCCACCTGCTTCCAAAATAATCAACATGGCTTCGGTAAGTTCATTTAAGTCTGTAGGAAACTGATCGGTATCCCAACCATTTTGATAATCGCCGCGGTTGGCATCCATACTGCCCAGCAAACCTGCATCTGCAGCCACTTGCAGCTCATGTGTAAATGTATGCCCGGCCAATGTTGCATGGTTTACTTCTATGTTTAAACTAAAATCATTGAGCAAATCATACTGGCGGAGAAAACCTATTACTGTTTCGCAATCATAATCATACTGGTGTTTGCTGGGTTCACAGGGCTTTGGTTCTATAAAAAATTTGCCTTTAAACCCATTTTTTCTTGCATAGTCTTTTGCTGTGTGTAAAAACTTTGCCAAATGTTCTTTCTCCCGCTTCATGTTGGTGTTGAGCAGGCTCATGTAACCTTCACGCCCACCCCAGAAAACATAGTTCTCACCACCCAATGCAATTGTAGCATCTAATGCCGCTTTTACCTGGGCTGCACCATGCGCCAGCACATGAAAGTCCGGATTGGTACTGGCACCATTCATATATCTTCTGTTAGAAAATAAATTGGCCGTACCCCATAATAATTTTACCCCGCTGGCTTTTTGTTTATCACTTAAATACTGAGTGAGTGCCTGCAGTCTTTTATCATTCTCATTTATATCATTGGTATAGTCCACCACATCCACATCATGAAAACAGTAATAAGGCAAACCAAGTTTGGTAATAAACTCAAATGCTGCATCGGCTTTGTCTTTCGCCCTTTCTACTGCATCGGCTTTTTCATTCCAGGAAAATAAATGTGTTGGTTCGCCAAAAGGATCGGCACCGCTGCCGCAGAAGCTGTGCCAGTACGCACCCGCAAATCGCAGGTATTCTTTCATGGGCTTTCCTGCCACGATTTTATTTTCGTCGTACCAGCGAAAAGCCAATGGGTTATCGCTTTGCAAACCTTCGTATTTAATTTGAGGAATACCTGAAAAGTATTCTTTGTTTCCTGTAACTACTGACATAGTACTGTTTGTTTTTAAAATAATTGAATCAATTAATTTGTTTGTTTAGGTGCAGAAGCCATTGCTGGTAAAAACCATCATAATTATCCTTTCCGTTGGGTTCTATTATTTGCAATGGCTTAAAAAACTGAAACGCTTCTTTTGCGTTGCCATAGATATTTGCACCAATTCCACTACCAATGGCAGCACCAACACTTCCATCGCAGTTGTACAATTCCACGGGCACCTGTAAGGTGTTTACAAAACATTCCCTGAACACTTCACTTAAAAACAGGTTGGCTTTGCCTGCCCGGATTACCGTTGGCGACATTCCGTTTTCTTTTAAAATATCAAAGCCATAGCGGAATGCAAATGCAATACCTTCCTGTGCTGCACGAAACAAATGAGCAGCGGTATGTTTATTAAAATCAATATTATTGAAAAAACTGTTCAGTATTTTATTATTCAGCATACGCTCGGCACCATTACCAAAAGGCAGAATGCTGATACCATCGCTGCCGGGATTAATTTTACTGGCAGCTTCATTTATTTCAGCATAACTCTTTTTATTGCCTGCAATATCTTTTACCCAG
>JBBSJJ010000243.1:0-2656 GCA_038257335.1 Chitinophagales bacterium | reverse complement strand
TTACGGATAGTGCGTGGCGAATAATGCTTGGCAGTGAGCACCGCATGCATTTGTTGCAGTGCATCCTGTGCCGCCAGCGAAAGGGTTACTTTACTGTACTCATTTTTTTTTCATAATCTAAAAGTTTAAATGAAAAGGAAAGATCGTATTTTTAATGAAGCGGTATTTTTCACCGTAGGTGTTGGTTCAACAAAAGTATTGCTGCAAGTGGGGCTGGACGTTGGAGCAATCGGCTGTAAATCGCTATCAGCAGCAGTTTCGGCTTGACGAATAAAGCCAGGCAAAAGTTCTTATCTTCAACTTTTAAATCAAAACCAAGCTGCAGTTCCAGGCAGGAAGTTATAAAATCCCCCACCTGTAGCAATACTCAAACGTTGTACGTCATGGCATTGGACACTCCGCTAACCGAAACAGGACTTTAATTTTATTCAACTTGCTGGAATGAACGAGGGTCAACTATTGGCAGAAAAGCATTGTGTAAGAATGTGCCTTTAAATGTAGAGAACATAACACCTCTTGCTGTAGAAATAGATATTGAGTTCAATATTTCAACAAGCGGTTGAGGTATATCAAGTTTTCCATCAGCTTCAATCTTGACAACTTCATCAAAGTTGACAATACTGTAGATGCAACTCACAGCTAATGAACCCAAAACATGATTTTGGTCTTCACTTCTTATTTCGACAGAAACAATAACAAACAAAATTTTATTAGTTGCATCTGCTTTACTCTCTAAACTGATGTTGAAATTAAAATTATTTAAAGAAACTTCTGGAACAGAAGGCAAACTTATTGACCCTTTTAAAAGTTCAATTGATTTCAATTGCAAATCAACAGTGAAGTCTTTATTTTCTATTTTAGACATATTATTTATGCTTGCAAACGTGAAGTTAAAGGAAGCATCACATCGTGATGACTTCCTAAATAAATGCTTGAAAGTCCGCTAACCATTTCACTGAAAGGTGTAACATATCTTATACTTTGTTGAACTTCCTTTACAGAAATTACAACTTGCACTCTATTTATTACATGCACTCGTTTTGGTGCAAAGAGTTCTGACACCGGCATATTTAAAACAACTCCGATTTCTGCCAAAGTATCAATGGTAAAGTTTTGTGTTCCACTCAACCATTTTGTGATTTCTGACGGATTTTTATTGACTTTCTCTGCAAATTCACTTTTGCCCCAACCTCTTGCGGTAATAAGGTCGTCAAGTCTTGCGGCGAGTGTCATTTTTGTGTTGGTCTGTAATTTTTCTACAGGAGTAATCTCACCCAACAATTGATTAATGACTGGACTTGTGTACTTTCTTGCTGTTTTCTTATTCATCATTGTCTGAAATAGTTAGGTTTCCTAATAACTGAGAACCGTCTTTTGACCATTGCAAATCTCCGGAATGGATACGTTGCATAATATCTTGTGAAACTTGTATAATTGTTTCTGCTTCAAGTGTAAGTTTTTCATCATCTTGCCATGCTTTAACATCGTCAGACTTCGGACCACCGCCCCCTAAAATGACAGCTATATTCCCATATCTTATACAATACAATCGTAGGTTACTATCAGGGTCATCATACAAGGCACAAACTCCATCACCAGGTTTGCCTTCATTATGTCTAAAGAATTTTTCTCTTGCCCCTGTAGTATTTCCGATTTCTTGTAATCTGTTTGCTATAAATCTTACTTCTTTTCGATAAACTGTAATGTTTTCATTCACGAAATGGTCAAACAAAGTAATACCATCATCTTCCATAATGACGGAATAAATGGTAGCCTGACTGCCCGAAAAATTTTCAAGTTCAACAATTTCGTAATTCACTTCTAAGTAAAATGGGGTGCAAAGTTAACGCCAATTTTTGAGTTTTATTTCACCTATAAGTGAAAATATGTGTAAATATAGGGTTACAGGATTGACAAATCCAAATTTAAGCCCCTTAAATTACTTTTGGGACTTAAATATGACAGAAGAGCCACGAACGTACAACATTAAGAACAATAGCCGAAAGCCCCCATTAAAAAGCCCCCGCTCTAAAAGAAGTTTACGGGGGCTTTTGGTTATTGTTTGTTGACCGACACCGGTTATTTCCTATAGGGGTTAAAGTAGCTTACCTACTGGCTTTTTGCCTGCGGCTTTATTAAAACGCAGCCATTTTTTATAAACCAATAGCCACCTTTTTTGCAACGGGGCATAGCGGCCCTTACCCGTTTTTTGCAGCTCCGTTTTTTTGGCAATAAGCAACGCCTTTCTATTTTTGCTCAGGCGCTGTATTTTGTTATGGTGGTGCATCGGTTTGCACGTTGGTATCGTGTATGGTTGCCTGCTTTTTAACAGGCCGTGTTTCGTGGCCGCTATAATCAATATGAATAAGCAGGAGTTTTCCTCGGCTGCATTTTGGACAAAGCGTAATGTCTTTTCCATATTTCTCCAGCATGCGAATGGTAACCGGTACCTGCACCCTGGGTGGCAAGGGCGAAAGTTTTAATTCGTTCCGGATAGCATTGAGCCGGGTTACTTTTCCATGGTTTTGCAACAAGCCATAATGCCGGATCTTTACAAAACGTTTGGGAAGGATATGCAGTTCGAAGCGGCGTAAAAATTCAGCATGCGATAACATCATTTCTTTTTGCCGGTTACTATCTGCGTAATCCCGGTATT
>JBBSJJ010000242.1:0-2717 GCA_038257335.1 Chitinophagales bacterium | reverse complement strand
CAACCGTAACCCAGCAAATGGGTACAAAGAAATATTATAATCGCTGATAACATTAAACCCTATATTCCCAATAAAAGCACTGTGTTTGACTTCATTAATAAAAGCATTGTTATCTTCAACCTTGCTGTTGCTGATATAGGAAGCTAATACTATTATTCTATTATGATGAACCTGCAATCCAACTCCCCAGTTAAAAAGAGGAGGAGTAAACTTCGGATATCCGGCTTTCTGCAAGCCGGTATTTAATTCCAACGCATCAATAATAGGAAATTCAAAAGGAACAGTAACGTCCTGACCCCCTAAGACTTGGAAAGAGATTCTACAATTCGCTTAGTTAGTATTTTGTCATTTTCTGACGTGTTCAACTGCAATATAGGCAAATTCGGGAAACCCTTCGCCATCAGGAATGTGGACGGGGTCTTATTTCCGATTCCGCCGTGCAGCCGTTTCTGATTGTAAAAGTTCATGAAGCGGTTGATTGTCATTTCAGCCTCTTCAAAGGATTCAAAGTCGTAGCTGCGGCAGATAACGGACTCAACGATGGAGTGGAAGCCCTCGATGAAGCAGTTCTCGTCCGGTGTTGCCACATGTGTAAACTCCTGAGTGACGTTCATCTGCTCCAGGTACCGGCGCACGAGAGCTGCCTCAAACTGGCTGCCGTTGTCGTTTCGGACGGTGACCTTCACAGGCATGCGATAGTTTGCCAGCAGCTCGCGCATCATGCAGACGACATCCTGCTTGCGTATGCTCCATCCCAGGCGGTAGGCAAGCGCTCCGCGGGAGAATACGTCAAGGGCCGTCAGCAAAAGCGCATTGCGCCGGCAGCCGTGCACGTAGATGTACTTGATGTCCATCTGTATATGCTCAAACGGCCTCGAAGGCTTTGGTACACGGCGCCTGGCAATGCACTTACCGCTTCTGTCGCGCCGGATGCGGGCAGACAAAAGGCGTGCCTGCTTCATCAGGCGGTAGACCTTCTTGCGGTTGATCACAAAGCCTTCCTCGTCAGTAAGCCAGGAGGTGACCTTGCTATAGCCGTAGTCAACGAACTCCTCATTCAGGCACGCTTTGACGCGCTCAATGATGTATTCATTGCTATAGAGCACGCCGCCTAAGCTTGGCGTATGCGTTGATGCCCTGCTGAAGCTCTGCCCGGCCTTTGGCCTGTAATAAAATGTGCTCCGGGCAAGCCCGCATAAAGCAATGACCCTGTGAGCCGCGTGGCCCTGTGCGATGAACTGCCTGGCGATCATAGTCTTTTCTTCTCTCGTTGAAGACTTTTTTTTAGCAGCTCTTCTTTGATGGCAAGAGCCAGTTCTTTGTCAGCCAAAAGCTCTTTTAAACGCCGGTTCTCCTCGGTAAGACGCTTTAGTTCAGGGTCTGGCTTGTAATGACGGCTCCCGAGCGCTTCTATGCCGCCGATGTCGTACTTATCCTTCCATTGATAGTACGTGTTGCTGAATAGCCCGTGACGGCGGATTGTTTCGGTCACTCCATCGCGCCCGGCTTCTTTGATGATTGACAGCTTCTGATCGGCTGTCCAGTTTCTGCGTTCTTTCATGTTCTACAAGTATTAATTTGGATGTTGCAAATTTACGACTTGTAGAATCTTTTGGCCAATCTCTTAGGGGGCTAATAAGATAAGTTACAAAAACTCCGGCCTGCATTTGGTAATAATACACTCCGGGAGCTAGATTTTCCGCATTAAATTCTATCTGATTGTCATTTGCAGATGCACCGGTAACAAACGTTCTGATTTCTTTTCCAAAAATGTCAAAAACTTTTACCGTTCTCCGTGATTTCACATTTTCGCTTTTGAGGAAAGCCGCGAAAGGAAAGGTTTAATGGCGGGAAATTTTTTAAAGAAGGGATATATCTGCACAGGAAAACGCAAGGACATACAGAATAATAGTACGAACTGTATCACAATTTTAAAAACAAAAGGCAACTCTTTTTTAAAAAGAACTGCCTTCAAAAATACGGTATTTTTTTCTTTTAAAAGTTATATGGCGTTGCTCTGAGGCAAATTGCCTTGTAGCTTTGTGAGCTTTTTGGCATCTTTTTCTATAGAGCGTTGCAGCTTTTGCTCATATTTTTCACGGGCTTTTATTCCGCGTTTGCCGATGAATTCATCTTTGATTTGGTTGAAAGTGTAGAGTTTCATTTTTAACATCAGTTTTTAAAAGAATGTAAGCTGAATAAATATAATGAGTTGCAATTTTTTAAAATTGACTTGTAACTTTTTATAAAGTGGTGTGTCTATTTAAAAAGAAAATATTGATTAACCATTTTAAAGCGGGCTGTATTTGTAAAATTTAAACTATTTCATTATTTTTCAGGGATTCCAATTTCACTTGCGTATAAAATCGTGATATTTACTAAGTTTCAATATTAGGTATTCTTATGAGAAAACTACTTTGCATTCTTTGTCTTTTAATTGCCTTTTCCTCAGGGTTAGAAGCACAAACAAAATGGAAAGCATATAAGCTTCCAATAGATAGCGGCGGGATTGGATTTGCCTCAGCGGCAAATGAAAATAATATTTCCATAATTGCTTGGGGGGCTCCAAAGCAGTTAGTCTATCGAACTAGGGATGGAGGCAAAAGCTGGAGTCGCCAATACATGCCTACCATTCCCATGCCTGCTCCATACAAAGGAGATATTCCCTATGAACTGAAAGATATTCATTGCTTTGATTCTTTAAACGCAATCGTGGT
>JBBSJJ010000241.1:0-2771 GCA_038257335.1 Chitinophagales bacterium | reverse complement strand
TGAATCTGCCCCGTAGGTCTTCATCGTATCCAGCATCATACCCCTGGCCCCGCTCCCACTCATGGGTTTGATGAGTGCGGTGGGAAGTCCATCTACAAAACGGGTATCGGTGCCCATAGCGGCAAACAACGTTTTTACGCCATTGATGATTACATCGAACGTACCACTTGTGCGCAACATGCTAATGGCAACCAACATGCCCACGATGTAGGGAATAATGCGCACAGCGGTTTCAAACCCGCCTTTGGCTCCCTCTACAAAAGCATCAAACACATCTATCTTTTTATAAACGGCTCCTAATACAATCAGGAAAAAGATCAGCAGCACGATGCCATTACTCAGTATGTTAGAAAATGTTTGCGCATAAGTGGCCTCCAGCCGGTTTACATATACCACCAGCAATGTAATAAGCAGCGATATACCTCCCACCCAGGCAAGGATAACCGGTTGCAGCAGATTTATTTTTTGTTTTACAGAAACAAAGAACATGGCCGCCATGGTTGCAACAAAAGTGGCAATCATGCAGGGGATAAAAATGTCTGTGGGGTTTTGTGCACCTAGCCCCGACCGGTAGGCAATGATGGTAACGGGTATTAGAGTGAGCCCTGAAGCATGCAGTGCCAGGAACATCACCTGCGCATTAGAAGCCACGGCTTTATTTGGGTTTAACTCCTGCAGGCTTTCCATTGCTTTTAGCCCGAAGGGTGTGGCAGCATTGTCCAGGTTTAAAAGGTTAGCGCTAAAGTTCATCATCATATGCCCGGTAGCAGGATGACCCTTTGGAACATCGGGAAATATCCTGGAGAAAAACGGCCAAATCATTTTTGACAACAGGCGTACGCCACCAGCCTTTTCCGCAATACTTAAAAAACCCATAAACAAAGCCAGGATACCTATGAGCGGGATGATGATATCAACAACAGCATTCTTAGCAGTCTCAATGACTCCATCTACCTTGCGAACCAATTTCTTTTGCACAGACACGTAGGTGAAAATTGCCAGGCTATTTTTTGCAGCCATTACGGTAGTAACGGAATCTTTTTGCAGATCATCTGTAAGTAACACGCTGGCCTGGTTAATAGAATCCGTTTTATGGTAGCCATATTCCTTTAAGAATTGCGTGTAATTACTGGCCAGTTGCTGGTTGGCCGGGGAGCCGAGTGCATAGTAGTAAATACTGTCATATTTCTCTGAAGACTTTCCTACTACCATTCGGTTAAAGATCTTTTCGTCGCCATTGAGTATCCTTACACCAGCTACCAGTATTGCGATAATAATAAATGCGGACCATATCCTGCTTAAAACCATAGTTTGATTTTAGATGTTTGATTGCTGATATATGATTTCCGACGCCTCCCAGGCCGATGCCTGTTTCTGCAAACCAAAAATCAATTAAGAATGAAAATAGTATTTTATCGCCAATTAATACTAAACCTAAAGCTTACCTTTGCGACCGATTTTAAAACAAGTTGGATTAGTAGCCTTGGGCACCTCTTGACAACAAATCAACCATCATACTTTAAACAGCTTAGATCAGACATCATAAATCATTTATCTGACATCTAATATCATACATCTTAAATCATAAATTTATTATGGCTCTTCAAGCAGGCATCGTGGGATTACCCAATGTAGGTAAATCAACTTTATTTAATGCGGTAAGCAACAGTGCAAAAGCACAGGCCAGCAATTATCGTTTTTGCACTATTGAACCTAATACAGGTTTAGTAAATGTGCCCGACCCAAGGCTGGACAAACTGGAAGAATTGGTAAAGCCCGAGCGTGTGGTTCCTACACAAATTGAAATAGTAGATATTGCCGGCCTGGTAAGGGGTGCCAGCAAGGGTGAAGGCCTTGGTAATAAATTCCTGGCCAATATCAGGGAAGTAGACGCCATCATACAAGTGATTCGTTGTTTTGAAGATGAAAATATTTTAAGGGATGAAGGCCCCATTAACCCCGTAGGCGACAAAGAGATTATAGAAACAGAACTGCAGTTAAAAGACCTGGAGAGCATTGATAAAAAAGCAAGCCGCAGCGAAAAATTATCTAAAACCGGCGACGCAAAATTGAAAGCAGAATACGAGATTCTTGTTCGTTGCAAAGAACACCTGGAAAAAGGGAAGAACATCATCAGCCTTGGGTTGACCAAAGAAGAAAAAGCTACTGTTGCTGACCTGTTTTTGCTTACCGACAAACCAGTTTTGTATGTAGCCAATGTAGACGAAGCCAGCATGCACACAGGGAATAAATTCTCTGATGCTTTGGTAGAAGCGGTGAAAAATGAAGGCAATGAAGTGATCATTATGACCAACGCCATTGAAGCCCAAATTGCTGAACTGGAAAGCCCTGAAGACAAGGCCATGTTTATGGAAGAGTATAAGATGACGGAACCAGCCCTGGATCGTTTGATCCACAGCACCTATAAATTACTCAACCTAACCACTTACTTCACTGCAGGGGTTCAGGAAGTAAGGGCATGGACTATTCATCATGGCTGGAAAGCGCCGCAGGCTGCCAGTGTTATTCATACAGATTTTGAAAAAGGATTTATTAAGGCTGAAGTTATTGCCTACGAAGACTTTGTCAGCTACGGATCTGAAGCTGCTTGCAGGGACAATGGTCGCCTAAGGATTGAAGGAAAAGAATACCTCGTAAAAGATGGCGACGTAATGCATTTTAGGTTCAACGTTTAACATAATTCGTTTGTCAAAATAAAAACAGGCTTCCAAATGGAAGCCTGTTTCAGTATTATTCAGTTTATAAATTAT
>JBBSJJ010000240.1:0-2797 GCA_038257335.1 Chitinophagales bacterium | reverse complement strand
CCATCCTAAAAACCTCCCAAAACCAACCACGCTCCAATTCTTAATTCTTCATTCTTAATTCTTCATTTAATAGAAAATTTTAAACCTTTCAAAACAATACTTCTCCAGCATCTCTCTGTCATCCGGATGTGCAATATCAATGAGCATCCTGGCCCGCTGCCTTAAATTCTTACCAAACAAAAAAGCAACACCATATTCCGTAACCACATAATGCACATGACCACGGGTGGTAACCACACCGGCGCCTTCATGCAGATAAGGAACAATCCTGGGCATACCTTTTTTTGTACGGCTGGTTAATGCAATAATGGGTTTACCACCCTTACTCAATGCAGCACCACGTACAAAATCCATCTGCCCGCCAATGCCGCTGTACTGCCTGCTGCCAATACTGTCGCTGCATACCTGTCCGGTTAAGTCCACTTCAATAGCACTGTTAATGGCCACTACTTTAGGGTTCCGGCTTATCACCGAAGGATTGTTTACATAATCAATATCTAAAAACACTGTGGAGGGATTGTCATCTACATAATCATATAATTTGCGACTGCCCAGTGCAAAAGACGTTACACTTTTATTCGGGTGGATATTTTTCTTCCGGTTATTGATCACATCACTTTCAATCAGGTCAATCACACCGTCGCTCATCATTTCGGTATGCACACCTAAATCTTTATGATTACCCAATAAACTCAGTACTGCATCCGGTATGGTGCCAATGCCCATCTGCAGCGTACTGCCATCTTCAATCATGTCGGCAATATATTTACCAATCTTCAATTCATTCTCACCAATTTTACTGGTATAGCTTTCTTCCGGCAGCTCAGCTTCATGAAATACCATTTTGGTAAACCTGTCGGTATGTATCATGCCATCCCCATGTGTTCGTGGCATCATCGGGTTTACCATGGCAATAATATTTTTTGCACAGTCAACTGCAGTCCGGGCAATATCTACCGATACACCCAACGATACATACCCATGTTTATCCGGTGGCGACACCTGTACAATCGCTGTATCCAGTTCCAGTATATTATTTTTAAAAAGATCTGGAATGTCACTCAAAAACACCGGAATAAAATCTGCCCTTCCTTCGGCAACTGCATCTCTTATTGGTCCCGATACAAATAAAGAGTTGATATGAAAACTATCCTTGTAATCTGGTTTAGCTATTTCAATATCGCCTTTCAGCGTAATAGAAACCAGCTCCACGTTTTTTAAACGGTCTTTTTCTTTCGCCAGTTCATCCAGCAGGTGTGTGGGCGTACACATACTGCCATGCACAAATACACGGGTATTGCTTTCAATAATAGATAAGGCTTCTTTGGCGGGTACGTAATTGTAGGGGTGAACCATGGTTTATTTCTATTTAGTGCAAATTTCTGTTATTATGGTATGATTGAAACAAACGTTCATCATAATGGTATATGATTTTAGTTTTTTCTTTCTTTACTTTTTTGTCTTGATACAAAAAAGTAACAAAAAAAATCAAGGCAAACCCGAAGGGCTACGCCCGTTTTGCCGGCCAGCGCACGGCACCAGTAGGCCTTTTCTTTTACAAATAACCGCGTCAACGATATTTCATAAACCCCACGTTTATTAAGTACCTCATAACTCATTAGCATGGTACATCAATCAATTGTAACAGCCAAATAGAATACAGCCAAAGCCAAATTCAGTATTAACAAACAAATCCGGTGGGTATCCATTTAACCAAACTCAGTTTTTGTTTAAGCAAAATCTCTGGTTAACTTCGCCATAGCCAGCCTATAACAAATGCTGCCATAATCCGAAGAGTAGAATTATAAATGTTGAAGTCACAGTAGCACAACTGCCGAACAAAGCTGCTTCCGACAAAAGGGCCGTAATCTTTTGTCGGGCTCTTTTTTGTTACTTTTTTGGGCAAGCAAAAAAGTAAAGAAAGAAATAGAATACTTTTAAAAAAAGAAGACTGATACTTTGAATAAATAATAATAGATTTAAAAAGATATTGGCGGCTATTTTAAAAACTTCCAAGAACCAAATACGCCCCAATTCTTAATTCTTAATTCTTAATTCTTAATTAATTATGCAACTTATAGAGTGTGTCCCAAACTTTTCCGAAGGCAACGACCTCAACATCATCAAACAAATAACCAACGAAATAGAAAAAGTTGACGGCGTACGCCTCCTCAACGTAGACCCCGGCAAAGCCACCAACCGCACCGTAGTAACCATCGTAGGCGAACCCACCAATGTAATAGAAGCCGCCTATCAGGCCATAAAAAAAGCCGGCGAGTTAATAGATATGACCAAACACAAAGGCGAGCACCCAAGAATGGGCGCTACAGATGTTTGTCCCCTGATACCCATCGCCAATATAACCATGGAAGAAACCGCAAAGTTTGCTCAGCAACTTGCAAAAAGGGTAGGAGAAGAATTAAAAATCCCTGTTTATTTATACGAAGCCGCACAACCCGATACAACCAGAAATAATTTATCCGTCATCCGTGCCGGCGAATACGAAGGCTTCTTTAAAAAAATAAAAGAGCCGCAGTGGGCGCCCGATTTTGGTCCGGCCGAATTTGATCCCGCCAGAGGCGGGACCGTAATTGGCGCAAGAGATTTCCTGGTAGCCTATAATATCAACCTCAATACCACCAGCACCCGCCGTGCCAATGCAATCGCTTTCGACGTACGGGAAGCCGGAAGAAATATAGATGTGGACGGCAAAAAAACAAACCAGCCCGGCACACTGAAAAGTGTAAAAGCCATCGGCTGGTATATTGAAGAATATGGCGTGGCACAAATCTCCATG
>JBBSJJ010000239.1:0-2798 GCA_038257335.1 Chitinophagales bacterium | reverse complement strand
TGGTGCAGTCGTCAGACTGCAACCATTTGTTTTTCTTTTCTTGTATAATATAATGAAGCATTACTTTTTCTTGTATTTAATTTTCTGTTCAGCGGCTTTCAAAACTTTGTCGGCTAAATTCTCGTCTTTTTGGCTTTAGGCTACTTATGTATGAGTTTGCACAAGGGTTTTTTCAGCAGTTTGGTCAACCTTCAAATATACATACGTTTTTAAAAAGCATGCCTTTTAGGACACACTATCTAATTTTAATTTCAGCAAATTTTAAAAAAAACAGGAAAAACCCTGTACATAAAACAGGAAAAACCCTCTTGACACGTAACAGAAAACAAATTAATTTTATCCTTACTAACCCTTAAAACCATTCTATGATAAAACACCCCTTTCCCTTTAAATCCCTTCTTTAGTTACTCCCTTCCTTAATTTTAATTAACTCCCCTTTTGGCTTAGAATAATGTTTAATCTTAAAAACCAAAAATTATGTCAACATCAGAAACCGGCCACGTAAAGAACGTCGCCAACTTTTACGATCAAATCAGTTTCATCACCGGCTTCGGCCCCGCTTACAATCCCAACAAAGCAACCATCACCCTTGTGGGTCTAACCGCAAAACACACCGATGGTCTCAACTCCCTGGAACAGGTTACTGCCGCCTATGTGGATTACACCCATGCCGTCAACAACCGCCTAATCCCATTTCAGGGTATTCCCACCCTCGCTTCCCGCATCGTCAACGCCCTCGATGCCACCGATGCCACCACAGAATTGGTGAATGATGCCAAAACCCTGTTGCGAAAGCTAAGGGGTCGCCGCGCCACCTCCGCCCAGCCCCTCATTCCGGGCGATCCCGTCCCAGTAACCATAAGCGTAAGCCAGCGAAGCTATGACCAAATGTTGGCCCACTTCACCAACCTTGTTGCCCTCGCCACCTCCGAGCCTACATATTCCCCCAATGAGGTCGAACTTCAAGCCGTTATCCTTAACGCGCTCATCAACACCCTCCGTGGTCTAAACAACGCCGTGGCCGATGCGTGGACAACCATTAGCAATTCGCGTCTGGAGCGAAACAACGTCCTTTATCACGAAAATGATGGGCTGTTGGCCATAGCTCAGGAAAGCAAAAATTACACACGGTCGGTCTATGGGCCAAAAGCCCCCGAAACTAAGCAACTTACGGGCATTAGATATTCTGTGGTTAAATATTGAAAAACCGTCCCCAAATTTTTTGCTATTGCGCTACCCCACTTAAAACCGGAATCGTAAGTTTCCGGTTTTTTGTTTGGGTTTTGGCTACATAGCAGGAACAGCCCCCTCCCTTTGAAGGGAGGGATGGGGAGGGATGTTTTTGTCCTCAGCCCAGTAAAATCAACCATATAAAATTGCACAAAGCCTTCCTGCAATTGCACAAAGCCTTCCTGCAACTGCGCAAAATGTTCCTGTAACTGCGCAGAGCCTTCCTGTAACTGCGCAAAGCATTCATTCAACTGCACAAAGTCATCTTGAAACTGCACAAAGCGTTCATGCAAATGCTCAGAGCGTCCTTGCAATTGCACAAAACCATCTTCGAACTGCACAAAGCCTTCGTGAAACTGCGCAAAAGCCTAATTGAAACTGCTCAGAGAGTTTGTGCAAACGTCGTGGCAGCCCGGCCACGTTAAATCTTTAATAATTGCTCCCCCCGCCAGGAGATAGTTTTTAAATTTGGGTAATTACGGATTATAAGCAGGTAAACATCATGAGTAGAGGCTTTGTAAAAGAAGGGGACCAAGAGGAAACCCCCATAATACCGCCACGCGCGGCACTACCGGTTGGGGCCACAAATTATGTAACCCCCAAGGGCATGAAACTACTACAAGCAGAACGGGAGCAGTTGGAACACGAACGCGCCACCCTGCCCACTACCCACGAACAACAAAGACGTATTGAACTGGCAGTGCTAAACGGCAAACTAGATTTGCTACATGAACGCATGGCGTCCGCCAGAGTTTTAGACCCCACCACACAACCCAAGGAAGAAGTGCGCTTTGGTGCTACGGTTACCTATAAAATTTCCACCATGCCCACGCCCCAGACGTTTCAAATTGTGGGGGTTGATGAAGCTGATTTAGCACTACGCAAAATTGCGTTTATGGCACCTATAGCCGTGGTGCTAACGGGCCATAAAGTGGGCGATGTGGTTCGGTTCAAGATGGGAGGGGTGAGCAGACTACTGGAAGTGGTGTATATTAGATATGAATAGCCCATCTGCCAAGATGATTGCGAGGGGGAGAAAGAGCATTAAACTGATTTTCGTCATAGTAAAGGATTTATTTCCAAGGTAATTTTGGATGGTGTTTAATTAAAATCCAAAGATTATGAAGAAGTACCGTTTTTTGCTTGTTACAGTAATCCTGCTAATTTCATTTACTGTGAAAGCCCAGGAAAAATGGACCGTGGAGTTTAGGCCTGGGCTTAATTTCCCCACGAGTGATTTGGGAAATACCGACACTAAAATCGGTTACGGTTTTGAGATTACGGGAGCCTATAAAATTATGCCCCACATAGCTGTTTATGCGGGTTGGGGTTGGAACCAGTTTAAGGGGGAGGATTTATTTTCAACGGAGGACATTACTTTTAACGAAACGGGATATACATTTGGATTTCAAGTTAAACGCCCCATTGGTACTTCGTCATTTTCTTACGTAGCGCGGGCTGGCGCGATTTATAACCATATAGAACTGGAAAATAATGCGGGGGAAAGCACTGCAGACACGGGGCACGGATTGGGATGGCAAGTGGCAGCGGGTGTAGATTATGAATTT
>JBBSJJ010000238.1:0-2822 GCA_038257335.1 Chitinophagales bacterium | reverse complement strand
TTCGTATTGATACTCGGCATCGGGGCCCTCATTTTTGTCCCTTTCTTTAAAACAATTACGCACCTTCCGCCATTTATGGGGATGCTTTTTGGGCTGGCAGTTTTATGGATTGCTACCGAGGTTATTCACAAGAATAAAGGAGAAGAAGAAAAAGGCATGTACTCTGTGATGAATGCGCTGGCAAGAGCAGATGTGCCCAGCGTATTATTTTTCCTTGGTATATTGCTGGCGATAGCGGCGCTCCAATCTACCGGTATGCTGCTACAGGTGGCAGCCTTTATGGATAAAGAGATCGGCAACGTGGATGTTATTGTAATCTGTATTGGCCTGCTCTCTGCAGTTGTAGACAATGTACCACTTGTTGCAGCCGGGATGGGAATGTACGACATGCAGTTGTATCCCACTGATCATTACTTCTGGTCGTTCCTTGCCTATTGTGCTGGCACAGGCGGAAGTTGCCTCATCATAGGTTCTGCGGCCGGAGTAGCGGCTATGGGGATGGAAAAAATTGATTTTGTTTGGTACCTGAAAAAGGTAGGCTGGCTGGCATTGCTGGGATACCTTGCAGGTGCAGGCACATTTCTACTACAACACTATATACTCTCCTTTTAACAGTTTTTATCAAATGCTTTCGTGATGGAAGCACCACTAACAGTATTTTTCCGTAAATTAAAATATGAAAGTTATCCTGTTAGCTATTTTATTGGTAGCAATTGCTTTTGCAGGCATTGCCATTAAGTTGCTGGTAAAAAAAGACGGCCGTTTTGAAGGCACCTGCAGCAGCAACAATCCTTTGCTTAAGAACAGCGATGAATCCTGCAGTATCTGCGGCGCCCGTCCCGGCCAGTCATGCAAAGAAACGCCCGCTAATCCTTAGTAAGCGTTATTAGCTTTTTAATATTACTTGTTGAATAAGTTTTCCATTCGCCCCCTTGATCGTAAATAAAAAAAACATCCAAATATAATTCCGGGTGATTGGCAATAAACCTTTTTGATTCATCGAGCCCCATCACAAGAAATGCTGTGGCGTATGCATCTGCGGTAATGGCATCCGGTGCCAGTACTGTTGTACTAAGCAGGTTTTGTTTTACCGGGTAGCCCGTACGTGGGTCAATTATATGCGTGTATCGCTGGCCGTTTTCTGTAAAAAATTTCCTGTAACCTCCTGAAGTGGCAAGTGCCCGGTTGTTCAATTTAATAACGGCCTCCAGCTTCCTGCCATCGGTCATGCTGCTATCTGGTTGATCAATACCCACCTTCCAACTATCACCAAACCTGGAGCCTTTTGCACTCAATTCGCCTCCCAATTCTACCAGGTAATTATTGATGCCTTTCTCTGCCAACATCGCCGCAATAACATCTACCGAATAGCCCTGCGCAAGTGCATTAAAGTCTACCTGGATGCCTGGTTTTTCTTTTACCAGTTTACCATCCAGCAATTGTAACATACGGTAACCAACAAACGAATGCAAACTATCAATCAAGGATCTATCTATGCGGCTTTTGGCTTTGGGGCCAAAGCCCCATGCATTTACCAACGGTGCAACGGTAACATCAAATAACCCGTTGGTGACATCGCCCACTTCCATCGATTTATTAAATACACTCGTAAAGTATCCGTCGGCACGTGCGTTGGTATCGTTTCGGTTCATGCGAGAAATGACCGATACCGGAAGGTAGGTGCTCATTGAAGTATCTATCTTGCGTAAAAGGGCATCAATAGCGGGTTTCAGATCTGTTGGATCCTTGCTGATATAGGTTATGTGGTAGCTTGTTCCCTGTGCTTCCCCATTTACCTGTACTAACTTTTCTGAAGGTCCGTTGCAACCTGTGGTTGCTGTTATGAGGAAACATACCACCAGTAAACATCTCATTTAAGTATCCTTGGTTTTAATGAGTAATCATCAGCCTCCAAAATCATCAAAAGCAATATTGTCTTTTGGCACCCCCAAATCGTCCAGCATTTTAAATACCGCTGCATTCATCATTGGCGGGCCACATATATAGTATTCTACTTCCTCTGGCTCTTCATGATTTTTCAGGTAATTTTCGAAAAGTACATTATGAATAAAGCCGGTATAACCTGTCCAGTTGTCTTCTTCTAATGGCTCCGATAGTGCAATATGATATTCAAAATTTTTAAACTCATCTTCAATATTCCGAAAATCGTCTGTGTAAAATACTTCTCTAAGGGAACGGCCACCATACCAAAAAGATACTTTCCTATTTATTTCCTTTTCTGTATGAAACAAATGGAACAGGTGCGAACGCAATGGCGCCATGCCTGCACCGCCACCAATATAAATCATCTCCTTTTGGGTATGTTTGATGTGAAAGTCGCCGAAAGGCCCTGCAATACTTACTTTGTCGCCGGGTTGCAAGGAGAAAACATAAGAGGAACAGATACCGGGATTTACATTTTGAAACCCTCCTGCTTTCCTGTCGAAGGGAGGTGTGGCTAACCTGATGTTCAGCATGATAATATTTCCTTCGGCAGGATGATTGGCCATAGAGTATGCCCTGAAAACGGGTTCAGGATTTTTCATAGTGAGATCCCAGATATTGAACTTATCATAGTCTTCCCTAAACTTTTCTTTTATGTTGAACAGGTCGTTCTTAAAATCAATGGTGCAGGGCGGCACATCCAGTTGTATATAACAACCCGACTTAAAATCCAGTTGTTCACCTTCCGGTAGTTTCACCACCAGTTCTTTAATAAAGGTGGCAACATTTTTATTGGATACCACTTCACACTCCCATTTTTTTATACCGAAAATTTCTTCTGGTATAGCAATTTCCATATCCTGTTTTACTTTTACCTG
>JBBSJJ010000237.1:0-2880 GCA_038257335.1 Chitinophagales bacterium | reverse complement strand
CAGGTCACCATCGAAAGAAATTGTCTTACTGCCAGCAGGCTTGCCTTTCGGAAAATATTTTACCGCAACAGCCTTTACAGCAGGTGACACTTCTGCCCACACCGTGGCATTTCGCAGCTCTACATGGCCCGCCCAGGGGCCGCTTACCAATGCTGGTTGTGCTACGGCCACAAATTGAATAATTATAAGTAACAAGAAACAGCTTAAGAAATATCGCATGAAATTTTTTTGTGCAAATTACCACTTTATCAATTTGTACGCTTAGCACATAAAAAGCCGCCCCTTAAAAAGAGGCGGCTGTAGTTATATCGTTCACACAAATTCAGCTAGAAGGTAAAACCTTGTATCTCGTTGCCATCGGCTTTGTAATAAACAACTCTTCCCAATTCATCAATTTTATAGTCCGGATCTTTTTTATCGCCAAAGACCATTTTCTTCATTTCTTTTCCGCTGTTCTTGTCTATCATCATTACGCCTGCATCTTTTGCCATATTGCTGTTTCCAAAATTGGTAAGCATGCTCATAAAATTGTTGGCTTCTTTGGTACTCTTAAAACGTTTGCTGATAGAGGCAAAGCTACTTGCAGCAGCACCGGCAAAATTAGCAGCATTGGCATTGGCATTTTTAATGTCACTATCCATGGAGGAATTTGTGCTACCATAGTACCCTTTTGCATAACTTAATTGTGCCGACTGTGCAGCCTGCTGCGCAGCTACCATAGAAGAGGCAAGACCACCCAAACCACTGAGCAATTTGCCAGCCATGGTGCGGCCCGGGGCCGGCTGGTAATTATGCCACAACTGCTTGCCGGTTACATCGTACAACCTTGCGTTCTGATCCGATGTAAGCAGTATTCCGTTTTCACGAACCTGCAAAGAAGAAGGCTCTTCTTTACCGTTAAAGCTGATGCCTGTTACCCATTCAGCCAGGTCTCCTTTTTCAAAATCTACTTTATAAATAACTTCATTTGCATAAACATACCCGGTTCTCCCTGCAGCATTATCTCCCACACAGTTTTTTACCTGGAAACCTTTTTTCCATGTTTTTTCTCCAGTTTCAAGATCAAGAATATTAATCTGGTCTTCGGTACGAAAATAAAGTCCCTGGGGCACCAATTGCAGGTCTCTTATTTCGCCCTTAATAGGCAAGGGCTTCTTGGTGATGGATTTGCCTTCATCCAGGTTTAAGATGCTGATAAAATTGGTTCCCTGGTCTCTTTCTGTAGCCAGTATCAATTTATTACCAGCAAGTTTATATGCAAGTATATCTCCTTGCAAATCTATATCGCTGTCCCATTGTTGGTTTCCTGTAGCCATATCCAGGCACAATAAAGAAGCACGGTTCTTTTTGGCTGCACCCGATTTTTTAATTTTACCAATGAGGCCACCACCCTTGTCATTTTGCTTCGAAATATCTTCCTGCGTCTTTTCGGCAGTAGCCACGAGCATACCATGGGTGTCATACAGTATATTAGTAACCGGAGACGGAAGTTCCACCCTCTTCCATACCTCTTTACCGTCACTTACGTTGAAGGCCGTTAAAATATCCTGGTTCCAGAAATAAACGATGTTCTCATTATCTTTCTGAAAGAAATCTGCAGAGGTTATAGTAGCTTGTTCATTGGCTCCCTGGTCTATCCCTTTTCCAAATTTTGGCACTTTTAGCATACCGCCTAACCCCTTTTTGGCTTCTTTTGGCGGCGCCACTACAGGAAGGTCACTCTTCATATCTACACTATACAACACCTCGCCTGTTTGCTTGTTTAATTTGTAGATGTTGCGATTGGTAGCAATGAAAATTCCCTGGCCTGTTTCGCCGGCTTCAGATACAATCTGTTCCGAATTTTTTTCGAATAATTTTGATTGCTCCCACAACTTTTCACCTGTTGCCAGGCTTACCATCATGAGCGTAGGCTTACCCGTGCTGCCGGTGCCATAAAACAACACAGCATTATTTTTCATTAAATAAATTCGTTTTGTAATTGCTGCGAGGCCTAGTTCCCGGCTGTTGGCAATTATTTTACCTGTGGCTACATCTACAATGTTGTTAGAAGATTTGAAAAGCCCTCTTTTTGCCAGAACGATGTAGGGCGTTCCTTCTATGGGATCATAATTTTCTTCCTGTATATTTTCTATCTTATCAATCTTCCAAAGTTCTTTTCCATCTCCCGGGTTGATGCCGTACAAACCATCGTTGGTACCCACTACCAATATGCCTGCATCCGTAACCTTGTACCAGTTTATTTTTGAAGTGAAGTTCTTTGTCCAGTCTGTAGCCTTTTGTGCATGCACAAAAAAGGAAGCAAGTAAAAAGCTCGCAGTAAAAAGTAGTTTGTTCATGATCTGCTTTTATGTTTTATTGATTGCATAAAAATAGATTTTGAACAACCCTTGCCTATACCGTGCGCAGGGTATTTTTAACTACTGCAGTTTGTCATTTTCTTTGTGCCGGGTAGCATCCCGCAGTGACTTTTTTTCGAAGTTGTGCTGCAGGGCCTCCGTAAGGTTCACCCCGGTTTGGTTGGCCAGGCACAGGAGTACCCACAACACATCGGCCATTTCATCGGCCAATAATTTTCCTTTATCGCTATCCTTAAAAGACTGCTCCCCGTAAGTGCGCACCATTATCCGGCTTAGCTCGCCCACCTCTTCCATCAATATACCGAGGTTCGTCATTTCATTAAAATACCTTACGCCTACAGTTTGGATCCAGCCATCTACTTTTTGTTGTGCTTCTTCTATGGTCATCAGTTGCGTTTTTAAAATGTTTTTTTTAAAAAGAATGTGTCTATTCTTTGTTTTTACTGTCGATGATGATCGTGATGGGCCCATCATTTACAAGGCTCACTCTCATGGCTGCGCCAAAAGAACCTGTGTAGAT
>JBBSJJ010000236.1:0-2914 GCA_038257335.1 Chitinophagales bacterium | reverse complement strand
GGTTGTCTCAGGTATGGAGAATTAAACAGAGCTGTGGTGGGTATTACACCAAAAATGCTTACTCAAACGCTAAAAGAATTGGAAGCTGATGAACTAATTACAAGAAAAGTTTATTTAGAAGTTCCACCCAAAGTTGAATATTCACTTACCGATACAGGAATGGAGTTAATTCCTTTTATCAGTCAAATGAGAAGTTGGGGTGAAAAGCAAATGTCGGCAAATTGAAACTTACAATTCGTGGGTTGTTGCGATATGCTTGCCACCAACGATTGGGTATTGCTGCAGGCAGGGAATTCATTGCTCGTCAAGCCCCGAAACTGAAGCCGATTGAAAAACTAAAGTACAAGATTACAACAAAAAGCCCAACAGAGTTCCTTCCGCCGGAACCGCTGCTGATAGCGAACTGCAGCCGATTGTTTCAACGTCAAGACCTGCTTGCAGCAATACTTTTGTTGCACTAAACCTTCGGTAGTTTATAAAGCACCCTGATTATTGAACCAGAGTGCTTAAGTTCTGCATATTAATACACTTTAAAAATATTATTATGCAAAAACAAACTACCGGCATGCGTCCAATGGACAAAGATTATGTAACCATTGTACAGCAGGCCTGCAACAAAGTAACAGGATTTGAGCAACTGTACAAAGAAATGGAGCGAGCCATTTCTATTACCGGCAAAAGCAAAAGTACGCTGACCAACTATTCCCGGCAGCTTGCACATTTGGCCCTACACTATAATTGTTTTCCATTAGAGCTCGATGCAGAGCAAGTGATGGATTACCTGCACCATGTAAAAAGTCGTGGTACTACGTCTGCCACTTTTTTCAAATTTACTGTCTATGGTTTGCGTTATGCCTGCCGAATGCGTGGGCTGGATTACAAGCAATTTAAACTACCCGAAATTGAAAAAGATGTAAAACTTCCCGTTGTACTCAATGGCTCAGAAGTAAAAGCGTTATTAAAGGTTTGTAAGCTTTTAAAGCATCGCCTTATCATTGGCTTATGCTATGGTTGCGGTCTTCGTTGTAGTGAAGTACGGAATATCAAAGTTGCAGATGCAGATCTTGAACGGGGCATGCTGCATGTAAAACAAGGCAAAGGTTCTATAGACAGGTGCCTTCCGTTGGGCAAAATGCTCATGCGTGGTATAGCACAATATATGAGTGCAGAACAGCCGCAGGAGTATTTATTTGTAGGCGTAGACGGTAGTGGTATGAGCCAGCGTGGTACCCAATGGGTGGTGAGCCAGGCAGTGAAACGTGCGGGCCTGCGCAAAGAAATACATACCCATACATTGCGGCATAGTTACGCTACTCATTTGCTGGAGCAGGGCGTAAATATCCTCACCATACAAAAGCTGCTTGGCCATGCGCATATAGAAACCACAATGGTTTACCTGCATATTGCACAGCCCTCACCCCAAAACGTTTTCAGCCCGCTGGATACGCTATACAAGCAATTGTGATGCAGGCCCGGGAATCCTGCCCTGTGCGCAGCGGAAGTGAAGTGGCAGATGTGCTTAATGCACACTGGTCCCAAGTGCAGCAAGGTACAAAGTACAATACCTGGCAACTCCGCACATTGGATGCGCTGCGGCGTTGCCGCACGGCTGCACTTGGTGCACATGTAGATGGCTGTACAAGTTGCGGGCACTTGCGCATCAGCTACAATAGCTGTCGCAACCGGCATTGCCCAAAGTGCCAGGGGCGTGAAAGGAAGCAATGGATACAGGCAAGAGAAGCAGAACTACTGCCTGTACCATACTTCCATATTGTGTTCACCCTGCCCGATGTACTCAATACCCTTTGCCTGCACAAAGCAAGATCGGTGTATAATATTTTATTTGAAAGTGCCTGGCATGTGCTCAATACTTTTGGCCACGATGCCAAATGGCTGGGTGCACAAACGGGCATGATCAGCATCCTGCATACCTGGGGCCAAACCCTTACCCTGCATCCGCACCTGCATTGTATTGTACCGGGTGGGGGTATTTCAAAATCAGGCAACTGGAAAACAGCCAGGAGCGATGGTAAATATCTTTTTAATGTAAAAGCCATGAGCAAAGTCTATCGTGGCAAATTTATAGCTCTGCTCAAAGAAAAGCTACCACTACAAATTGTTCCCGCACTTGTAAATGAGCTTTATAAAAAAGACTGGGTGGTCTATGCCAAACGACCGTTTGGCGGACCACAAAGCGTAGTAGAATATTTAGGAAGATACACTCATAAAGTAGCCATCAGTAATCACCGGCTTACAAACATAGAAAACGGGCAGGTGAGTTTTAGTTACAAAGATTATAAACAAGGTGCTGCAAAAAAGGAGATGAGTTTAAATGCAGGCGAGTTTATCCGGCGCTTTGCCATGCATATTTTACCCAAAGGATTTGTAAGGATAAGACATTACGGCATCTTAAGCAGTACCAGCAAAACTGCCTGTGCAATAGTTATTAAAGAGCAATTGCCGCCATTAAAAAGCTTGCCCAAAAACAAAAAGGAAATTTACAATCCGCTGCAATGCCCTTGTTGTAAAAAAGAAACGATGCAAACTGTAATACGTTACCACCGGCGTGGTCCGCCGGGCGACTGGAAAGTGGAAGCACAAAAACTAATGGAATGCCTGACCTGAAAAAAATCATTGCTGCTGCAAACTGGCAGCGCTATGTGCACCTGGCAATAAGAAATGAAAACTAGCAGAAAATGTTGCTTACTTTTAAAAAAAACGGCTTTTAAAAAAATAAAATGAATATCAAATGTTGTAAGCACTATCAAAAAATCCAATCTAACCCCCGGCATCTCTCTCCATAGCCAACCATCTTACAACGCAAACCCCATAGCGCTTTAAAAATTAAACACCGGTTCCGTGCAACATGGGACTTCATTGTTGGCATTTCATGCCCAACGAAGTCTTAGTTATT
>JBBSJJ010000235.1:0-2920 GCA_038257335.1 Chitinophagales bacterium | reverse complement strand
TGTAGCAGATGCATAAGTCTTACAACTATCTACACCTTCAGCTTTTGTTTGTACGGCAGCAGCATTGATAAGAGATGTGCTGGCAACTTTGTAAGGCTCAGCCACTGCATGCACCAGGTTATGACGGAAAGCAGAACGGCCATCTATATATCCCTGGGCAGTAGAATCACTTTCAAACTGAAAGCCACCCTTCTGATATCCCATTAAAATAGAGTTACGCAACACAAAATGCGTAGACCGGCGGAAGCGGGTATTAAAGTTATGATTGGGAGCAGTACCTGTTGCGCCATTGGGACCAACAAAAGTAAAATTGCTCATTACCGGGCGTGTTCTCGGCGATGCTACTGTTCCTGAACCATCATTGTCACACTCAATACCGTTACCGGCATCACCACCATCTACAAACAAAGGATCACGCAATGAGATACCAAATTGAAGACGGCCTGTAAATCCAAAATCGAAATCGAAATCATCATCCGCTGTTGCAAAAGCAATCAGGTTTTTAGGGTTCACTGTTCCTCCAAAAAATTCATACGCATCATCGTTACCGTAACTCACCTGTATATTTTCCAGGGTAGTCCCGCTACCTACGCCACCGCAGGTAAGTCCATTAATTTCAGAATTAGGATCGGCAGCAATACCAGCAAATTCTATACGAACATATTTTAAGCTACCGCTATTATCCGCCGCTATGCTTCCACCATATTTACTGTTGATACCACCTTCGATGATAGGCTCAGTAACACGATTGGTAGGCGCATTGCCTAGCAATACAATTCCGCCCCAGTCGCCAGGGGTACGTGCTCCGGGAGCTTTGCCAGATGTAAATATGATTGGTTCTGCGGCTGTACCTTCTGCAAATAAACGTGCATTTCTTTCCACTATCAATGCACCTTTTTGGATGGTGTCACTGACAATAAGCGAACCAGCAGCAAAACGCAGCGAAGCCCTTTCTGTTACAAACACATATCCTTTTAAGATGTATTTACCTTTTGGTAATTCTACAACATCTGTAATGGTACCGGTAATTATTTTTGAAGAGATAATTTGTTCCTGCTTCGTACCACCACCACCAGTATTGCCACCTCCTCCATTAACAGAGTCATCAATATTTACTTTAACACAGCCTGTTACTATGGTTGCAGACAGTGCCATTAAAGCGAGTATTCTTTTCATATAAAACTTATTTGTGTGTTTAGTAATTTTTATTTTTTAAGTATTAAAGGCCAAAAGTGTAATTAAAACCAAGGGTAATGGTTGTACCCGGTTTGTAAGTGCTGAAAAACTTATCGGTTGAAGCGTTGTATGATTTCTTAGCATCCCTGTTTTCGTAAGTGGCAAATTGTTGGTTCAAAATATCTCCAACAGTTAATCTTACTTCGCCTTTACTCTTCATTACTTTCTGGCTCACCTGGAAATCGAAAAGATCTCTTGGCTTTTCGTAGATATCTCCAAAGTCGTTGTTACCAACCAATGCAAGCCTTTCTCCTATCCTGTTATACAAGAGGGAAATGTTGGTTCCCTTTTGGCCATCATATTGAAAACCTGCATTGATCAGGTAAGGAGATTGCCCTTGCAATGGACGGGTAGTGGCCGGTAACTTGTTGCCGTTGGCATCTACATTACCAAGCGTTACTTCAGAAAAAATAACAGACACGTTACCATTAAAATATAAGTTGCTCATCCAGCTATCTTCTTTGCCAGAAAGAAAAGAAAGACTTTTTCTGAACTCAGCTTCTAACCCATAAAGATTTGCTTTTTCTGCATTCTGAAATTGATACTGCCTGCGGGTGGCTACACTGGCACTGTTTAAACGAAGCTCTATAGGATCTGTGAAGTTTTTATAAAATGCGCCAAAAGATAATAACTCACCGGCTTTGGGGTAAAACTCATAACGAATATCTCCATTGATGATACTGCTTCTTTGCAGTGTATCGTTACCGGCCGTAGAAGCAATTTGTTCAAAATCAAAGAAAGTAAAATTGGCAATTTCCCGGAACTCAGGCCTTGCAACAGTGCGTGACAAAGCAACACGGTAGTTTGTCTTTTTGTTGGGGCTGAAAGTAAAGTTCATGGATGGGAGAAAGTCAAATTTATCGGTATCTACAACCTGCGCTTTATCGGTGCCCTGCTTGTTAGATTTTAATACCTGCTCAAAATATTCAAACCTTGCACCCCATACCAGGCGTATTTTTTCGCTCAACTTATTATCCAACATCACATAGCCAGCGCTCAATGCCGATACACCATAATATCTATCCTGTGGGTTTTGAAGATCTGTGCTCAATGCATAACCACCATTTTCCTTTAGGTTGTTCCTTTTAAATATCGTGTTAAATGGAAGGTATTGAAGCGAAGTATCAGTAGGTTCTTTGAAACCAAAAATAAATGCTTTGAAATCTCTCAACCTTACCGTGGCAGCACCACCTACTTTAAGGGTTTGCTTGTGAGCACCCAGTTCAAAAGGCATACTTAAAGATGCATTGTACCCAAAGGATTTGTCTTTTAATTCGCTGAAGAAACGATTGGTGTTATTACCCCGCAGGTTAATGCGGTAAGGCTCATTTACCCCGATGGATTTACCGTAGGTCTGCACCCGCAAATCAGGCTGAGATTTATCATTCAACGCCAGGTTCAGGTTCCAGTTGAATTTGATTTTGTTTATTGGCAGCTCATGACTTCCTTCTAATTGTGCCGAGTAAAGGCTACGCTGGTTCAATACAGATGACCTTAAGGATACATCCTGCAGATTTTCAGTATTAATACCTGTGCGTGTATAATAATTGTCTTCCAGCAATTGATTAAAGAGATTCTTAAAGGCAATTTTATTGTTCTTGTACGTCCATGCAATATTGGCGATGCCGCCTGCATTTACACTATACTTATTTTGTTGATCGTCATAATCAAAAAAGAACTGGCT
>JBBSJJ010000234.1:0-2955 GCA_038257335.1 Chitinophagales bacterium | reverse complement strand
TGGAAATTCTGGAAGATTTTCCCGAAGGCCTTGATTATATCATCACGGGTATTGGAACCGGTGGGCATATCACCGGTGTTGCAGAAATTTTAAAAGAGCGTTTTCCTTCTTTGAAAGTTTTTGGGGTTGAGCCGGAGTTATCACCCGTTTTGAGTGGTGGGGCGCCAGGCCCGCATCCGATACAGGGTATAGGAGCAGGCTTTATACCTTCTATTTTAAATACCGAAGTTTTAGACGGTTATATCCAGGTGAGCAAAGATGAGGCGTTTTCCTATACGCAAAGACTTGCCAAAGAAGAAGGCATATTAGTGGGCATTTCCAGCGGTGCTTCGCTGGCAGCCGTGGCCAAAAAATTGGCAGAAATTCCCGCCGGCTCAAGGGTGCTCACTTTTAATTATGATACCGGTGAGCGATACTTATCCATCGAAGGTTTATTCGAATAAAATGAATTAAAAAGCCCTTCGGGACTTTTTTTAATAATTTAATCTACCAATTTAGTAGACTTTATGAGGCAAATAGTTCAACAAAAAGGAAAAGTAATCATAGCGGGTGCAGGCTGTGGCGATCCTGAATTGATTACCGTAAAGGCAGTTCGCTACCTGCAACAGGCAGATGTGGTGCTTACCGATAGGCTGGTAAGCAAAGACATCCTGCAGCAATACGTAAATAAAAATGCTTCCATTATTTATGTGGGTAAACAATGCAGGCGAGGTTTTAGTACGCCGCAAAAAAGCATCAACGAACTGATGCTGCAGTTTGCTTTAGATGGCAAACTTGTAGTGAGATTAAAAGGTGGGGATGCAACCGTGTTTGCCAATGTGTTGGATGAGTTGGAAACTTTGGTGGAACACAATATTTCTTACGAAATCATTCCTGGTATTTCTGCAGCCATGGGTGCCGCAGCTTACACGGGCATTCCGCTTACAGCAAGAGGTTATTCTACTGCCATAAGGTTGCTTACTTTTTATAAATCTGATGTGGTAACAGATGCTTACTGGAAAGAGTTGGCACAAACGGAAGATACACTTGTCTTTTACATGTCGTCAGAAACCTTAGACGGCGTGGTTGAAAATTTGCTGAAGCATGATATTGTAGCAGATAGATTACTGGCGGTTGTAGAACAAGCTACTACGCCCATGCAACAGGTACACATTAGTACGTTGCCCGGTTATAAAGAAAAATTGCAAGGTAAAATATTTGCTTCTCCCACCCTTGTTATTATTGGCAGGGTAGTAGCGCTGCATGAAAAATTCTCCTGGATAGCAAATTCGCTGAGCAAGGAAGAATATTTTAAACCGATAGAAGATGTTGAATTCGAAAACCTGGTGCATTCCAGTTTGAATCAACCCTTGCTGGCGCAGCAAGAAAAATAAAATAAACCAAAACTTTTTCAAAACGGATTACAATGCTTGAGGAGAATAAATTAAAAATATTACAAGACCTGGTTACTACTTCCTCTAAGGAAGAGCTCATTTGGATAAATGGCTATATGAATGGCATTGTGCAGCAACTTGCGGGTAAAGCTGAGACTGCAAAAGCGGTTGCATCCTCCACTAAAAAAATTACCATTTTATATGGTACAGAAACGGGTAATTCCAAAAGGTTGGCAACAGATTTTGCAACACGGGCCAGGCAGAAAAATATACAGGCAAAGGTTGTAGGCATGGATCAGTACCGCCTGGCAGATTTACCAAAGGAAGAGATTTTGCTGGCGGTGGTAAGCACTCACGGTGAGGGAGAGCCGCCTATTGCGGCCAAAAAATTTTATGACCATATACACAACAACGGCTTTAAACTCCCAGGCTTGAAGTTTGGCGTTTTGGCACTGGGCGATACTTCTTACCCGCTGTTTTGTAAAACGGGCGAAGATGTAGATGAACAATTGAGTAGGTTGGGCGGTGAGCGAATAACACAACTTCAAAGATGTGATTTAGAATATGAGGAAGATGCCAACCAATGGTTTGCCAACGTAATGCAACAACTTAGTATTCAAAAAGAAGAGACACTTGTAGAGACACTTGTGGAGGTACCGCCTGCAGTGGCCGCTAAAAAGAAAGGAAAACAGGTTTATACCGGTACGGTTCTTACGCATATCAACCTGAATGACCTGGGTTCAAACAGGGAGACCTACCATATTGAACTTTCTGCAGATGGCCTGGAATATCAATGTGGAGATTCCATGGGTATCGTGCCCGAAAATCCTACAACGGAGGTAGAAGCCATTCTGAAAGTAACAGGCGCAGACGGAGCCAAAAAAGTAATTTTTAAAAATGAGGAAATCAGCATGTATGATTTGCTAAAATTTAAAATTAATATCATCCATCTTACGGAGCGGCTGGTAAAACAATATGCAGAAGCAGTGCAACAGGAAATTCCTGCCACGAAGCTGAACCTTCTCGACCTTTTAAGAATATACCCGGTAAAAGATGTTCAGCAGTTTGAGGAGATTGTTGTAAAAATGAACGCTATTTCTCCAAGGCTTTATACCATTGCCTCATCACCTGCAGCACATGCCGATGAAATGCATATTGTGGCGGTAAAAGACAGGTACCTTGTAAATGGCGAACATAAATTCGGTCTCTGTTCGCAGTACCTAAGCGAGCTTACCGTTAACAGCACGCAACAATTTTTTATTCAACCCAATAAACGATTCAGGCTTCCTGCAGAAAACAAGGATATCATTATGGTGGGGCCTGGCACTGGTATTGCTCCCTTCCGTTCTTTTTTGGCCGAGAGAGATGCCACAGGTGCCAGCGGGAAAAACTGGCTGTTTTTTGGAGATCAGCATTTTGTATCCGATTTTTTATACCAAACCGAAATTCAAAACTGGTTTGAAACAGGCCTGCTGACCAAAGTCAACCTGGCCTTTTCCCACGATCAGCCAGAAAGAATTTATGTGCAGCACAAAATGTTGGAACATGCCGCAGAATTATTTGCCTGGTTGCAGGGCGGTGC
>JBBSJJ010000233.1:0-2976 GCA_038257335.1 Chitinophagales bacterium | reverse complement strand
CCACAAACAGGATTTACTCACACACCCAAGCCTCAAAAAAGAAGGATTTGTACCCCTGGCTATTGTTGATCGTTTTTCAAGTGAGTGCACGCAAGCTCTTGTCAGGATAAATTACCCCTCCGGCATTTGCATTGATTTCTTTCAGGCTCCTGATGCTGGCTTGCTCAAAACCTTAACCAGCTAAGCTATGCTGGCACTTTCTCATAGTTGCAGGTATTTTCTCTACCAAACTCCTGTAGATATGCGCTTTGGCATTAATTCTCTGGCAGGGCTCGTTCAAAACGAATTAGGCTTTAACCCAATGAGCGGAGATATTTTTGTGTTTCTGGGCAAGCGGCTCAACCAGATCCGGTTACTTCAGTGGGATCGTGATGGTTTTGCCCTGTATATAAAAAAGCTGGAGCAGGGTACTTTTGAGTGGCCAAAAGGCGGGCAAACACTTATCTCAAGCCACCAACTTACCCTGCTCTTACAGGGGGTAATGCTCGATTCGGTGCGCTTACGCAAGCGTTATATGCCCTTAAAAACAGCCTTAAAATAAGCACCTTTTTTGCAGTAAAAAGTGGCCTTAAATGTTGTATGAGCACTTTTTTATACCTACCTTAGTGGTATGGAAAGCGCAGCAAAAGACCTTGAATTACTTTACGAAGAGGCGCTGCTCACCATTGCCAAAAAAGATGAAACAATAGAAGCCCTCAACTTTGAGCTCGACAAATTCCGCAAGTATATTTACGGGCAGAAGAATGAAAAAATACCCGCCTCGGACTTAGGGGCCGGCCAATTGGGGCTTTTTGACCTGGGCACTACCCAAGAGCAACAGGAAGAATTAAGCAAAGAAGTGGAGCTTGAAAAACCCCTGAATACAGAAAAACCCAAGCCTGAAAAACGCGCCAAAGGAAGTGGCCGCACCGCGCTGCCCGAAAACCTGAGAAGAGAAATCATTGTTATTGAGCCTGCTGAAGACGTTAGTGGCTGCACCAGAATTGGTGAGGAAGTTACGGAGGTTTTAGGGCTTATTCCGGCTGAGTTTTATGTAAAGCGCTACGTGCGGCCCAAATATGCCAAGCCTGACGGGGAAGGTATACTGATCGGTGTATTGCCTGAGAGGGTTATAGAAAAAGGCATCCCATCAGATGAGGTAATCGCTCAGATGATGGTAGATAAATACGTTTATGGCCTTCCGCTGCACCGCCAGATAGACAAATACACCAGGCTGGGCATGCGCATACCTGCCTCCACGGCCTCAGACTGGCTGCTAAAAGGCTGGAAATACCTGGCTCCGCTTTGCGAGCTGCTCAGGCTGCTGGTTCTTAACCAAAAGTACCTTCAGGTAGATGAGTCTCCCATAAAAGTGCTGGACAGAAACCACAAAAACGGTATCCATCAAGGGTACATGTGGGTATATTCTGCACCCGGAGATCAACTGGTGCTCTATGACTACCGCAAGGGTCGCGACAGCTCCGGCCCCAAAGCTATGCTGGAAAGTTTTGCAGGCATTGTGCAGACAGATGGGTATTCTGTCTACACAAGCCTGTATGCCAATCACCCCAATATCTTGCTGGTGCATTGCATGGCCCATGCCAGACGCAAATTTGTGGAAGCCAGGAAATACAACGAGCAAAAGTCTGACTATGTGCTCGGGCGTATACAGGTGTTATATGCCCTGGAGCAGCAAATGCGCGATGAGTTAATGAACTGGGAAGAAAGAACAGCCCTGAGGCAAGAAAAGGCCGTACCCGTGCTTCAAGAAATTGAACAATGGCTCGAAGAGCAGGCTTTTATTGAAAGACCATCAAGCCCGCTGGGTAAGGCCATTGCCTATGCCAAAACCCGCTGGGCAGGCCTGAGTGCATACGCCATGCACGGGCAGATAGAAATAGACAACAACCTGGTAGAAAACGCTATCCGTCCGCTTGCCATTGGCAGGAAGAATTTCCTGTTCGCAGGCTCACATGATGCCGCAGAGATGACTGCAGCCATGTATTCGCTAATGGCTACCTGCAAGAAAAACGGAGTAAATGAATTTGAATGGCTCAAAGATGTTTTTGACAGGATGCAGACCATCAAGCAAAAAGACCTCTACCAGCTACTGCCCAACAACTGGCAAAAATATAGAAACCAGAAGGTAGAGTAGACTGACGTAAAAACCAGGGAGGAAAGTGGTTCGTGGTTGCTCGGATGGATACAATGAAGCTGCTCTGTCTGCCCCGAGGTGACAGTTGGCGTAGTGACTGTCTAACCCGCAAAAAAAAGAAGGCAGACCATAAGCCTGCCTTCTTTTTTTTGTATTCCACTATTTTGGTCTTACTGCTACCCCTGTTGCAATCGGGTATATAAACTCGTATTTGTATTCCACGTTCACAACTGCGTTGCAGTCTAACTGCTTGGCGCGTTCTGCCAGCTTATCCATTAGGCGCTGCTTACTTGCATATATACTGCCGAATACTTCAATATATGCTATCTCCTCATACTCTGTAATTGGAGTTTTGCTTATATACATCTTTACAGCTTCTCCGTGCTTTGTTGATACACGTGCAACTGAAGTAGTTGTGCACCCGGAAATGGCCAACAACGAAATACCCAGCATTAGAAGCAGAGTATTCCACCAAGGCATTTGAAGTTTAAAAGAACTGTTCTTTTGTAGCATATCCGTAGAAAATTGCAGGAATGAGTTTTTCATCTTCAAATGCTAAATTTTACGGCTTGTTTATCAAAGGATATTGTTCCTTTGTAATGATATATTCCTTAATATAAATTTTACCCTTTGCCTTCTTTGAATCTATTGCGACACTCTTATAAGCAAATCTGCCCCTCACCTTGTCGGAAGTTAGTTTCACTGCTTTCATATTATCAATAGAGACAGTTCCATGGGAGTCACTTCCAGCATATTCAATATGGTCTATCGCCCATAAGCGGTTCTTAGGTACTTCAAAATTTGTAACTGCTTTGAATTCAAGAGTTATTTCTCTATTGAAT
>JBBSJJ010000232.1:0-3024 GCA_038257335.1 Chitinophagales bacterium | reverse complement strand
GAAGCAGTTAAAAGTAATTGCGAAATGCCATTAATACTGCTTACTGGCAAGGGTAACCGCGAAATTGATAGGAAGGCTATGGAGTTTGGTGCCGTTGATTATCTTGTAAAAGACGAACTTAACGAAGACAAACTCGAAAGGAGTATCCGTTATTCGCTGGAAAGAGCTATTACCGAAAAGGCCCTTCGGAGTAACGAGCGAAAATTCCGCAACATTTTTGAGCGTTCAAAAGATCCTGTATTTACTACAAAAGAAGATTTATTTTTTTTGGAAGTAAATGACGCAACCATTAACCTATTGGAGTGCAGCAGGCAAGAGTTAACGGCCAAAACTATTTATGATTTTTTGGCGAACCAGCAGGATATCGTTTACATACAGCATGAATTAACCACCAAAGGTTTTGTTTATGACTGGTCGGTTGATTTTAAAGCCAGGGAGACAGGAATTAAAAATTGTGTGCTTACTATTTCGAGGGAAGTGGCTATTAATGGCAACAGTTATTACCAGGGTATCATACATGAAATAACAGCTTTGAAGAAGGCGGAGAAAGCGAACCTTGCGCTGGAAAAAATGAAAATGGCAGGCCGTCTTTTACAAACCATGGCGCATGAAGTAAGGAACCCTTTGAATAATATTATGCTTTCCCTCGAGGGACTAAGAGATGCACCGGAAGATGAAAAAAGGACAATCTATATGGATATTATTTCCCGCAACGGCAATCGTATTAATGAACTGGTTCGTGACTTGCTCAACACATCCACTCCGGGTGAATTACTGGTTCAAAAAAAGCCGCTACAAACAATTTTAGATGAAAGCCTGGAGGCCGCCAATGACCGCTTAAAACTGCAAAAAATAAAGATTCACAAAGATTATCTTCTGGACCATGCCTGGGTGATGGTTGATAGCGAAAAATTAAAAATTGCTTTATTGAATATTATTATAAATGCAGTTGAATCCATGCAAAAAGAGCAGGGGGAATTAAATGTTTCTTTAAGAAAAAAGGATGATTCACAATATGCAGTTTTCATACAGGATAATGGATGCGGAATAAGTAATGATAATTTGACAAAACTGTTTGAGCCCTACTTTACCACAAAGCAAAACGGTGTGGGGCTTGGGCTGGCCTCTACCCTTAATATATTGCAATCGCATAACGTTTCAGTAGATGTTGATTCGGTGATTTCACAGGGTACAATTTTTAAATTGTTTTTTAATAAAGCATAAATGCTACGTCAATTTCCAATTTTAGTTGAACTCTTTTTTTGACCGGAACGATTACTTTGGGCATCGCATCTTGTGTCGCTCACTTGTACGTTCGATTTAAAATACTGTGTTTATACAGTAATGTAAAAGTTGGCTGTCATGCAAGAAAATCAATGTTATAAAAAGTAAGTAAATTCCCTGACTGCGCCAGTGTAATACCTCCTGCGGCACACTTTTGGATATACTGCTAACTTAAAACTTTACTACAATATTCCGGTACTTAAATATATTTGACAGCGAAAAAAGAAGTAAACCGAACACTGATTATTTCAAGGTTGCGAATTAATACGGTAAAATATTAATATATGGCAAACGAAACTGAACAAAACCGGGAGAAAGCCAAACTGTCCTCATCTGCCCATAATTTCCCTATTGTAGGCATTGGCGCCTCTGCTGGTGGGCTCGATGCATTTAAGCAAATGCTTGAGGCAATACCTGTAGATTCAGAAATGGCATATGTAGTGGTGCAGCATTTAAACCCGGCACACGATAGTAAGCTTACCGAAATTCTATCGAGGGTTACTAATATTCCTATTGAGGAAATTACTGATGAGGTAAAGATTTTGCCAAACCATATTTATGTAATGCCTGAAGGCAAAATTCTCACTTCGGTTGACGGGGTGCTTAAACTCACTCCCAGGGATAGTGTAAAAACCAATTTAGTTATTGATATTTTCTTTACTTCCATTGCGGTGGTTTGGGAGAGCATGGCGGTGGGTGTGGTGCTCTCCGGCACGGGCGCAGATGGCACAGTAGGGTTAAAAATGATTAAAGAACATGGGGGCATTACTATCGTTCAGGACGAAACGGCGGCTTATGGCGATATGCCCCAAAGCGCAGTAGATGCTCATGTAGTGGATTTTGTTTTGTCTCCCGAAAAAATTGCTGCTCAACTGTTAAAGATAAACCATACTTACACTGCTGCACATGCAATAGGAGAAGAAGAACCACTCCCCCAAAATGAGGAGATTTTATTTAACCAAATGCTCCAGGTTTTGTACCAGTTCAGCGGAGTTGATTTTATTCACTACAAGCAAAGCACCATACACAGGCGTATTGGGCGCAGAATGGCTCTGCACAAAAGAGGAGACCTGGCAGATTATTTAAAATTTTTGCGCAGCGACAAAGCCGAACAGGAGCAACTGTACCAGGATATGCTCATTTCTGTTACATCTTTCTTCCTGGATACTAAAACCTTTGAAACTTTATCTGAAAAAGTATTGCCTGCGCTGCTTAAAAGCAAACCGGCAGAAGATGCCATTCGTTTTTGGGTTGCAGGATGCGCCACCGGTGAGGAAGCGTATTCAATTGCTATATGCCTCCACGAATACATAAGCAGCAACAAAAAAAAGGGAACGGCTCCCCTCACCTCTGCAGAGGGGTTGGGGGTGAGGCCTATTCAGATATTTGCTTCAGATCTTTCAGAAACCGCCATTAATAAAGCACGGGCAGGTATTTACAGTAAAGAAGAAGTAGAACACATTTCACCCGAGCGGCTCAGCAAATATTTTACTAAAACAGGTGTAAGCTACCAGGTAAATAAAAATATACGAGACTTTTGTGTGTTTGCCACTCATAATTTTTTAAAAGATCCGCCTTTTGCAAAAATGGACCTGATCAGTTGCCGTAATGTGCTTATTTGCATGGATTCTTATTTGCAGAAAAAAGCATTGACCACTTTTCATTATGCGCTAAAAGAAAACGCAATCCTGTTGCTCGGTAAATCAGAAACTGCAAGTGCAGCAGCAGGGTTGTTTACTT
>JBBSJJ010000231.1:0-3055 GCA_038257335.1 Chitinophagales bacterium | reverse complement strand
CATATGGAAAATAGTAAATCTTTTACTTCAAAGATGGAAGATTTAATAGAATCCTACGGAAATTTGAGACAACGATTAGTATTTATAAATGATGGTGCCACATGGATAAGGCAATGGATAGAGGATGCATTTCCAGAGGCTGAATATTCCGGAGTATATGGCTCCACCATTCCGGGCAAATGGCTCCACCTGATGGATAGGGTATAAATGGCACTTTCTTTTGCAATTTTGCTTTCTAGTGGTATTGATTTTGCAATTATATCCCTGTCATTCCGGCGTAAATGGCTCCAATTCATATTGGTGCCATTCCGACATAAATGGCTCCAATTGTTTTGTAGTTTATGAGTACTTGCTTAATGTTAAGCATGGCTAATAAATTAATTAAGATGATAAACATCAAACAAATTTTACGACGACTGCACCAAGGTGAGTCGTGCAACAGCATTGCTGAGGATCTGCGTGTGCATAAGCGAAGCATACGCAGTTACCGGCGTCTTTTTGAAGTGGAAGGATACAGTATTGAACAGGCTTTGTTGATGCCTGAGACAGAACTTACGGTCTTGATCAATGCCCGTAAGCCACGAAGCACGCCACACACGGGTAAACGTTATGCTGTATTAGAATCCCGTTTTGATTACTATTGCGGGCAACTAAAACGGACGGGCGTTACCCTGCAGTTGTTGTGGGAAGAATACAGAGCAGAACATACGCAAGGCTACGGATATAGTCAGTTTGCCCATCATGTGGGCCAATACAGAAACCGCCATAAGCTTAGTATGCATTTACAACACATACCGGGCGAAGTACTTCAGTTAGATTTTGCAGGCGATAAGCTTAGTTATATAGATGAGCAAACCGGCGAACTCATTGCTTGCGAGGTATTGGTATGTACACTGCCCTTTAGTGGGTACAGTTTGGCCATAGCCTTACCTAGCCAAAAGCAAACCGATTTTGTAAGCGGGATTAACTGAATGCTAAAGAAAATGGGTGTGCTTCCTAAGATACTCAAGATGGATAATCTGAAAAGTGGGGTTATAAAATCTGAGCGTTATGAACCTGATTTTAATACACTGTTGCTTCAATTGGCAGACCATTATAGCATTGTGCTAAAAGCTGCCCGGCCACGCAAGCCAAAGGATAAGCCAAGCGTGGAGAATAGTGTTTTGCAGGTGTATCGTAACGTATATGCCCGTGTGCGCGACCAAAAATTCGACAATTTAAAAGCATTGAATCGGGCCATCGTAGATCTCATAGATGAATTTAACCTGAAGAATTTTCAGGGGAAAGACCATAGCCGGTATGATTTATTCCAGGAAGAGCGCAAGCAAATGCAGCTAATAACTGGTCAGCCTTTTGAACTCATTCAGCAAAGTAGTGCGAAAGTTCAAAACGATTATCATGCTTTTTTGGGTGCAGATAAACACAAATACAGTGTTCCCTATCAGTACTACAAGCAACAGGTGAGTATCCAGTTTACCGATACCTTAGTTCGGATTTACAACAGCCGTAACGAATGTATTGCCACCCATGCCCGTGTGCGTATCCCCCATAAACACAGCACCATTGATGACCATATGCCTCCGGCGCATAAGGCCTACAATGAGCAACTGCAACGCTCAGGAGCTTATTATTTGCAAATGGCCGAACAAATGGGATGCCATACCAAAAACTACATGTCCAAATTGCTCAAATCCAAAAATTACGAACAACTCGCTTATGATAGCTGCAAAGGATTATTGAGCCTCCGGAGAAGTTTTTCGGCCGAGCAAATAGAAAAGGCCTGTGAACGACTGAGTGAGGTGGACGTCTATTCTTACAAGCCTGTAAAGAATTTGCTGAAAAAATGGATGAAGGAATCTTTTTGGATGGGGGGTGTAGTACCGCCTTCGGCATCCAGCACCAAGACACCCACTTGTCACAGCAACCTCCGTTAAACTATTTATTTATCAAAAAACAATAACAACAAAAAACAAAAACAACATGAGTACAACACAAACCATTGAACAACTGAGACAATTAAAACTCAAGGCCATGGCTAGTAGCTATGCGGGCGTATTGGAACAACCGCTGCATTTGCAGCCCGAAGCCCATGACCTGATTGCCTTACTGAGCGATGCTGAAACTATCAGTCGCACAAACAACAAGACAGAGCGTTTGCGTAAGCGCAGTAAATTAAGATACCGGGCCTTTTTAAGTGAAGTAAATACCGGTACAGAAAGAAATTTAAGCAAGCAACAATTGCAATATTTTACGCAGGGTCAGTACATACAAAAAGCAGAAAACCTGCTTATAACCGGACCAACGGGCTGTGGTAAAACATATCTTGCCTGTGCATTGGGAAATCAGGCTTGTCAGCAAGGAATCTCCGTGACTTATTTGAATCTGATGAACTTTATGAATCAAATACAGATCAGCACCATTGACGGTACCTATTTGAAATTTATCAAAGAACTCTGCAAGCCACAGTTACTTATTTTAGATGAATTTGGATTAGCACCACTGAACTATGAAAGCAAAGTAGCTTTGTTCAACATCATTGAAGAGCGGCATGAAAGAATGTCTACAATAATGGTCGGACAAATACCTGTCAGTTTATGGCACGAGTATATAAACGAACCAACATTAGCAGACGCACTTATGGACAGATTGTCAGCTAAAGCAAATATTGTTGAACTTAAAGGAAGCTCATTGAGAATAAAAAAAAATGAATAACTTAGCACCCTCGTAACTCAAAACAACTGGAGCCATATACTCCGGAACAGTGGAGCCATTTGCCCGGAATAATCAGTGTCTGGGAGTATTTGAACTGTATTTGGCTTTTTGAAATTGTAGTCAATTAAATTATCATCATGATCAGAATTTGCACTACAACTCACGAATGCGATAAATAGTATTAGCAGGCAGGTTTGAAAACTTGACATAACTCCAAAAATACGAAAAATAGCCGCAGACGGGTGTTCGGGAATGTTAAATGACTTGAAAAACATGAAATTCGTGAAATATTTAATTTGAGTGATTATGAGGTTTTCATTGGCTAAATAGAAATGTATGCGCT
>JBBSJJ010000230.1:0-3066 GCA_038257335.1 Chitinophagales bacterium | reverse complement strand
GACGCCAAGGGCCAGTGCAGGGCGAATGATCCGGTCAGCTTTGCCCATATTTTTTTGTAAGTTCATAATTTCCATTTACAATTAGGCTGCAAAACCCAGACCGGGATCTGCGTTAGCTTGCTGCTAGCCAGGATTTCACCTAAATTAAAATGGCGCTTTTTTAAAATAACTTTTTTGAAAACTATCACTCAGGCTGCTGTCCTTGTTAGCGTACAATATCCGTTACTTTCTCCCACGCAAAAAACTCATTTTTTCCTTTCCCATCGGGTCGTTCTTTTGGGGAGCGAATGGTATCTACAGTATGGAAATCCAATTCGCCTGCAGGCATCTCATAATCGAGTATGGCTTTGTAAGCTTCTTCGGTCAGCTCATCATTTACCCATTGCTGGCTTAGCGCCAGCGGCAACATCAGCGGCATGCGATTGTCATTGTCTCCGCCGTTGTGTATTTGCGCCATCACTGAGTTGGCTTTGCGGGTGAGAATTGTAAAGGTCCAAACTTCCTGTACTTCGCCATGCTCGTCGGGGAGTTTGGCCACAGAGTACAGACCGGGTAAAAAAAACATCGGTTGATTTTTCAAAGCAATAAAGTAAGGTACTTTTTTAGTGAGGCCCGCTACTTTGCGATGCTCATAAAAACCTGTCATGGGTATGAGGCACCTGCGGTTGCGAATTTTATACCAGTAACTTTTAGTGTCTTCCAACACCCGCTCGCTGCGTGCATTCAACATGCTGGCCCGCTGCCTTGCGTAGGCTTTTGCATCTTGCACATAAAACGGTATGCAGCCCCATTCCATCAGTCTGCAATGCAGCTGCTCATCTTCTTTGTTTTTATAAATGATGGGATGCAGGCCATAAGCATGGCCAAGAATATGCACTGCCTTTTCGAAATCAAATTTTATCTGGTCGTCAAATACCAGGTCCGGAAAATAATCGGAGAGTTGTTTTACATTAATGGTAAAGGAAATATCGTAACACATAATTTCAGGGTCTTTCTATTTCTTCAAATTTAAGCGAAGCTTTTTGCGTACGCCATTTTAAAATTAGAAAGAGTTCGCCAAAGCGTACCTCGAATTGTGTTAAAACCTGGTCGCTCGCCTCTATGTTCCAGGTAGTATTTTTTTCTACCCAGGTTCTTATTTTCCCTTTGTAACCTGCATCCAACTGCTTCTTTAAGGCTGCAGCGCTTTTTACCATGCACCAATAAACGTCGTATTGTTCGCCATTCATCATTGCCTGCAGTTTGTTGTAATGTGCTGGTTTGCGAAGATCCAGTATGGCAGCATAGGCATCGTGACTCACGGCATTCAGATGAATTTTTGCCAGACCCGCATCATCATAATCGCTCAATAAAATACCCGGTTTGTTGTGTTCATTGAAATGATCGTGGTGACGGTTATAAGATTGCGACACGAGGTAAACTTTTTTAAGTTCTACCAGTTTGTCTATAAAGGGTTGTTCTAATTTTAAGAAGGGTTGCAGCATTAGATTTGTATGTTTAAAATTTCATCCATCCGGGTAGTGTATCTTTTGCTCAAATGTTCTGCCCTTAATTTATAACGTTTGTCAAAACGTTGTACCGCCATGCGCACTTTGTCTTTTCCCATCACGGCGTTGATGGCATCCATGGCCAGCAAAACTTTTTTATCTTTCTCCTTATCTGCCGTATCAAAAAGGCTGGCCTGTATGGTATGTGCCGGTATTACATCTAAAAGCAGCACTCCACATTTCATGTACAGGTAATTGTCTTTTTGAAAAATGATTTGCAAACCTTTTAGTGCATAGCCAATGATTTCGCCGGTGAGCTGCGTGGGTGTAGCACATTCAACTGTAATGGAATGGCTGTATTGTTGCTGTTCGGTTTTATGTGGGTTGGTAGCAATAAAGACCTGCACCTTTTTGCACACACTATTTTGTTTGCGCAGTTTGAGGGCGCATACCGCCGCATGGTTGCTGATGGCTTCTGTGAGGATGCCGTAATTGTTGGTGAGCTTACCAAGAGAGCGGCTGGTACAAATATTTTTTTTAGCCTTAGGCGTAAACTCCCATTCAAAAGATGGCGTGCCACGCAACTCGTTCCAGAGGCGCAGGCCTACTACACTCATGTGTTGCCGTACCCATTGCGCCGGCAATTGTGTAAACTCTTTTGCCGTGCAAACTTTTTTATTGCGCAGCATTAAATTGTGCTGGCGGCCAATGCCCCAAATGCCATCTACCTCTGTAAACTCCAGCATATCCTGCAGCAGCTTATCGTTGGCGGCATAAAACACACCCAGGGCTTTGTACTTTTTTTTTGCATAGCGATTGGCCATTTTTGCCAGCGCCCTCGTAGGTGCTATCCCTACCGTAACGGGTATGCCCGTGTGCTGCAGTACGGTAGTGCGAATTTTGAGCCCGAGGCTGAGCAAGTCGGCGTAGGCCAATTGGCTCATATCTAAAAACGCTTCGTCTATGCTGTACAATTCCAGCTGCGGCACAAATGAAGCGAGGATGGTCATCACCCGATCGCTCATGTCGCCATAGAGTGTGTAATTAGAACTGTACACCGCCACGTTGTGTTTTTTAAAAAAATCATCGAACATATAAGCCGGCGTGCCCATCACCACGCCAAGGTCTTTGGCTTCGTCGCTGCGGGCAATCACACAACCGTCGTTGTTGCTCAATACCACCACGGGCCTGCCATTTAAATGAGGTTGAAACAAGCGCTCGCAGCTGGCATAAAAATTATTGCAATCTACTAGTGCATACATTTTACATCCGTTGGGTTGATGATGATATTGGTAACCACGCCCCACACCTGCATGTTCATGTCGTCTGTTATTTCTATTTCGGTGTACTTGCTGTTGGCGGGTACGAGCCAGCACTTGTATTTATTTTTTCGCAAGTACTTTACGGTAAACTCTCCATTTACCACGGCTACCACGATAGATCCGTTTTGCGGTTTCAGGCTACGGTCCACCACTAATTTTGCTTTGGCAGGTATAAACGCATTGATCATAGAATCGCCCTGGCAACTTACTACAAAAGTGGAGTTTGGCCGGGGCACCAGTTCCTTGTTCAGGTCTAT
>JBBSJJ010000229.1:0-3080 GCA_038257335.1 Chitinophagales bacterium | reverse complement strand
GTTATCGTAATCCCAAAATATAAAATTGCGTCTGTGGATGACAGTGAGACAATCCGTATCATTGCAGCCCGGGCACCTGAAAGGCCCCTCTTTAAATGCGTGGCCGGTGCCAGCCTTCTTGCACAAATACTGGTTGATAAATTTTGCGATCATCTTCCCTTGTTTCGCCAGCATAAGAGGTTTGAGCGTAACGGCGTATCCATCCCTTATAATACTTTTATTGACTGGACGGGTAAAGCCATTGACAAGCTAAGTGTTTTGGGAGATGCGCTGTTGAGAGAGATTATTGAATCATCCTACATTCATGTTGACGAAACAGGCCTGCCGGTGCTGCTTGGTAAAGAAAACAGCAAGAGTAAAAAAATGCATAACGGCTACCTTTGGGGATATCACAGCAGCATTAAAAACTTAGTATATTTTGATTACCAGCCTGGCCGTGGTGAAAAACATACTATCGGCATTTTAAAAAACTTTCATGGCATCATCCAAACCGATGGCTGGCATGTATATGAAGGCGTTGCAGCTAAGCAAAAAGATATTACGCAGATATGTTGTCTTGCACATGCCAGGCGCAAATTTGTTGATGCAATGCCTTACGATAAAGAGCTGGCAACATATGCGCTCACAAAGTTTGGTGCCCTTTATAAAATAGAAAGTAACTGTAAAGAGCAAGGGCTTTCCTGGGATGAAATCACAAAAGTGCGACAGCGGGAAGCAGTACCGATATTAGAAGAACTTCACAAATGGATGTTAGAAGAATATAAAACACTGCTGCCATCAGCGCACATTACCACCGCCATAGGATACTGCCTGGAGCGGTGGGAGCGGCTATGCCAATACACCGCCGATGGCATGCTTCACCCCGATAACAATCCGGTTGAAAGAAGCATCCGCCCTGTAGTATTAGGCAGAAAGAATTATTTATTTGCCGGCAGCCACAAAGGGGCGCAGCGCCTGGCTATGATCTATAGCCTGCTGGGCACCTGCAAATTGAACGATGTAAATCCATACGAATGGCTCAAAGATGTTTTGGATAAAATCAATAGCTGGCCCATAAACACAATCCACGAGCTGCTGCCCCACAACTGGAAGCTATCCAACGCTCCATCTTCCGCATCACCAAAATGATATAATCTCTGCTAATACAAATGATGATATTAGCAAGACGGGCTATCTCGGGTGTTTACCGAAACATTGGCCTGGCATGGATTGCTTTACCAATAAAAACACCTGGCAAAATTATTACTGAATAAGCGTGTCATACTTTCTTATAACACAGGAATTATAATTATTGAATTGAATGAGCGAGGCCTTATTATCTTTTATAACTGTCCTTTTCTATTGCCAGGTATTGCGCAACAACTTGAAGTAGTAAATCTTCAATATCATTCAAATCATTGGGAATCGAAAATTCCCGCGTTGGTCCCGGTATATAAAAAGTTTCGTTGCCCCATCCTTGCGCGGGAGTCATGTATAGCCTTAAGCTAAGCTTTCTTGAGCCTTTAAACTGATCAATTTTCAAAAAGTCACTCTGCAAATTTTGTAAATCACAGGATGCTATGCGTAAAAGGCTCGCCTCATTCCTGCCCTTATCCTGCGCAATGGAGAAATGTTGGATGATAAAAGCAGGATTTATTTTTTAGGCAGGGATTAAAGTTTTATCTCCCTGTTTATACAAAACCACTATCGCTCTTTCTCCGATAATTTATCGTACATATCACCGATGGAACGTCTAATAGAAACTTTGTTTGCCCCATATACCGGATGCTTACTTAAGTCTATTTCTTTAGTCAACTGGTCTTTTGATTTACCCAATTGTATGCCCTCGCGTACCTGGTTAAGCATATCGGCCAGGTATGATCGCTGTCGTGTCAGTGTTTCTGTTGTGCCAGGGTCGCCATGTCCCGGTATAACAATCTTTATGTCCCACCCGGCCATCGTCTTAAGAACATCAAGCCACTTATCATAATCAACATTTGCATCCGCTACATTATTTCCCCACGGATTTCCATTTACACAAAGATCACCGGTAACAAGTATCTTTTCTTTGGGAAGATAGGCTACGCCATCTCCACCGGTGTGTGCAGGCCCCATTCTTCGAAGTTCCACACGATGTACACCGTCATCAAACACAAGTTGCTGATCAAAAGTCAGCGAGGGAAACTCACGCCTGCCACCCTTCATATCACGGCCACTGTATTCGCTCCCATGATCCCATTCATATTGGCCGGAGGTATGCATTTCTTCCGCAGTTTTCACCGTGGAGACAATGGCAGCTCCTGCGTCTGCAAATACCGCATTACCAAACGTGTGATCGTGGTGATAATGTGTATCAAATAAAAAACGTATAGGCTTGTCCGTGGTCTTGCGTATTTCCATTACAATTTCCTCAGCGCCCCATGGATAGTTGGCATCAATTGCCAACACGTAATCCTTGAAAACAACCCAAACACAGTTGGCTGATTTTTGCTGTAGCTCATCGCCAAAATAAAAAAATACTCCCGGCGCCAGTTCAGATACAGGCCGCGTTTGTGCAGCGACCGTACTTGCAGGCAGCAGAATAAAAAGAAAAGGAATTGATCTTAAAAAGAACGAAAGTCTGCAAAAAACCATTGGACAACCGGTCGCAATCATACTATATATTTTCATCTTACAGTGGGTTATAAAAGGTTTCCTCAAAAAATAAAAAAATTTTAGGGAAGAATCATTCAAAAGTATTGGAAAGATTTTATGCAGGTGCAAGGGCGGGAAATATCTCAGGGGCTTTGTGGAATAGTAAACGAATAAATGTCAATGCAGAGCGGGCTTCAATTATTCCGTGGCATCCCGCACTTTCTTGCGGGGTGAAATAACTTCGAACTACCCGTTCATTCATTTATTGGTTTGGCTAAAGCATCATTGTGTTCCGATATACCATTGGCCTCAATAAAAATTCTTTTTACTACCGGGTGTTTTGATCTGATGCTTTTTTCAAGGCGTGTTATAGCTTCTTCAAGATCTTTGGAAGATTGGTTTTTATTAAAGCTAATATCCAGTGCAAGAAAAACTTCGTGTGGTCCAAAATACATAGTAAGTGGTGG
>JBBSJJ010000228.1:0-3086 GCA_038257335.1 Chitinophagales bacterium | reverse complement strand
CCAATTCCATTAGGGCTTTTCAATGAATCAATTAATAGCCTCACCTTATTGTTTTCATATTTGTAAACCCCGGCAAAAGACAATTCTTTCTCTTTATCCAACTCCCCATTTGTTAAGCCATAAACCGGATCTGTAAAATAAAGAATGCCATTGGGGCCTACAACAATATCATTTGGACTGTTGAATTTCTGTCCTTCATAATTTGTTACGAGGTCGATAATTGATTTATTTGATTTGGGATTGACAATTTTACCAATCTGCCTCTTTGTTTCACTGGTTGACAAATGATTTCCCTGCATTATAAGCAAATTTCCTTCCGCATCAAGCGCCAGACCATTTGCGAATCCTGAAGGTTCCAGCCAAACCGAAAGCCCCTTCTGTTTGTTCCAGAAATAAATCTTGTTTTCGGGAATATCGGTAAACAAAAGACCTTTTAAAGCCTCCACCCAAACAGGCCCTTCCAGAAAAGTTTTGTTCGAAACAACTTTTTCGATTTTGTTTTTGCTTGAAAAAAAGGTTTCAAACTCATCTGAAAAAATCAACAGTTCAGGAAACGCAATATTCTCCTTTTGCTTCTTTGCATTATTGTTTTGGGCTGAAGCAAAAGTACCCATGGTAAAGAATACAAATAATAGTAACCATTTCTTCATGATAGATTAAATTTAAAGGATGTCTTCTCTTTTAATTTCAGTGTTGGGCTTACCTGTTTTCTGTCAATTGCTATTCACTTGAGGCTTCGTCAGCATTACAACCAACGGGAGTTTGTGAAGAAAACAACGGCCTGGCAAATATACATTCAATGTAACAACGATATTCCACCCCATTGATGGTAACAGCATTCAACGCTGAGCCGTTGTACTTTTTTTTATTGCCACCATTGTTGCTGGTAATATTACGGAGGCATCTTTTTTCATGTTATCTTTTATATAACCGTTGAGCACGCTTCCGTCAGCTAAGGTTATTGCACCCATTACAAAGCCATCGGGAGCCTGTGCCTTCACGCTCACTAATAGAATAATGGCGACAGCCGCGGCTAAAATTTTCTTTTTCATTGCATAATTATTTAATTGTTTGGTAATTAATTTCACCATACAAGATTCATTTAAAACGGCGGGCCTGAAAAGAACAATGGAGTGAGTTGCAGGAAAAAGAGAATGAATGGTAGAAGCTTCGAATTGGGGCAAGCATTTGTTTGTGTTTGTGAAACCCGGGAAGCATTTCGGTAGAAACTAACTTTTTTAAAATACCAGTGATGGTATTTTATAGCATCATCCCTCGCAGTCAGGCAGGGTTGCATCGCAATACCTGCCCGTCCGGTCGCGGGCTTTCGTAAGCAAACCATTGGGCAACCTTGAAAAAATAGAACGACTAAAAATAAGAGGCTGTGTCAAAAGGCAAGGCATTTCACAGCAAGACCTCAAAGAATACAAAGTGTACTAACAATTCGTTCGATAGTCAATCGTTGTTTCTTTGCCTGCTTTGTTTCGTTGTGTGAAACTTCTTTCTTGAGACAGCCTCTTTCTGTTTACGATATATAAATCATTCCTATCCTACAAATACATAATTTTATATACATGTACCTTCTTTTGATTTAATTTAACGGCAAATTTTAACCAACTTATAAGCTCATACCAGATAGGCAATACGTTCTTCAATGAGTATAAATGATATTAACTTGAACCAAAAAACCGGCTATCGCTTCAGGATGATTCATGTAGTAAGATTATTCCAACTACTATTTTTTTTAAGTACGGCACAAATCATTGTTGCGCAACAACGACTGTTTACCAACCAACAACATTTTGGTGTAGAGGATGGCCTGCCGCAAAGTTTCATCAGCGGTATCGTGCAGGATGAAGATGGATTTATATGGCTTGCTACATTGGATGGGTTTAGCCGTTATGATGGCAGGGGTTTTAAAACCATCCGCTATAACCCCAAAGAAAATACCGGGCTTGCTGCCAATGCCATAAATAACATAGAAAGACTGGAAAACAATTCCATCACATTATATTACAGTTCCACACAGGCAGATGATTTTAACCTGCGCAGTTTTAAGGTAAGCCGCAATACTACCCGGAGCCAATTAGCCAAAATTCCGAATGCAAAATGGCAAACCAATCGTGTGGGATTTAATACATCCAACTGGTTCTTCATGATGGCCAATCATAAAGGCATGGGTTGGCTCAACAGCAAAACCGGCAAAGTTTATTATGCAAACAGGGCCAATGGAATGTTACAAAAAGACACCATCAACGCCATCGTTGAATCATCGGAAGGAAAGCTGTACCTCGTCAGCGAAAATGGGGTTCAGGTTGGGGATACCAGTGCCAGGAAATTTGAATGGATACCTTTTGCTACTAATGTAAAAAAAGAAGTACCTAATAACTTAACCAATGCATTTGGTGAATATTTTTCTATCATTGGTTTGCCGGGCAACCGGCTAGCCATAGCAGAAGCGGGTAGAATTAATTTATTGGATATCAGTAAAAGGACCAGCAAAATCCTTTCACCGCCTCCATCCGCAAAACCTGCACCAGCGCCAGGCAATGTTGGCCTGCAGGCAGATAAACAGGGCAATGTTTATTTTGAAAATGGTGGACGTATTTTCAGAATTACGGCAGCCGGCGAAATGAAACTATTATGGGAAAATCCCACGAACGGCCTTCGCATCAGTGCTTTTTATATAGATCGTTCAAACGTGTTGTGGGTAAGCGTAGATGCACAAGGTTTGCTTAAAATAGACCTCCAGGCATTGCATTTCCAATCGTATAAGTACGATGCTAATTTTATCTCGGACATAATGGTGCAGGCGGGTGTTAAAAAAGTCGTTCTGCCACAGGAATGGAAAAACGTTCAGGCCCCTTATTTCTTTCGGCAAGCTTCAGACTCCAGGGGCAATTTGTTTGCTGTTTCCAATTGGTTGGACCAGGATGAAGTATATCAACTGAATCAACAAGGTTTTCGCTCCTTTAAAATTTTGCCTGAACATACCAGTTACTCAGCCATGCTCACCATGCCCAATGGCGCCATCTGTGTTTACGATCAGCTGGCAGCGGCCTGGCATTCCTGGAAGTCGCCAGATG
>JBBSJJ010000227.1:0-3094 GCA_038257335.1 Chitinophagales bacterium | reverse complement strand
ATTTTTATAAGAAACAAATACACCGCTTTTATTATCAAAGTGCAAACCGTCTGTTATAACCAACCAGGTGTTTCTGTAAATGCCGGCACCTGCATAAAAGCGGGCCGATGGCTCCAATGAATTATCAACCCTTACTGCCATCACATTTGTTTGGCCCGGTTTTGCAAGCCCGGTCAAATCATATTCAATCAATGAATATCCATAAGGATAACGACCTAAAAAATGTCCGTTAATCCATACGTCGGAGTTCATGTAAATGCCGTCAAACTGGATGAATACTTTTTTCGATTTTAAAGAATCGGGTAGAGTGAATGTTTTTCTGTACCAGCCAATGCCACCGGGCAAAAAAGCGCTGGAGGCTTCACTGGGGTTGCTTTTATCGAATGGGCCTTCAATCATCCAGTCGTGCGGCAGTTGAAGTTTACGCCAGGCAGTATCAATAAAATCTACATTTTTAAAAGCAGGGTGATCACCTTTTATAAATTTCCAATCGCTATTAAAATTTATTTTTTGCCTGACATTTGTATTTGTTTGTTGGCTAAAACAATTGCAAATAAATAAAAACTTAATACAGAGAATGATAAATATTTCTTTCATTGTAAAACTTTAAAATGAGATTTTTTACTCTGTAATACATTTTGCCCATTTAATTTGCACCGGCCCTATTAAACCGGCCTCTATCAATTTGGCATCTTTAAAATCAGTCATCCAGGCATTGGGCAGTTTGGCAATGTTGCTTCGCATTTGTTGCAATCCTGCCGGTAATTTCGCATCGCCAATTAATTGGTTGTTGATAGAGTTTACGATTTCTATCACTAAATAATTGGTACCCGGTTGTACAAAATCGGTAATATCAAATTGATGATTTTTGTACCAATGCAAACCAATCCGATGCCCGTTTAAGTACACTTCGGCTATTTCTTTTACAGCATTCAGCGCTAAAAATAAGCCGTATCCATTTTTTATTTGTGCTGCTGTTAGCGTAAAACTATTGTAATAAGCTGCTGTGCCAGAAAAATATTTTATTCCATCTTTATTACTTAAATGCCAGGATTGTAATTGGCTGAAAGTATCTAATACAGGGCTCTCGGTGCGCTTTTGAAACCGCACCTGCCAGGGGCTGTTAATGGTAAGAGTGTTTGTATTGGGTAATGTTGTGCTATCTAAAACTGCTAATCCCTTATTGGTATAGAGCACTTCCGTTAAAAGAAGGGGAATCGCTTTTTTTACATTTGAATTCATGGATGCTTTCTCGGTAAAAACAATAAAGCAAGCTCCATCCACAGCAAGGGATAATGGAATAGTAATTCCATTTTTATCTGCTGAAAATTGATTGATGGGAAATATTTCGCCTGTTTCGGCATTCCAATATTGCGGCATTTTGTCCACTACCCTAAACCTGCATGTACCGTTAATATTAGTTTGTGTAGTGTTGCGTAGAAAATAGATTTCTTTATCACTTACACGTCGGTGGATATAATCTATTGCAGTATCGCCGGCATTATTCAACTTTACCTGCACATCTGGAGTAATTCTTTTCTCCTGCAAAACAGTTCTTACAGTTTTTCCCCACACTACTTTGCCCAAACCAAATTTATGTTCTTGTATGTTGCTGCTATCGCAATTGCCCCATAATTTATCAGCCAATTGCTTTACCAGTCTATCGTTGGATGTGGCATTTTTTAAGCTATACGATTTAGTAGGTTTTGGCCCAATTATAGTAGCACCTGCTGCTACTAACCTTTCCAAACGTTGTAACACCGTTGGGTTAATCGTTGTTTGGTTGGGCAACACCAATACTTCGTAAAACTGCCCATGCGGTAAATAAATAAGGCGATTTTTTACTGTCATTTTATTTATGATTATATCGGTGTTTACTACATCGTAATCGTATCCGCTGCCAAGGGTTGCAGGTACATGTTTGGGTGCTACAAAATTGGGTGCCTGGTCACCATAATAGAAAGCCACATCACCTACAAAATTACCTTGCTGCAGTAAATAGCTAGATCTGCCTAAATATTCATGAAAGCCCTGCGACTTTGGCCACCACCCATTTGTAGTGTTTATGATGGTTCCAAAATTGTAGATCCATCCGGGAGTGCCGCCTTCTGGCGGGCTATGTGGGAAAGTGTGATATACAAAACGGTTCAGACCCTCACACATGGCTCTGTCGGCCAACGGTTTTAATTCGCCCGGGCCTTCCTGCCAAAGCCAAACGCTGGTAAATGCCTCTGCCTCCACAAACTTTTGATTGTAAATATGTGCGGCACTTGCTATGCCTTTTACAATTTGTAAATCGTTAGAGGATGTATGGTTATTCCAAAATTCACCACGGGGTACGGTAAGTGAACCGAGTGCTTTTAAATCCTCAAAAGGAACGTTGTGTATGGGTTGTCCGGGGCCACCAGCTTCTGCATAAAAACCAAGGCCTGCCTGCTCACACATTGTACGGCCTTTGGTGTAGTGGTTGGTAATTATAAGGTCGGAAAGCAACTTGGTAAAATCAAATTGAAAACGATTAGCATTTTCTGTATCTGCGTAAGGCACGCCATTCAACAATGGTAAGTAGGGTAATAAACTATACCCATATTTTTGTTGAAAAGCTTCTGCGAGTAGCGGCGTCCACACGCCTGAGTTTACTTCGTAACTATCCTCGTATAAATATTTTAAAGAACGATTTTTTAAAGTTCCCAACCCGGTTTTAATTCTATCAATTACATAATTCATATTGGCCTCTTGTGCTGCTGAACTAAAATGATCCAGCACAAAACCTTTTGATGCAGGGCTTGCAGTAGCCAATTGCTGCCCCGTGGGGAAACATACATACCGCACTATATGCCACTTACCCTCAGGCACCTGCCATTGTAAATTTTCGTTTGCTTTATTACTTAGTACTATTATGTTTTTTATATTGCCGATTGCTCCCGTATCATTTAACTGGTAGGCGATGCTGGCAATATCTTTATAAAAAATGGGTAACCCTGTTGCTGCATTCTTTGGCACCAAATTATAATTTACATCTCTCGAGCCGGGGGCTACTACGGGAAAAGGGATGGCGCTATTGAACAAGGCCGGGCCAGTTACAACCGTATCT
>JBBSJJ010000226.1:0-3109 GCA_038257335.1 Chitinophagales bacterium | reverse complement strand
AATGGCTCGTCAAAGCCGGGGCCAAGGCAGCAACCTTTAAATGGTTGGAGTATTTTTATTGCCCACCACGGCAAGAAAAGCCGCTTCTGCTTTTTTGTTACATGGAACAGTTTTTGTTTTACTTAAAATATAGAGGTGTGACGACTATTGCAATTGTGTCAACAGTGTTGTCACAAATATTTTTACTTCATTTTTCTGTCTTTTGTAATTGAGTTGTCAGTGTTTACAGGAATTCGCTTGCTGAGTATGTTTCAAAAAATTGCTTCATTCTATAAAGCCCCCGCCGGTTAAAATCTTTCAAGCCCTGATATTGTTGTTCAATAAATTTTGCTAAATCATCCACCGAATTTTCACCCCATACACCAGCAGCTACTTTGTCGGAAACAATATTTCCTACATTAAAATAAAGTAATACTAATTCTGCATTCACCTTATTGAAAGCCCTGTTTCTGGCTTCTTCAATCAGCATTACAACTTGCTCAAATTCGGTATGTTTTTTAATTTTTGCCATTAGTCAACAAAGGTTTCTGATAAAACAATATCAGGTGAAATATTGCACTTAACCGCAAAAAATAAAAAGGGCCTTTAATTATGGCAACCAAAAAAGTTTTATTAACCTTACAAAGCAAATGTAGAAGGCCTGCAGCAGTTGCGGCAGACCGCCCTAATAAATGCAAACCGAAAAAAATTTCTTTCGGTTTTTCATTTACACCCTTTCTTAGAGCCTGGTAACTCCAGGCATCTAAAACAGCAAACAAGCATCGAGAAAAACACTACTGCTTTTGGCATTGGCTTAAAAGCATCATGCTCATTATGGAAATAACGACACAGCGATTGTGGTGTTATTTCTTAAAACAACTATTATGGGAAAAGTTACGGTTAAAGAAGCCATCCTGAACATGCTTAAAGATGTTGATGTAAAAAAGTCGGGTGATGAAAAGATGATGATGGGCCTGCTGGACAAGCTCTCGCAATCGAACATAACCGCTACAGCCCAAAAATGGACAAAAGCGGATGCGGATGATTTACGGCAGCGCATCAGCGGAAAGCCTGCCCTGGAAAAATTTTCGGGCACTGCATTAAAAGAAACAGGTGCTACATTATTTGTGCAGGAAACAGCACAGTCAACATTGGTGGAAGGCTTGCTAAAACCGGGTGGTGGTGGCTTACAATTTAATACTTCTGAAAAGATTGGTCCCATTTACAAAGAGGATGGAAGCTTTGGTTATTTCGAATTTTTAAAACTACAGCAATCCATACAGGTACATTACAGCAACAGTGCTATGCCGCTTATATATGCTACGGTTTCCACACCTATCAATATTATTACGCTACCAGTAAAAAGAGAAGGTACATCTATAACGAAAAAAAAAGTGGGCAGGCCTGGCCTGGATACCGGGAAAATCAAGATCGGCGATCTTGAAAATATTTTAGTGGGGGGAGTAGTAACAGCTATCGGTTCTGCATACACGCTTTCAAAAGGAACCATCTGGTTAAGCGCCGCATTATTCAGGCAGGGTGCGCAACCAAATGAATACATTGGGTTTAATATTACAAAAGGTACGTTGGCCTTTCCTGTTAAAACATCTATTACACAGGAAAAAATAACTATTGCGCCCACGGTTAAATTTTCTCTGAGTTTAACACTCAACCATTCAGCAACAGTGGCTGCATCAGATTCAGTTTATGGCGCCGATGCAAGGGCTGCAAAAATATCGCTGCCGGGCAGCATTAAAATCCAGTTTAATCAAAACGGCTTTTTGGAAATTGATACCTCCGATACATCTTCTGTGGCAATTTATGGCAATCAATATAACCTGCTGCGGGGGTCGGGTGCGGTGGGCAAAAGAACCGGCAACAGTAACGATTATTATGTTGCGCTAAATTATACAAGCAACCCCATATTTGATATTAAAAAATGCCTCTCCAAATTTTTTCATATTGCAGGCAAAGCACCTATACAAAGGGCTTACTGGATGCTGGCTTCAAAAATGATACAAACCGGCCAGCCAACGGTATTGGAGAGCAATGGTGCTATTGGCTTGCAATTAATGGATGGCCTGCAATGTTTATGGAAAGGAGTGGAAGAAGAAACGCAATTGATAAAACCAGCCAAACCTTTTTTGCTGGTTACCAATTTAGGTTTTCAATTGAATGATGAAGACTGCAATTTTTTCCAGCAACGGGAAACGTATCAACTCTGGCAAACGGCGAACGAAAAATACAATATGCTCACGCTGTCTTTTGCACAAAAAAAGCAATTTGGTTACCTCTGTTATGCAAAAGATGCAGAAGGAATATTTGCATCGGCACAAGCCAATTTTTTAATAGACAAGCCCTACCAGGCGGATGGCAGCCGCATAAGCCCCGCTGTTGACAATGCTGTGTACATAAAAATTGCGTCGGAAGCCAATATGCAAATGCAGTTGTTATGGTCCCATGCCAGCAACAAAGAAACTGCCAACGAAAACTTGCTGAAGGAACTGCACCAGTTCGCCATAAAAAATGCATTCTTCTCTACCACCGCTCCCCTATCGGTTGTAATGCGAGGCAGCTATGATGATAAGAACCAGCTTACCGATGGCGATATTAAATTTACATTCGGCCTGCTGAACCTGGAACCGATTTTGCCACATCCTTATGCCTTCAACAATGCATGGTCAAAATTCAGGCGAAAGGCTGCTATAAGGGAAGTATCAGGATCTACAGGTGCCATACAATGTATATGCCAATGGAAACTTGCCGAAAACCCGGAAGTGAATATAGACTTTGCACTTCCTGCTGCTACGCAAAATATTATTGCCGGCTGGTTCCGGGGAGACCAGGAAATATTTCAACAATATCATCAAAAGCCAAACAAAACAAATGGCGGAGATCTTGCTGCTCATTACCCCAACATAAAAGCTATGTGCACTTTGCTGGATGTAAGCACGGGATACGATCATTTGGGCATTTCATTTTCAGGGCAATACCCCGACAGAACAGCAGCAACTGTTTCTGTTAATTCGGATAATGAAGTATCTATCAGCCGCATGTTTTTACAGGCTCCGGTGCAGCACCTGGCGGGTGTTACGCTGCCGCATGTAACCTGGGAGCCTTATTTTAATTT
>JBBSJJ010000225.1:0-3141 GCA_038257335.1 Chitinophagales bacterium | reverse complement strand
TGATTTTTTGCGGGAGGAGGGGGTTTTGTGAATTGGCAATGGGCAATGGGCAATAGGCAATAGGCAATGGGCAATGGGCAATAGGCAATAGGCAATATGCAATGGGCAATAGGCAATAGGCAATAGGCAATTTGCAATGGGCAATAGGCAATGGGCAATAGGCAATGGGCAATAGGCAATTTGCAATGGGCAATAGGCAATGGGCAATAGGCAATGGGCAATGGGCAATAGGCAATGGTCAATAGGCAATTTGCAATAGGCAATAGGCAATTTGCAATAGGAAATGGGCGCAGACAGAATGTGGGAAGGCAGTGGTGAATGATGAGTGATGAGTGATGAGTGATGAATTGCCGGTCTTAATGACCCGCCGGAATGGATCTTTTGGACTGGCGTTCGGACGGAGTAATGGGCAATGGGCCCCGACAGAATGTGGGAAGGCAGTGGTGAGTGATGAGTGATGAGTGATGAGTGATGAATTGCCCGGCTGAATGCCCTGCCAGAAGAGATGTTTTGGACTGGCGTTCGGACGGAGTAATGGGCAATAGGCAATAGGCAATGGGCCCCGACAGAATGTGGGAAGGCAATGGTGAATGATGAGTGATGAGTGATGAATGATGAGTGATGAATTGCCCGGATGAATGCCCTGCCAGAATAGATAATGCTTGAGCTAGACGAAGTTTTTAATCCCGAGCCCCGCAGACTTGTCTACCGGCAGGAAGATTTTCGAACATGGAAAATACGCAGACCTTGTCTACCGGCAGGCAGATCTTCGATGATCAGGAAGCACTGCAGAGGAGCACAAATACCCCGGAAAATAAATCTGCGTTGGTCTGCGGAAAAGATCTGCTTACACCTGCCTGCCAATAGGCAAGGTCTGCGGGAAACACCCCCAAAAATCTTCTTTGTTGCACACAAAAAAAGACGGTTCAAAACCGTCTTTCCTAAAATGATTGCATGTAATAGTGCTTAGTCTTTTTTGTAGTAGGTAAAAGCCCGCTTCACAACCTTTGTTGCTTTGCCTTTTTCGTTGTAAGAAGTCCGCTGGGTCCAGTTGCCTTGTTCGTCGTAGCTATCGTATTTAAAGGTAGTTACAGTATTGGTGGTGCTGTCTTTGGTTACATTTATTTCCATTGTTTTTACAACATCTCCTTTGTCATTCAACTCACTTTTTGAGCTGTACACTTCCTTGCCGCTGCTGTCCCTGTATCTTCCTGCCACCTGGGTTCCTTTTACATATTCGTTTTCAAAAACACCGTCGATGCTACTGTCGGCTTTGTGCCGGGTACCGGTGGTTACGGCGCCGTAATCATCCTCTTTTAAGCCTGTATAAAAAAAGGCTATTTTTCCGGCAGAATCCGTTTCCTGCCCGGCGCTGTATTTGCCATCTTTATCCAGCTGTATCTCAAACCCGTTGAATGGTTTTCCGTTTTTTGTAGTGGTCATGCTTTTCATCTGGCCTTTTTCGTAGTGGCTCATGCTAATGTTTTCAGTAATAGTTCCCTTACTGTCTTTTTTGGTGGCGGCACTTGCATAACCGTTCTTATCAAACTCATCCACCGTAACACAACAGGAATCCATGGCGCCTGTTTTGCCGGTGCTGTCGGGCGTGTAATTGGTTGATTCCATATTTTGTACCATGCCTTTAAGGTTTTGGTTCGTCCAGTCGCTGTTTTTGGCAACTTCAGTTTCTTTTGTGTCATTGTTGCAGGAAAACATACATGTTGCGATGAATAAAATCAGGAGTAAATTTTTCATGATTGTTGTTTGTTTTGGTTAAGGCATTAAAATAGAGACTTAAATACCAGATAGCAAGTAAATAGGCATTTATATTATTAAGTTCCCGCAGATTTTCGCAGGCTGAAAGTTCCCGCAGATTGCAGACACGCAGATCGACACAGATTTTATGCGCTGCAGATAAGTACAAATATTCCAGAAAATAAATCTTCCAGATCTGCGTAAAAGATCTGCGAAAACCTGCCTGCCGGTAGCCAAGGTCTGCGGGAAACATTTCAAAAAAATAAATCCGGGTAAATCTGCGGGAAACAAATTCCCGGAAATCTGCGGGAAACATCCCCGAAAATCTGGTAGAAACATCCTCTCACTATTTTCATTTTGTTCCTGCTGTTATGTTTTGTTGAAGTAGTTTTCTCCCTTATTCAATTTTCATCAACAAAGGCAGGGTGATTAAGAAATCTTATTCCTAAACCAACATTATGCACTGCAACCTGTTTGTACAAAGCAAAGCTCGATGAATCTGCCTGCTGTATTTTTTGTTTGAGTAAAAGTCTTAAAACAGGAATGTGTGCGGTAGATTCTTTTGCAGTTTGATTACAGGAAGTAAAATTTAACTATACCCCGGCTGGTGTATAAAACCAGCCGTATCACCTTAAATTATTTATAGCATTTATTTATGGCCAGCTCCATTCAAAGCGCCCCTGCAGAAAAGCCCAAAGAGGCGTATGAGATCATGCGGGAACAAATTGAAACTGGTTTGAAAGAACACAACCGGTCAGATTTGGGACTGTTTCTGTCTTCCATATCGGCAGGTTTGGAAGTAGGGTTTAGCATCTTAATCATCGGCATCATCCATACCCTTTTTAAAAGCGAGTCCACCGCCGGTCAGTTGGCCGTGATGATGGCTTTTGTGTATCCGATTGGGTACATTTTTGTGATTATCGGCCGGTCAGAATTGTTTACCGAGCATACCACTTTGGCCACCATACCCGTGATGAATGGGCAGGCCAGCCTGGGAAGTTTAGCCAAACTCTGGCTGCTGGTGTATGTGGGCAACCTTACAGGCGGGTATTTGTTTGGCAGCATCTCGCTGCTGTTTAACAACGAAATGCACCTGATTGGCAAAGACTTTTTTTATTTTGTTTCGGAAAAGATGCTCAAATACAGTGTGGGAGCCACACTCATCAGCAGCATTATGGCGGGCTGGTTGATGGGCATGCTTTCGTGGCTGTTGAGTTCGGCACAGGATACTTTTAGCCGGGTGGTAATGATATTTTTGGTAACTTTTTTAATAAGTATTGCCGGGCTGCACCATTGCATTGTTGGTTCCATAGAAGTGTTCATGGCATTTTTTGCAGAAGCCAATCATATTACCCTGGCCGAATTTCTCAAGTTCCAGGGACTGGC
>JBBSJJ010000224.1:0-3194 GCA_038257335.1 Chitinophagales bacterium | reverse complement strand
ATGGCGGCGTGTTTGTTCTACAACCCCGTGGCGTGCATCTACCAAAATGATGGCGAGGTCTGCATTAGATGCGCCGGTAACCATGTTGCGTGTGTACTGAATATGACCGGGAGCATCTGCAATAATAAATTTGCGCCGCGGTGTATTGAAATATTTGTACGCAACGTCTATGGTGATACCCTGCTCCCTTTCTGCCCGCAGCCCATCTGTGAGCAAAGCCAGATCTATCTCTCCTTCCTCTTTATTCTTGCTTTGCTTTTCTATAGCAGCTAATTGATCTATCATGATAGATTTGCTATCATACAATAGCCTGCCAATTAAAGTACTTTTACCGTCGTCTACACTGCCTGCTGTTATAAATCGTAAGATATCCATTGAGTGATTTGAGATGTATGATTTATGATGTGTGATTTGTGATGTGTGATTTATGATGTGTGATTTATGATGTGTGATGTGTGATGTGTGATTTATGATGTGTGATTTATGATGTGTGATTTATGATGTGTGATGTGTGATGTGTGATTTTTGATGTGTGAGAGATCTTTAAAATTACGGTCTCTACATTTTTTGACTTTTGACTTTTGACTTTTGACTTTTGACTTTTGACTTTTGACTTTTGACTTAAAAATATCCACCCTTTTTCCTGTCTTCCATGGCTGCTTCACTTACCCTGTCATCTATTCTTGTTTCGCCACGCTCACTTGTTTTAGTAGCAATAATTTCTTTGATGATGTCATCAATAGTGGATGCATTTGATTCTACTGCAGCGGTGCAGGTCATATCGCCCACTGTTCTATACCTTACTTTTTTGATGGCGATTTTATCGCTCTCATCCAACTGTATAAATTCTGAAGTAGCCACCAGTTGTCCTTCATGTTCCAACACTTCTCTTTCATGAGAAAAATAAATAGATGGCAGGTCGATGTTGTTTCTTTTAATGTAATTCCAGATGTCGAGTTCCGTCCAGTTGCTAATGGGGAAAACCCTCACATTTTCGCCTTTGTGAATGCGACCATTATAAGTGTTCCACAGTTCTGGCCTCTGTAGTTTTGGATCCCACTGCCCAAATTCGTCCCTTACAGAAAAGATGCGTTCTTTGGCTCTTGCCTTTTCTTCGTCCCGGCGGGCACCACCAATGCAGGCATCAAATTTAAATTCATCAATTGCATCAAGCAAGGTAAAAGTTTGCAAAGCATTCCTGCTGGCGAACTTCCCTTTTAGTTCTGTCAGATTTTTTTGTTGTATCGTATCTTCTACTTTGCGCACAATCAATTTTTCCCCGATGCTGTTTACCATCTCATCCCTAAAATCAAGCGCTTCCTGAAAATTATGGCCAGTGTCTATGTGCATCAAAGGAAATGGAAACTTGCCGGGGCGAAATGCTTTCAACGCCAGGTGTACCAACACAATGGAATCTTTACCGCCTGAAAATAACAACACGGGGCGCTCAAACTGCCCGGCTATTTCCCTGAATATGTGTATGGATTCAGACTCCAGGTGATCCAGGTAATCAAAGGAATGTTCTGCTGAAACCCCCGACTTTTCTACTGTATTATTTGCTACCATGTGAATTCAATATTTTCTTAAATACTATTGTGGTTGTTGTTCTGCTGCCGGCACATGTTCGTGCAAGCCACATTCTTTTTTATCTGCATCCTCCCACCACCAGCGGCCGGCTCTAAAATCTTCGCCGGGTTGGATGGCCCTCGTACAGGGAGCACAACCTATGCTTACAAACCCACGGTCGTGCAGTGGGTTGTACGGAATATTATGCTGCGCAATATATGCTTTCACATCGTTGGTAGACCAATGCAGCAGCGGATGGTATTTGATTACCTCGTTCACCTCGTCCCATTCTACCTGCTGCAGGTCGTGCCTTGCGGCTGAATGTTCGGCTCTCAACCCGGTAATCCAAACTTTATTTCCTGCAAGCGCCCGTTGCAGTGGCTCTACTTTACGAATATGACAACAGGCTTTGCGATTCTCTACCGACTCGTAAAAAGAATTCGGCCCTTTTGATTGTACAAACGGTTCGAGCAAATCGAACTTTGGGTAATAAGCTTTTATGGAAGCCTGGTACCGTTCCCTGGTACTATTCCACACAGAGTAAGTTTCTGCAAACAAACGACCCGTATCTAGCGTAAATATGCTAATGGGTAACTGGTTGCTGGCAATATCATGGGTGATCACCTGGTCCTCAAAACTAAAGCTGGTGCTAAAGGTGACCTGCCCGGGAAAGGTATCTACAAGCGCCGCCATAGCATCTTTTGCTATTAGTCTACTAATTTGGCAGACTATTCGATCAGCTATATTTTTCCCGTTGTCATTCATTTACCTTTTTGTTTTTTAAAATTTTTGGCTGGTTAAATAGATAGATAGCGTTACATACCCCGGCACCAACAACAGCTGTTGTTGGTAGATAATTGGTGAAGCGTATTGAAATTATGTAACATATACTTTAGTCTACCTGATTGATGGACAAACCTACAACAGAAATCCCGGATTAGAAAAATTTTCTTAAGAAAGGATATTGAAACCTCCGGATGAGGTGGGCAGCATAATGATCATCTTGTACCGTAAGCTTTTAAAGGAGCCGCATTTTTTAAAACTGTAATGCTTATTTTTGAAGCAGTGATATCTAAAAAAACGCAATACGGATTAAAAGCCCTGGGATACCTGGCAGCACTCTACGGTAAGGGGCCGGTACTGATTGCCGAGATTGCAGAGCAAAAAAAAATACCGATTAAGTTCCTGGAAAACATCTTGCTTTTATTGAAGCAAAACAATGTATTGGAAAGCAAGAAAGGTAAAGGCGGGGGCTACATGCTTGCAGCTCACCCAAAGAAAACAACGCTGGCTGCAGTGTTCCGCATCATAGAAGGACCTATTGCCATGCTCCCATGTGTGAGCCTTAACTTCTATCAAAAATGCCAGGATTGCAACGAAACACATTGCAGCCTTAACCGGGTAATGATCATGACAAGGGACGCTACTTTAAAAATTTTGGAGAAGAGAACCATCAACGACCTGATTGATGAGCCAGGTGAAAGCAACTAAGAAAGTATAATCCCGACAGCGCAGGCACTTCGGCAAAAAGTAATTTCGGATTGCAAAGCTTCCTATAAAAAGTTTAGGAGGCTGCTATGATGCTCAACTGGAGGAGGCCCGCTTTACAATCACTTTTCCAAACCTGT